>CAYVDO010000391.1:0-7606 GCA_964450125.1 uncultured bacterium
AAATCGTTCCGCCACCACTGCGAAGCCCTCGGGAGTGGGGTGCAACTCGTCCGCCCACCAATCGCGGTAGTGCCCCGCGGCTCAATCTTCTCTGGATGGCCGCGTATGTCGGCAGGCTCGCGCACCGACCCCAGCCGGCGACAGTGCGCATGGCCCAGCGCTCACCGGCATTCGACCGTTCAGCCTGGAAGGTACGATGCCGAAGACAGCAGGGCCCGGAGCGCATCTGCTCTCTGGGCCCCGTGAGTCACCCGGCAGGATCAGTTCGTGGCGTCCGGCTCGGTGGAGCCTTTCGCGTGGGATTCCACGAGGATCGCCACCGCGATTTCTTCGGCAAGCTCGTCCGCGGTCTTCGGCCGGAAGGGTGTCGACGTGGGACCGCTTTCGAAGAGCCCAAGATATCGGATTGGGATCGCGTCGAACCCGCCCGCGTCCGTCGCGTGGGCTTGCGTAGCCTGACGACGCTTCATGGCGTTCCCTCCGCACGGAGCGCCAGGGTACCGCGGAGCAACTGGCCCACGAGCCCAACGACAAACAGCGCGCCGATCACCTAATTTCGATTGCGACGCTGCTGGTTGAGATCGACCACAACGCCGAACGCCTCGCGCACGCGCGGCTCCATCTGCAGCCGGCCGATCTCGCCGAGCGGTTCGCGCGCGTGCCCTCGTCTCGATTCGGGCCGTGCCGTGCGCTCCGTGTCCCTGCTCGACGGACACTAGCGCCTCCCGAAGTGACGTTGCACTCGGATTGTCGGCACGACCTGGGTCGCAGGCTCACCGACCTGCGGGTCCACCGTGGGGGAGGAGGATCCAGGCCGAGAGACAGATCGGCCCGGATAGGAATGCCTCTTCGGGCCTCATCGACAAACCGGCAGGATCAGGTGCGCGGATCGGGCTCCGTTGAGCCCTCGCGATCCAACTCGGCGACAAGAACGAGCGCCTGCGGCTTCCGCCGCGAGCTCGTCGACGGTCTTGGGTTGGTACGGCGCCGGAATCGGCGGCTATTCAAACAAACCGTCGGCGCACTCGGGGACGCTGTCGAATAGCGTCGGCTCGCGCTCTGCGCTTTTCTGGGTCTTTCGCCGCCACAGCTTCATGGCCTCACCGCGTAGCAAGGGCGTACCACAGACCGCCAGGCACAGCAGGCCGATCAAGAGCCACGCGACGACCGCCTGAAAGAGAGCGCGGCGGCGGCAGTTCAGCGCGTTCGCACGCTACTGTCGCCACGCGGACGCGACCACCTCGCTCCAGGCGACCTCGTCGGCGCTTGGTTGTTGAATGCGGTCGAAGAACGACGTAGGCAACAGACGGGCACCGTGCGCCGGGTGGCCCGCCAGTACTCCTCGGCCCCAGCCTCCGGCGCACCCGTAGCGCCTAGTCCGGCGGCGCAGTCACGAGGGGCTGTGGCTTCTCCCATCCGATCCGCATCGGAGAGTGACCGCACTTTCGAAGTGGAAATTCGTCGCCAATGCGCGTGCAGCCGGCCTACGAGTCGCAGTTCCCCGTGTTCCAGGAGTAATCAGACAGCAGGCAATGCTTTCCAATCGGGCCGTAGTCGCCAAGAACGGCGTTCGCGGCTGGACAGCTCACCTGGTTGCACGGCGCGAGCTGCTCGTAGATTCGGCCCGCCCAGTTCGGCGTCACCATCGTATTGCGATAGAGGGGCACCCGCACGACACCGACGCCTCCGCCCCAGCTCAAGTAGTAATCGCCTCGCCGATCAGCGCAGGTCGCAAGTGACGTACCGAGCCCGCCGTTCCCCACGCAGTCCACATACACGCTCTCGGGGTTTGGTGGGCCGACGATGAGACGCCACTTCCCGCTGGCCGGTAGACCGCCGCTCGGAGGATGGCTATCGGTGACACATTGGTCCGTGGTCATTCCGTTTCCGATGCAGAAGGACCAGTACCGCATGTCTTCGTTTCCCGACAGCGCGACTGCGGGGTAGCCCGTCGCCGACAGGTCTGGCGGCTGCCACGTGAAGACAACCAGGTCGATGTTATTTAGGATGCCGCTCCGGCGCTTGATCGTGGTCGCCAGGTACTCCGTGGCGGGATTGGGTGCCGTCGTGGCGACGAAGATGGGCCGATACATGTTCACGGTACACCCAGCACCCGTGCACGGTGGAGGCGCACCGGACGCACATTCTCCAGCAGGACAGTTCGGATCGTCCTCAAATACGGATCCGCCCGCCGCGATCGCGGTCGGCGGACTCACCGGGCTTCCATCTAGTGCTTTCCAGGTTATTCCCGGGGGGGGCGAGTCCGTCTTGCCATCTGGCGTGTAGTACCGCCATGTGACGCGCACCGCAGCAACCGTCTGCGCGTCCACCTCGACCGGGATCGTGTTCGTGGTCTCGGGGTGGCTCTGCTGCCAGGCGCTGGCCGAAGCGCCATCCACAATGGCAATCTGGTAGTCGTCTCCGAAGCACGACGATGGCGGATCGTTCGTCGCTGGGTTGCACTCGTTCGCGGCCGGCTGGATGTCGGGGCCGCAGTTGGGGTCCGGATTGCCATCAATCCCGACCACCCCACAGCTTGCGGCCGTATCGTTCTGTTCGTCGAAGTCGTTCACGACCACGGATTTCAGGTAGTAGTACTTCGCGTGTGCCTCGTTGTAAGCGTAGAAGTCGATCGTCACGTTCTCGAATCGCCCCTCGGCGAAGGTTCCATCGAGGACCAACACTTTCTCGCTGTCGTATTCGAACCCCACCATCGAGTAATGGGCGTTCGTGTCAGGCGATCCCTGAACATCTTGTTCATCTCCGTCGACGACAGCGTCACATTGAGGACTGGCGAAAGGGAAAGGGTCGCAGTACCAGGTGGACGCTGGGTCGCCCCCTTCGACGTTCGGACATCCATCCTGCAGAAAGGTGCAGGCGGCACTGGCTGGCAACGGGACCGAGAGAATGCAGACCGTGGCAGCGAGTGCGACGCGAAGGTTCATACCCCCTCCTTAAGTTCCGGCAAATGCCATCATCAGCCCATCGACAGCCGAGACTGCCACTAGCTAGACCCATACACCTCCGGCGGCGACGCTGCAACTGAGCGGCCCGCGTGCTGGTGCCCCCGCTGTGATGGCGAGTTCGGCGATCCGTGCGCCCGGGGACGACGAAATCGAGCTTCCGCCAGTTTCTGTCAATCCAGGGAGCTTCCCCCATTGAGACCACCCGATCCGCACAGCGCATCCCCGTGCTCCCGGCCGTCACCAATCCATCGAGCGGATTGCAGCGACACCCTCGATCAGCAGGCCGAGCGGCGCCAACCGCGATCCGACGCCACCGCCTCTCGACGTTCATCTGGGATGGTCGTTTTCAACATTTCGGAGGAGAAGAGCAGGAGCGAACCGATCACGCCGAACGCAGAGGCCGATCCAGCGCGCCAGAGATCCAACGGCGCGCTTCATCGATCTCGTCGAGCACGCCGATTTGCTCGGGGCCTCGGCTACGCGAGATCTGAAAGATCCGCGCAAGCCCAAACGGGGCCGGCGTCGCGGCCACGAGCGCGCGACGCGATCGCAGAGAAAAGACTGGCGACAGCCATCCGCCGGACGCCTGCGGAGGTCACCGCGAGATCGGTGATCCCGCGGCCATCCACCAACTCGTGGAGTCCCGAGTGAAATCGCGGATCGGAGAAGAGGCGCGGTGCGTGCTCGAGGACATCGACGTCCGTGAGACGCCCGGGATGGACGGAGAGCACGACGCCTTGGTCGAGGGCGAGGGCGTAATCGACGGACATCAGCACCGCATGTACAGCGCGACCGAGACCTCTCGACGTGCGCGTTCTCGTTTGGAGCGTTCGACGAGGTCCTTCGTGCCGACACGCCGAGCGAGGGCAGGCGCTCCTTCGCTCCGGATCCTGCTCGAGTAAGGGAGGGCGTCTCCCTCGCAGCGCGCGCTTGCTCGCACGCGCTGGTCGGTGCAGCCGCGACTGCTCGCTGCGCGTGATCGTGCCGTTGCGGCACGGGCACGGTTCACGTGCTGAGCACCAGCGCACGACGAGATGTGTCCCCGACGAGGCCCAGCACGGCGATGGCTCCGACGCCGGGACATTCGAGCGCCCGGGTGTCGGCGAGTGCGCCGTACCCGATTCGGTGTCCACCGCTGCCGTGCGCCGCGGCTCGACACCCTATTTCGCATGGCGCAGGCGCTTCGGGTGAGACCTGCGGAGCTTCTCGACGTCGAGGGCATGGATCCGCGGGCCTTCGAGTTCCCTCGCGGTGGGCCTCGAAAGCGAGGCGAGCCGGGCGACGGGGCAGCGCGGGCGCACTCGCCGGTAGACGTTCGACGTTGCGACGAGCCATCGCTGGAAAGAGAAAGGCCCGGAGAGGAACGCCTCTCCGGGCCTCGTGGGTAACCCGGCAGGATCAGTTCGTGGAGTCGGGCTCGACGGATCCCTCCGCATCGCATTCCGCGAGGATCGCCGCCGCGACTTCTTCGGCAAGCTCGTCCGCGGTCTTCGGCCGGTAGGGTGTCGGCTTGGGACCGTACTCGAAGAGGCCCAGGTATCGAACCGGGATGGCATCGAACCCGGTTGCATCCGTCGCGGGCGCTTGCGTGCTCTGTCGACGCTTCATGGCGTCCCCTCCAAGCTGAGCGCCAGGGTACCACAGAGTATGAGTCCCATGAGGCCGACGAGGAGCAGCGCGACGATCACCTGAAAGCGATCGCGACGCCGCTTGTTGAGATCGGCTGCCACGTCGACCACCGCCCGCATGCGGCGCAGCATCTCCAACAAGTAGATCTCATCGGCCGAGGCCACCGAGGTGGCATGTGCCGAGCGCGCCCGCAGAGCGAGCAACGTTCCCTTTTCGACGGCGACCCGTGCCGTCCGGCGCAACGCTTCTTCCTCCTCGAGTGTCGGGCGCTGTCCGTAGCGATATCCCGCCCACACGTGCGCCACGAGCACTTGGGCGACGGTCACCGCAGCAAGCCCGGACAGCGCCACGATCAGCAGGCGTGGGTGAAGCAGTTCCATGCGTACCGCAGCCGCCACCAATGCAGGCGCCAACACACTGCTGGACGATGCGGGAAAGCTGAGCCCGCTATCGATGGCGCGCTTCTCGGCCATCTCTTCCTGGAAGCGGCCCTGCACATCCGAAAGCCGCTTCTCCAACTCCAGCACTCGATCCTGACTCATCACCATCACACGTCTCCTCCGATCCGCCCCCCGTCGTGGCGGGGATCGTTCGATCCCCACCGCGCTGCGGTGGCCCACCGAAGGTGGGTGGGTCGCGCGGTATCACCGCCGGTTGGGCAAACGTTTGCGCAGGCCGAGCCGCCCTCGGGGAGCGCGGACTGCCGCTCGTGGCTCGGACCTTCACGCGAGGCCGCAGGAGCGTCGCGGTCCGCCGGGTGCGTATCTCATGAGGGTCGCGCGATGAGCGCCACCGCAACACCCATGCCGCGAGCGAGCGCTCAGGTGCTCTCGACGAAGCACTCCACGCGTGCGGATCCGACGGATCCGTCGTCGTCTTCATCCAAATCCTCTGCGGCGCGCTCGAGCGCGTACTCCCTGAGCTCGCGCTCGTCGCCGCAGTCCAGGCATCGGAGCCATTCCTGGTCCGACTCGTCGCGATCGTCGAGCGAGAAGCCCGACGGGCGAAGGGGCATACGACCGTGGATCACGGGCGTGACGACCACCAGGCGATCGGCGACGCCGCAGGCGGCGCAGGTCGTCTGGAAGCAGGCGGGTGCGGACTTCGGAACCGGCACCGGATTCGCGACGGTCGCGTCGACGGACGCTTGGTCGGTCGCACCGAGCACGCGTGCGAGCGCGCGGGCGTCTGCCGCCGAGAGGCTCGTGGCGTTCATTCGCACCTCACCGTTCGACTCGACCTCGAAGCGCGCTCCGCGCGCGCCGTGGGGATCGACAACCCGCACGGCGAACGCTGGCTCGAGGAGGATTCCTCCGGAGAGAGCTGCGAGCTCGCGCGCCAAGGCCTCGCGGCTACGATCGCGCTCGATCCACTCGCGGATTCGCACGCGCTGTCGATCGTATTCCTCGCGGTAGCGTGGGATGAGTCGCCGCAGTACGTCTTCGGCGATCGCCGGCACGGTACGCGCCGGGCGGACACAGATTCGCAGTGGGCGTTGGCCCGTGGTCAGGTTCAGTGGGGCGCCTCGGTATGGGGGGCCGAAAGCCGTGAGCACCCACCGCGCCCGCGTGGGACGGATCTGGATCTCTTCGCCGGCGGGGCCGAAGAGGCCGACCCCATCCGCATCGGGTGACGCATCCGCCACCCTCCAGCCATCGGGCAGCGCGGACACCGACGTGGTGGCGACCACCTGCATGCCTGCGTCTCGCGCGCGGATCGCGGCGGGACGGTCCAACTGCTTCTTTCCTGCCATGGCACTCTCCACGCGCCGCCCCCGACCGGGCGGCGCAACGGGTCGTTGCACCGCCGGTTCGGGACGACGAGCCGAGAGGCTCGGGGGTTTCGCTTGCGCCGGTCAGTCCGGCATCGCAGCCAGCACGCGCATCCGTGCGGAGGCGAGCGCTTCGTCGTCGACGGGATCCCCCGTCGGGTCGTACGCCTCGTCGCTCGATTCCCAGGCGCACCGTGCGAGGAGCACGTGCAACTGGGCGTACGCGGCATCGAGCGATGTGTCGGTCACGTCGATCGCCACCACGAAGCGCCAGGGCTTCCGCCGCGTGGAGCGCGAGGAGGGAGGAACGAGATTCGAATGAGCGTTCGTCATGGGTGTTGCCCTCGTGGACCGCGCCGTTCCCGGCAACGCGGTCGGGAAGACCGCCGCCGGGAGGCGGGAGGTGGAGACAGCCCAAGGGCTGAAGGAATGGGGTGAGGCTCGGTTCGAACCGGGGAGGCACGGGGACCGTGCGTCAGTCCTCGCCCGGCAACATCACGGTGATCACGGGCTCGGCCTCGTCGCCGGGCCCGCACACCGCCTCGAGCGTGACGCACTCGAGGCGCGCGCCGCGTCGGAAGAGCACCTCGTAGGTGAGGCGCGAAGCGTTCGCCGTGTCGGGCTGCTGACGGATCGCCACGGTGAGCATCCAGAGCACGTCCCAGAGGCGCCCGGACTCGGATTGGCAGAGGGCGCGATCGTCCTCGTGCGGGACGATCCATTCCGCCCAGAGGCGCTGCGTGAGGGCGACGGGGAGAGTGATACCGGCCTCGCGGGCCGTGTCACTGACGTCGATGAGCACGCCGTCGGCCAGGGCCTGGGCGCGGGTGTAGCGGTGGATCACCGGGCCGAAGAGCGCGGTGAGTGAGTCGACTGCGGACATGGGACCTCCGATGTGAACCACGCCCCTGGCGCGTGGTTCGGTGGGTAGACCGAACCGCCGCCAGGGGGGCGGGGAGACTCAAGAGGAGTGAGCCGGCGAGTGCTCGTCCGACGCTCGACGCCGCGACCGGGATGTCGGCCGCGGACGACTTCCCCCTTCCCGTGACGTCGGACTCCCACGGCAGTGCCATGGGATCGGGACGTGGGGGAGGAACGCTGAGCACCGACGTGCGCCCTGCACGCGCTGGCCCAGCGATTGATCCTGCCGGGTTGTCAAAGACCGATGCGATCGCGACTCAGGAGGCGATGCACCGGGACTCGGGTCGCATGGGGTGCAAAGGTTTGCGCCGAGCTTTCA
>CAYVDO010000392.1:0-7519 GCA_964450125.1 uncultured bacterium
TCCACGTCCGCGGGCGGGGCGATCGGCGCACGCGGCTCGGCGTCGGGGCGCGCGGCGAAGCGCTGCACCGGAGGGTTCACGGTGTAACGGTTCGCACGCCGCTCCTCACGGGCCGGTGCGTACGCACGCTCGGCCTCGTCGAAGTCAGCGACGGGCTGCCGCTCGCGGGCGTGAGCCGTGACCGCCGCGCGCTGCGAGAAGTCCCGGGCACCGTCGCGCTCGTCCAGGGGCTCGGCGCTCGCCCATCCCGACGCAGGCCGCGCATTCGGCATCCAGGCACCCGAGGGGCGGGGCGTCCACCGCGTGTCGGACGGCGAGGTGGGACGTTCGCGCGGATCGGGAGCCGGCGACGGCGTCCACGTGCGCGGCCGACCGGAGTCGGGACGCGGGAAGCTCGGCTGTGGATGCTGAGGCGCGGACGGCGCGACCGGTGCCGTCGGAGCCGCAGGTGGCGCGGTGTAGCTCGGGCGGCCCCTTTCCGCCGGCTTGCGATCGGATCCCGAGCCGGGAGCGCCGCTCGGCGGCGGAGCCGTGGGCTCCCTCGGCGACCCCGCAGGTGGCGTCGCACTCGGCGGCGACATCACCGGGCCTCGCGGCTGGCCCTTGGTTCCGCTTGGGCTCGTGCGTGGGCTGGGTTTCCAGCTCGGCGCGCTCGGTGAGGACGGCGTGGTGCTCGGCGGTCGATAGCTCGGGGCCGTCGCTGCCGGTCGCTGCGGCTGGGTGCCGTGCTGGGTGGGCGCCAACGGTGTCACGCGCGGCAGATTCTTCGGCGCCACATAGAGGTTGTGGGGCGCGGCCGGTGCGCGTGGCGGCACGGGCACCACGGCGTTGTGCGACTGCGGCGTGGGTTTGGGCGCAGGCGGCGGGCGATAGACGGGACGCGGGCCGGACGGCCCGTACCAACCTGGGTGGTCGTGGTGGTGGTGATGATGGTGGTGGTAGCGGGGGCCCCAACCCCAGCCGAGCCACAGGAAATCGGCGCACGGGCTATCCACCCACGTGAAGCCCCAGCCCCAGGAGTAGCGGAGCGGAAGGCCCCAGGTGTACGGCCGCGGATAGAAGACCGTGCCGTGCCACGGCGTGTACGTGTATCCGGTGCCGTAGACGACCGTCGGACCCCACGCGTACTCGCCCACGTAGCCCGGCAGATAACCAACGTACACGTAATCGGGCGTCGAGTCGTACACGTACACGTAGCGGGTGTTGTAGACGGGCGATTCGGGCGGGATCGAATCCACCTCGGGCGGACGCGCGTCGGCCACACGCCACGGACCCTCGGGGCTGAGCGAGGTGAACCAAACGCCCTGATCCACGGCGTAGAAGCGATCACGAATGCGCAACACCTGAGCGCTGGTGTTCACCGCATACGAGATCTCGGTGCCGGGGATCGCCTCGAAGCGCGGCTCGCCGTCGTAGGTCACGTCGAGCTTGGCCTTGCTTCGCTCGATGGCGGCGGTCTTGGGGATCTCGGATTGGAGGACGGCGTCTTGCGCTTCCGGCGTGCCGGCGACGCTCACACGTACGTGCGCCTTCGGGTTCGGCTCGGGGATGCTCGCGAAGTCGGCGGGGAGCTTGTCGGCGGGCTGGAATGCCCACGGGCCATCGAGCGACGGCGCCGTGAACCAACGTCCCGCCAACAGCACGAAGACCTTCTGCGATGCGATCTCGAGGAACGCGTCGCTGGGCGTGTTCATCGCCACCAAGAGCCCGGTGTTCGCGATCGGTGCCCACCGGGGCTCGCCGTCGAAGACCAGAAGCTCGGCAGGCTCGGTCGAGACCACGATCGCCGGCGGCGTTGCGATGGAGGGCGCCGCTCCGTCGGCGCCGGATACGTGAGCCACCGGGGGGGTCGCATCGCCTTCGCCCGACACCTCCTTCCGCGCTGCGTCGGCGCGCGCGAGCGCGTCGCCGATCGCCCTCGTCACGTCCTCGGGAGGGTTCGCGCCCGCGGTCCACGGGCCGAGGGCATCGGGCGCCGAATACCAGATGTTGCCGTTGCTGGTGAAGTAGGTCTTCGAGCTCGGTTGGTAGATCACCGCGAACGGCGTGTTCACGACCTGCTCGAGGTCGCTCTCGGGCAGCTTGCGGCGCTCGGGCTTGCCGTCGATGAGCATCAGCACCGCGGGAGCCTTCGAGACCACGATCTTGGGCGGACGGGCGCTCAGCGCGGCGCCGCCACCGCGCTCGGCGGCGGCTTGGCTCGCCGCCGCAGCGAGACGCTCGGTGGAGAGCGCCGGCACGTCGTCGCGGAATGAGGCTTCGATCGTGGTCGCGAACCGCTGCGACTCGTCGTCGGCGAGGTCGGGCATCAGCACGCGGGTCACCGCCGCTTGCGTCAGCTTGGCGGTGTGCGTGGCAGCATCGGTGGCGATCTTGGCGGTGAAGCGCACCGCGCCGAAGACTGGCAGCGCGCCGCCGCCGGTGCGGGTGAGCGAGATCGCCGCGCGGCTGGTGAGCGTGTCGCCCGAGAGCGATTCCACTTGTGGCTCGAACACCCGAATCAGCTCGCCGCTGCTCGGGATCAAGCGCGGCCAATCACCCCCGGTCCCCGCAGTGCCGGCTGAGGTGGCCATGGCGGGTGCTGCTTGCGCCGCCGAGGGGCCGGCGAGCAGCCAGCCAAGCACGGCCACCCGCGCTGCCACGACACAGATCGCGATCGCGCCCGTGACCCAAACGAGCCGCGTCAGGACTTCTCGCACGCCGCGCTGACGGCGTTTGCACGACCGGTCCCCGCGCAGACGCTCACCACTCGCTACAACCGACCGCGATGATTGGCGCATGACCCACTCACTTCCCCGGCGCCGGCGACGTCGCTGTCAGAAACTCTGCCAGCGTACGTGGTCCGGCATCCGCACCCACGATCCGTGCATGCGCGGTGCCGCCGTGGGAGTGACCGCATCGGTCGCCTGCTCACTCGGGTTCGCGCGAGGTGCTTCCTCGCCGCGGCGGCGCGCCGGGGTCCGCGCCGGGCTCGGAACCCGATCCGCACGACGTAGGAGCCTGATTTCGCCCCGTTACGTTGCCGCGGCGGATGCGGAAGCGAATCGGGCCCTTCTCGGCCTCGTGCTTGCGTGTGCTCGGGTGCGGCGCGACTAGGGGCGATGGAGCTGGATGAATCCGATTCCGGAACTGCTCTCCCGCCGTGAGTTGACGGTCGTTTGTATCGACGACGAGCCGGACCACGCGGAGTTGCTTCGCCTCGCGCTCGACGCGGCGCCTGATCTCGACGTCCGCTTTCTCACCGAGCGGACCGTCGAGGCGGCGCTCGCGACGCTCCACCATACGTCCGTGGATCTGGTGTTCCTCGATTACCAGCTCGGCCCCACGCGCGGCACGGACGTGCTGGCACGCCTGCGTGCCGCTCACTTCACCAAGCCGGTGGTGATGCTGACTGCGCACGGCAACGAGTACGTGGCCGCGAGCGCGATTCGCGCCGGCGCCGACGAGTACCTGGCGAAATCCGACCTCGATCCCGAAGCGCTGAGCGTGGTGGTCGCGCGGGCGGAAGCGAACGCGCGGCAGCGTGCAGAGACCGCCGCGGCTCTGGTACGCGCCTCGCGCCTCGAAGAGATGTCGCACGCGCTCGCGGAGGCCGCGGCGTTCTGGTCGGAGCGTGCGCGTCGCGACTCCCTCACCGGATTGCTCACGCGCACGGCGTGGGAGGAGGTGAGCGCCCGCGAAGTGGAGCGCGCGTTGCGCTTCGGCCACCCGCTGGCCGTCGCGCTGGTAGACGTGGATCACTTCAAGAGCGTCAACGACCGCGCCGGCCACCTCGCTGGGGATCGCTGTCTGCAGGAGGTGGCACGCGCGATCCTCGCCACGGTGCGCACCATCGATGCCGTGGGGCGGTTCGGCGGTGACGAGCTCGTGCTGCTCTTGCCCGAGACGAGCCTCGAGGGTGCGATGGCGCTCGCCGAACGCGCCCGGGAGGCCGTACTGGGTCGTGAGGTGCACGCCCCCGGCTCGTCGGAGGTGTTGCCTCGGCTCAGCGTCAGCATCGGTGTTGCCGCTGGTTTGGCCACGCGCTGGCAGGATCTCGTGGCCGAAGCGGATCGTGCGCTCTACGCCGCGAAGGCCGCCGGGCGCAATCGCGTGGAAGGCCGGCTGCTCGAGGTGATCACGGCGGGCACGCGCGACTGAGGTCGGCGCGCCGGGGAGGGCGCATGCTGGACTGGCTCGTCGGTCTCTTCGATTCGAGCGGCTTCTTGCCGCGTTGGCGTTGCGGCGAATGGAGCGCAGCGCTCGGGTGGACGCACATCGTCGCCGACGCAGCGGTCTTCGGCGCCTACACGGCGATTCCACTGGTCCTGTGGCTCGTGGCGTGGCGGCGCGGTGACCTGCCGTTTCCGCGGGTGTTCTGGCTCTTCGGTGCATTCATCTTCTGTTGCGGCACTGGGCATCTCGTCGAAGCGCTGATCTTCTGGCTGCCGGTCTATCGGCTCGATGCGGTGGTCAAGGTGGCGACCGCGTTGGTGTCGTGGGCCACCGTCGCCGCGCTGATCCCGGTGGTACCGAAAGCACTGGCGCTGCCGCGGCTCGCCGACGTGAACGCGAGCCTGGCCGCGGAGATCGCGCGACGTGAGTCGATCGAGGCCGAGCTGCGCGAGCGCGCCGCACTCCTCGAACGATTCGATCACGTCACCATGGGACGAGAGCTGCGTGTCGTCGAGCTCAAGCTCGAGGTCGACGCGCTCCTCGGTCGGCTCGGAGTCCCCCCCAAGTACGGCGTCTCCGAACCATCCCACGGGCTCGGCCCGGCGTGAGCGAGCGGGCCGAGCCCGGGTCCGGCACGCTCGCACGGGCTCCGAGCCGCATCCGCTCGCGTCTGCTGGCGTGGCTCCTCGGCCTCTCGATCGCGTTCATGGCCGTGAGTGTCTTCGTCGAAATCGCCGCCTTTCGGCGAGCGGTACGCGAGCTCGCGGATCGCGTGGCGCTGCTCGACCATGCCGCGGCTGCGCGCGGCGCGATTCGTCGCGTGGTCGCGCAAGCGACCGCGTTGCGTTCGCCGGAAGGTGACGAGGCGACGAGCGTCGCCCTTCGCGCGGCGCTCGTCGAATCGACGGCCGCGCTGCGTGTCGCGCACGACCAGTCGATCGCCGGCATCGTGGGCGATGGTCGCCGGATGCCGCTGCCGCCCGACGTCGCAGCCAAGTTCTTCGACGAGCCCCGCGCATTGGATCGTGGGGTGCGGTCGTTTCTGGCCACAGCCACCGACCTGGCGACCGTCACCGCAGGAAGTTCCCAGCCGTGGAGGGTGCTGGCCTCGCTCGCGGGCCTCTCCTCGGCACGTGACCTGGTCGACGACTACGATGCCGTGGTCGCGATCTACATCGCCGGGCTCAGAGATCGCACTCGGGCGCTGGATTCGCCCCGCTACGCGGCATCGCTGGCCGGACACGTGGCACTCGTGGCGTGGATCAGCCTGCTCTACCAGCGGATGGTTCGCCGGCTGCGCGAGGACAACGCCCGCCATCGTCAGGTGCGGCGCGAGCTCGAGCGTCACGCCCGCGAGCGCGACGCCGCGTTGCGCGACCTGGAGCGCGGGCGCGACGAGGTCCGGGACCGTTCGCTCGCCATGCTGAGCATCCTCGAGGACCTACGCGCGGAGCGTGGGCGTCTCGACCGCGAGGTCGGCGAGAGGGCGCGCGCCGAGGAACGATTCCGGGTGGTGGTCGAGTCGGCACCGGTGGGACAGATGCTCGTGAGCAAGACAGGCACGATTCGCCTGGTGAACGCCGTCGCCGAACGCACGTTCGGCTATCCGCGCGCCGAGCTGGTAGGCCAGCGGGTCGAGATCTTGGTTCCGGAGCGGATGCGCGACGGCCATCCCCATCAGCGTGAGGCATTCTGGAACGCGCCGATCGCTCGGCCGATGGGAGCGGGGCGGCACCTCTTCGCGCGTCGCAAGGACGGCAGGGAAGTACCGGTGGAGATCGGCTTGAACCCGGTCGTGACCGACGAGGGCAGTGCGGTGCTCACCTCCGTGGTGGACATCAGCGAACGGCTCGGGGCCGAGCGAGCGCTGGCGCACGCCAACCGCGAGCTCATGCGCAAGAACGAGGAGCTCGAGCAATTCGTGTACACCGTGTCGCACGATCTCAAGTCGCCGATGGTCACGATCTCGGGATTCGCCGGACACCTGGTCTCGATCGCAGGCGAGGTGGGTCACGCCGGCCTGGTCGATGCCGCGGGGCGTGTCGAGCGCGCCGCACGGCGTCTGCGCCAGTCGCTCGACGATCTGCTCGACCTGAGCCGCGCGGGGCGCACGGTCGACGACCTGGTGCGAATCGATCTGCATCAGCTCCTCCGTGAGGCCGTCACCGAACACGCGGGAGCTCTGGCCCGATCGGGCTTGCAGGTCGAGATCGCACCGATGCTGCCTGCAATCGACGCCGATCCCGGACGTTTACGGGAGGTCTTCGACAACCTGCTGACGAACGCCGTGCGCTACGCATCGGGCGACGGCGCCGCGGCGATCCGAATCGGCGGCGAGCGCGTGGCCGGCGAGGCGCGGCTCTACTTCGAGGACGAGGGCCCGGGCGTTCCCGCCGAGTTCCACGAGCGCGTGTTCGGGCTCTTCGTGCGGCTGTCGGCGGTCGGGGACGGCTCCGGTGTGGGGCTCGCGATCGTCAAACGGATCTTGGAGGCGCATCGTGGCCGCGTCTGGATCGAGTCGCCGCCCGCGGGACGCGAGCGCGGGACGCGCGTCTGGCTGGCATTTCCCGATCCGCTGCTCTCGACGTGGGAGCGCAGACAGGGTGTCGCCCAGGCGACGAGCGGGTGAGGGAATGGAAGGCGAGCCGGTTCGGTTCCTGCTGGTCGAGGACGACGCCGATCACGCGTGGTTGGTGGAACGCGAGTTCGATCTGCATCGGGACGGCGTCGCGTTCGATCGGGTCGTCGACGCCGAGCAAGCGCTCGCGTACCTGCGCGGCGAGCATCCATTCGAACGCCGCGCGCTGCCCGACGTGATGCTCGTCGACCTGAACTTGCCGCGAAAGAGCGGCATCGAGCTGCTCGCGGCGATTCGCGCCGACCAGCTCTGGCAACGGATCCACGCGGTGGTGCTCACGACGTCTTCGGCGGCGAACGACGCGCGACGCGTCGCCGGCCTCGCCGAAGCCTTCGTCACCAAGCCCGTGGGGCTGCTCGAGTTCCGTCGTGCGATCGGCGACCTGGTCACGCACTGGGTGCGGATCTGCCGCACCGGCTGAGCGGGGCCTTGCGCCTGGCGGCCTCGCTGCAGGCGATGGCAAGCTCGTCGAGAGGTACGTAAACCAGCTCGGGCGCACTCCGCGCGCCGCGTCCCAGAACGGCGAGCCGATGGTCTTCGAGTTCGTGAACGACGTCGTCTAGAACTGGGGCCACATGGCGAATTGGGGAACGCCGGCGACCATCACGGACAACGAGGAAGCGCGCTGGAACATGGTCGCCAACGTCTACGTCGCCGGGCCGCGCACGGCCGGAACCGGTTGCGATGCCGCCGGCAATTACCAGAACACGATCCTGCGTGGCGGCA
>CAYVDO010000393.1:0-1876 GCA_964450125.1 uncultured bacterium
GTAGAAGTACGTCGGATTGAGGATGTCCCCGGCGTCGTGATTGCCGAGGATCGCGTGGAAGACGGTGTTCTCGAGAATCGTCGTACCGTTCTCGATGCCGAAGAACGTGTCCCAGTCGTTCTCGTCCTCGCCGGAGGCCACCAGGTCGCCGGTGTTGAAGTAGAGATCGGGGTAGGCGCCGCCGAAATGATCGACCACCGCCTGAACGACGTTGGTGTGGGCGGTTGCGTTGGAGCGGGTGTCGCCCACCACCACGAAGCTGAACGTCTGCCCGGGTGGCGCGGCGGTGAAGAAGGTGCCCTCGCGTGACGCGCCCATGTGCGTGACGCGATAGAAGTAGCGCGTATCGGGTGCGAGCCCGGAAAGCGTGCCGCGGTAGATCTCGCCCCCCGAGTTCGGCCCGAAATAGAGAGCGAGTGGCACGCTGGCGCCCAGCGCCGGAGTCGTGCCGTACTGCAGCACGCCCGGCGTGTCGCCGGAGTCGCCCTCGATCAGCACCTCGGCTCCGGTTGCCGTGGTGCTCTGGATCCACGGTCCGTGGTCGAAGCCCGCGTGCGCGAGTGATACGAAAGCGCCGAGCGCCACGAGCGTCAGCGCGATGACGAGCCGCCGCGATCGACACCTTTTCATCTCGCGACGATCGTAGCTCCACCAGGCCGCCTGGGCGAAGCCTTGCGAGGCGCGTGAGAAGGCCGCCATGCTCGGCGCGCGAGGGCCACGCGGCGGAATCCCGGCGACCGCGGCGACGGCGCCTCCATGCGCAACATGCACCCCGCGGATCTCGTCGCCGTCCAGCCGTTCATGCGGCTCGAGGATTACGGCAGCGAAGAGACCTTCCGCACCAAGATCGAAGGCCTCTTGGAACGCGTGGACGCGGTCCGGGGAGCGCGCGAAGGCGGGCGCTTTCCGCACCCCGCGTTGGTGGTCTTCCCCGAGAACATCGGTACGTTCCTCGGCATCGCCGGCAACTACGAGATCGCCCGCCGATCGCAGACCACCGACGGAGCGCTGACGCGCTTGCTGCTGCGCCGGCTGTCCGAGCTGGTGCGCACGATGGTGCGCTTCCGCATCCGCGATCCCAAGCGCGCGGCGCTGGTGCTGCTGTCGCGAACCGTGTGGCCGATCTACTTCCGCACGTTCAGCGAGCTGGCCCGCAAGCACCAGGCGTGGATCGTGGCGGGAAGCGCGCTCTTGGCTCGCAACCGCTACGGCCGCGACAGCCAGCGCTACGAGCCCGCCGACGGCCACGCCTGGAACCTGTCGCTCACCTTCGATCCCGACGGCTGGGTGGTGAACGAGACCCGCAAGGTGAACCTGGTGCCCACGCTGGAGGATGTGCTGGGGCTCACCCCCGGTCGCGTCGAGGACCTCGAGCCGTTCGACTCGGCACTCGGTCGCGTGGGCACCATGATCTGCTACGACGGGTTCAACGAGCCGCACACCTCGCACGAGCCGCAATTCCGCACCGTCGGCGGCCACTACGATCGCAGTGGAGTGCGAATCCTCGCGCAGCCGGCCGCGAATCCGTGGCCGTGGGACGAGCGCTGGTTCTTCGCCGAGCCCGGCGAGGATCAGCTCCGTCGCGAGCAATGGCTGAACGAGGGGCTCTGCTGCCAGCTCGCCCAGCTTCCGCACGTGCGCTGGGCCGTGAATCCGCAGCTCATCGGGCAGATCTTCGAGAACCGTTTCGACGGCCGGAGCTACATCTTCGAGCGCACCCAGCGCGGCCAGGTGCGCGTCCTCGCCGAGGCCCACGACTACCGGCTCGCGCCCGAGAGCGAGGAAGTCGTGGCGGCGCGGATCGATCTCGATTCGGCCTGAGGCGATGTGTCTTCGGGGGGCGTGGAAAGCCCCCCGCCCGCGGCGGCCAAGCCCC
>CAYVDO010000393.1:1886-7423 GCA_964450125.1 uncultured bacterium
TTTATTGGGGGGCGGGGGCTTTCCTCTCTGTGTGGGCCTTGGGGTTTGGTGTTGGGGGGGGCTTTAAAAGCCCCCCCGCCCGTCGCGGCAAAGCCGCAGCGGGGCCCACCCCCGAGTCGCCTCGCTTCGCTCAGGGGCCGTAGGCCCCGTGGCGAGCCCGCTGGCTCGCGGCGGGATCGACGGCGCGCGTGGAGACCGGGCGCCCGGGCTTCGGTCTGTCGGCAGAATTTTCTCGTCGAAGAAATGTGGCGCGCGCGAATTCGCGCGCAATATATTGCGTCGCACGATGCGTGATTCACGCGCTGCATGCCCGTTCTCGAACCGCGGCGTGGCAGCGCTCTCATCTCGCGTCCGCGCTCGCTCGTGACGGAATCCATCCCCGCGGCCCAGCCCCGTCGCTTCGGTCCTTCGCCCACCTGGGCGCGGAACGGGGTGCTGGTGCTCTTCGCCGCGATGGCGTGGATGCGTCTCGTCCACCTCACGGCGGACCCGCCCACGAACCTCGACTGGAGCGGCGGCGTTTTCTTCGACGAGGGCATGCTCGCTCACGACGCCCGCGAGCGCGTGCTCTTCGGCCGCCCGCCGGTCGACGATTGGAGCGACGTGTACGTGAGCCCCGTGCTCGCGTGCCTGAAGCGCGTGACGTTCGCCCTCGTGGGCGTGGGGATCGCGCAGGTGCGGCTCATCCCCGTGGCGTTCAGCCTGGTGACGCTGGCGCTCGTCTACTTCCTCGCGAAGCACGCCTACGGGTGGCGATTCGGCGTCCTCGCGCTCTGTTTGTTGGGCTTCGGCCACGTGTTCGCGATGTTCAATCGCGTGGGGCTCACCGAGACGTCGGTGCTCACCGTGATGGTGCTGGCCGCGTTCTTCTGGCTCGAGGCCTGGGCACGCTTCGACTACGGCGCCGGCTCGCCAATGCTCACCCGCGCGAGCCTCGTGTGCTTCGTCGCCGCAGGTGCCTGTGCCTTCCTCTCGTACGTGTGGAAGAGCTACCCGTCCTTCCTGACCGTGCCGTTCGTGGCGCTGGCACTGCTCACGCGCCGCCGCCCCGCGAGCGCCAACCAGCTCTCACCGCGCGCGGCGTGCGCTGCCGCGGCGGCGATCGTGGTGGGTGCCCTGTTGGTGGCGCTGCCCTGGTACCTCTTCTTCGTGCGCCGCTACGCGCCCCAGATCCACCAAGCGATGCAGTTCTACGAGAGCCAGTCGCTGCCCACGAGCTTCCGGCAGTTGCTGGCGAACGTGGTGGATCTCTCGTTCTTCCGGGTCTTCTCCCGCGATCCGGCGATGCTCTATCTCGCCGCGGGTTACCTGGGGGTGCTGATCCACCGCGCGTTCCACGCGCCCGAGCGGCTCGCGCCTTTCGACGCTTTCTTCGGACTCTGGTTCGTCGCGCACTTCGCGTTCGACGCGATCCTCAACTACCAGCCGGTCCGCTACCACGTGCCAGTGATCCCGGCCATGTGCGTGCTCATGGCGCGGGCCATCGCCGAGGGCACGCGATTGCGTGCGATCCCGTTCCCGCCTCGGTTGCGATGGGCCGCGGTGCCGTTCTTGTGGATCTGGCTCGCGATCTTCGTCTCACACTTGCCGGTGCCGTTCGACGTGCTGTGGCGGCAGGTCGCTGGCGCCCGCGCGAAGCCGCTCTCGGGTGCCCAGGTGCTCGCCTTCTGGGGCGCCGCAGCGGCCGTGGTGCTGGCCGTGGCGACGCTCGCGGGCCGCGTGCTCCGGCGCCGCGCGATCGCCCTGCCGCGAGCCCTCTCCATCCTCCTCCTCGGTGCGCTGCCGCTCTTCGCTTTCGCCGTCGACGAGGGACGCGACTACTTCGATTGGCTGCAGAACCCCGCGCATCGGATCCGCGACCGCTCTCTCGAGCTGGGCACGCGGCTTCACGATCGCTGGATCGCCGGGCTCGCCGCTCCCGAGCTGGCGCTCGAGAACCGACTGCACGCGCTCCACGTCTATCCCGGCTTCTTCAACGACCGCGATCTCTTCGCGCGCTTCCCGCTCACGCACCTGCTCCTGGACTCGCACCAGCGCGAGCAGACCTTCTATTTCGCCACCTATCCCGAGGTGATGCGGCGCGCGGCACTCGTCGATGCGTTCCCACTGGCGAGCGCCAACTTCGTGCTGTTGTCGCTGGTGGAGCCGTACATCGAGAGCACCACGCCGGTGCAGGCGGCGTCCGGCGATCCCTCGGCCTTCACGGCGAGTGCCCGGATCGCGAATCCCGCGCGTGGCGACGTACGCGACGTTCAGCTCGGCTGGACGCTCATCCCCGAGACGCCGCCGGGCGCCGAGTCACCGCCGCCGCGGATCACCGGGCCCGTGAGCGAGCCGGTCTCGCTGGCACCAGGCACGAGCCAGGATTTTCCGATCGCCGGCGCCGCGCCGCCAGGCACGTCTCATCTGCTCGTGTACGCGCTGCCGCCGCATCGTGCCACTCTCGCTGCGCGCTTCTTCGATCACGAATCCGGCGCGATGGAGCCGGACCCCAACGCGGAGTTCGGCGAGGCCTGGCACACGGGAGTCGCCCATGGCCGCAAGGCGTACGCGCTTTACGGCCCGTACCTGCAATTCGGCCCCGGTCGCATCCACACCTACGTCCGGCTGCGCGCAGGACGGAAGAAGGCGGCGGGAGCCATCGCGCGCATCGAGGTGTCGCGCAGCATGGGCCGCGGTGTCCTGTGGTCGCGCGAGCTCGGGACGGGCGAGCTTCCCGACGACGGGCCGTACAGCGTCCACGAGCTCGAGTACCTCCACGATCAGACGCAGAACCTCGAGTTTCGCGTGTACACGTTCGGACGTGCCGATCTGTGGGTGGATCGGGTGACGATCGAGTACGCGCCGGGGGCGATCGGCGCAGGCACCGTCGTCGTACCGGGCGGCCCCACGTGAGCGCGGCGCCGTGATGGCGCACTGGGCGGTGGCGCTCGCTCTCGAAGTGCTGATTGGATTGCCCGGCGTGCCACTCGCCGCGCTGCTCGCACGCGGGGCGCAGGCGCGCAGCGACCCAGGTGCGGCAGCGCGATCTTGGACGCGCCAGCCCGAAGCGCTGGTGTGGGGCCTCGCTTTGGGGAGGCTCGTCACCGCCGCCGTGCTCGTCGTCGCGGTGGCCGTGCTGGGGCCGAGAGCGAGCGCGTTGGCGGCGGCCACGGTGACGCTCGCTGTCGGCACGTTCGTCGCGTGGCGCTTCGCTGGCGCTGGCGAGGGAGCTGGCGTGGCGCGCTTTCGTCCATGGGACGCGCGGGCTTGGCTCGCCGCGGCGGCGCTCGTGGCGGCCGTGGGAATCGCCGCAGGTGGCCCACTCGCGCGCGTGGGTGCCTTCGTCGACGGAGCCTACGCGTACCACCGCTATTTCCCCGGCGATTTCTTGAAGCAGGTGGCGATGGCCGCCGAGCTCGCGAAGGCCGAGCTGCCGCCGCAGAACCCGTGGCTCGCGGGCGTGCCGCTCCACTACTACTGGACGTCGTTCGTGCCTGCGGCAGCGATCCATCGGCTCCTCGGCGGCGAGCCGAGCCTCGAGCGGCTGCTGCTCGTCGAGACGCTTTGGACCGGTGTGCTCTTCACGTTGGCGCTCTTCGCGGCGCTGCGGTGGGTGGCGAGCCGCGAGCGCTGGGCTGCGCTCGCGACGGCGGCGGCGATCGGCGCCGTGAGCTACGAGGGTGCCTATTTCTGGGCGCGACACCCGGGTACGCCGTCGGCGCTCTTGGCTGCGGCGCGCTCGGTGAACATCGACGGGCTCACGCGTGTGCTCTGGGGACCGCCGCAGATCGACGCGCTCCACAGGGCGCTCGTCTACGGGCCGCCGCATCTGCTCTCGCTCACGTGCGGGCTCTTGCTCGTCGCGGTGGTGCTGAGTGGCGACGTCACGGCGCGGACGCGGGTGGCGCTCGGCGCCGGTGCGGTGGCGGCGGCGAGCGTCGCTGCGAGCTTCTTCGTGGGCGGCGTGCTGACGCTTTGGCTGGGGCTCGTGGTCGGAGTCGACGTGCGGAAGCCGCGCGCGGATCGCGCGCTTCGGATCGCCCGCCTCGCCGGCACGATGGCCGTGGTGGCGGCGACGGCAGCAGGCGCGGTGGCGCTCGACATGGTCGCCCGCTCCCGCGAGCACGGGCTGGTGCTGGGGCTGCCGTCGGGCCTTCGCGAGATGCCGCTGTGGGTGATCGGCCTCAATCTCGGCGCCGCCCTCGCCCTCGGTGCGATCGGGATCGCGTGCACGCGACGGGACGAGTGGCGAACGTACTGGCCAGCGGCTGCGCTGGTGATGATCGGCGTGGCGGTGCTGGCTCTCGTCACGCTGCCTGGCTACGCCAACGACGTGGCCCTCAAGGCCGGCTTCGTGGTGCAGATCGGGTTGGCGGTCTTCGCGGCGCAGGCGATCGAGCGGTTCGCGCCGCGGGGCGCGCGGAGGCTCGGGCTCGTGGCGCTGGCGCTGATCGCGTTACCCGCCACCCTCACGCCGCTTCTCGACTGGCGTTACACCCGCACTGTCCGCGACCACGGTCAGACCTGCTACGTCTCGGCGGACGAGATGGAGCTCGCGCGACGCATCCGCGAGATCGTGCCCGAGCGTGCCATCGTGCAAGCGCGCCCGCTCGACGACAGCATGCCGCTCAGCGCCGTGCCGGTCTTCGGCGAGCGCCGCAGCGTCCTGGGCGATCGCTTCTTCGCCCACATCTTTCAGGCGCCCGCCGCCAAGCTCGCCGCCCGTGAGCGCGATCTGGGGCGGCTCTTCACGGTGCGCGACCCTGACGCCATCGCCGGGCTGCTCGCGCGCTACGACATCGACTACCTGGTGCTCGGTCTCGAGGATCTGGGGCTGCGCGAGTTCTGCGCGGCGCGCGCCGAGCGCTGCGAGCTCACGTTCCGGAACGCGAGCTACGACCTGGTGCGGATCCGCCCCTCTTCGCCGTCCTCACGCAGCACACAGACGCCCTGACCGGCGTTTCCCCTGCGGCTTGCTCAGCGGGTCTCCACGATTGCGGCGATGAGCCGGTCGAGCTCTGCGGCCACGTCCTCGAGCGCAGCACGGGGGTCGGGCGAACGAGCGATCAGCATCGCGCTCTCGCACATCGCGCCGAGCAGCAGATGCGCGAGGGGCCGGGTCGGGCGGGACTGCATGCGGCCGGCTGCGATGGCGGCACGGAGGCCGGTCTCGATCGCCGCCAACCCGTGACGCCAGTCGATCTCGCGCCACGTGCGCCAGCCCAGCACCGCTGGGCCGTCTTCGAGAACGATCCGCGTCGCGCCCGGGTCGAGGCACGCTTCGAGATAGCCGCGGCAGCCGCTGCGAATCGCCTCGAGGGCGTCGTCGTTGCGGATGCCGGAAATGGCGCGCTCGACCAACTCGGCTTCGACCTCTTCCAGCACCGTGCGGAACACCGCCGCTTTGTCCGGAAAGTGATGATAGAAGGCGCCTTTGGTCAAGCGTGCACGACGCACGATCTCGTCGACCGACGTCGCCGCATAGCCGCGCCGGCCGAAGAGCGTTCTGGCCTCCGACAGAAGGCGAGTCAGCGTTGCCTGCGACCGATCCCTCT
>CAYVDO010000394.1:0-7319 GCA_964450125.1 uncultured bacterium
AGGAAGAAGGCGCCGGTGGAAACTACCGCGCAGCGGTTTAGTTCAACTCGAATTCTGCTGAACTACACAATTCACCTTATGGGGGCGGCTTCGCCCACGTAGCGAGGATTCTGCCCGGAGCGGGCGGTTCGGCGCAAATCAGCGAAGCGTCAACGCATTCGCGGGGTTCAGCGGCAGCGCGCTCGGTGGCGACGGCGTTACCGAGACCGGGATAGCGGGTTTGCGGCGGGTCGACTTTCGAGGCGATCCATGGGGCTGCGTATGTTGGCGAAGCGGTGTTGGACGACGTGGGTGTAGATCATGGCGCTGCTGAGGTCGTTGTGGCCGAGCAGCTCCTGCACGGTGCGGATGTCATACCCGTCTTCGAGGAGGTGGGTGGCGCACGAGTGGCGGAGGGTGTGGCAGGTGGCGCGTTTCGAGAGGCGCGACCGAATCACGGCGAGGGAGACAGCTCGCTGGAGCACGGATTCGTGCACGTGATGGCGACGGCGCTCGCCAGTGGGCGGGTGGAGGTAGGTGCGGGTCGCGGGGAACACCCATTGCCACGGCCACGACCGGGCCGCAGTGGGGAGTTTCTCGGCGAGGGCGGTGGGTAGGTCGACGTATCCGGTGCCGGCGGCGAGATTTGCTTTACACACTCCGGGCGGCGATTTGGCGCGATGAAGCGGCGACGCGGCCGGCGCGCTGCAGGTTGCGGACCGGCGGAGCCGGTCCCTCCGACTGCTGGTGAGAGAGTGGCATCGCTGTGCAGTCGCGAGTGCACTCTTCGCGGATCGGAACGCGCGTGCGTCGTTCGAGGTCGACGTCCTTGATCCGGAGCTGCGCGCACTCGAGCAGGCGAAGGCCGGAGGCGCAGAGAAGTGGGGCCATGAGCCGGGGGATGCCATCGAGGGCATCCAACAACGCGTCGGCCTCGTCGCGCGGGAGCACGACGAGGAGTCGTTCCGGCCGCTTGGCGCGGACCACGTCGTCCAGCCAGGGAGGCCCGAGGCCGAGCACCTCGCGGTAGAGAAACAGCAGCGCGGCGGGGGCTTGTTTTGGTTCGATGCGCTGACGCGGCGCTGGACGGCGAGGAAGCTCAGGAGCGCGGTGGCCTCTGGTGAACCAAGCTCGGTCGGTTGCACAGAGATCGGCGGCGCGAACGATTTCGACTCGATGGCGCGAAGTGCGCGCCGGTCATGCGCTGCCGGCGGAGTTGGAGAAGGTCGTGCACCTGGACGGGGCGCATGCATGGCGATGCGAGGGTGTATTCCGCGGAATGCTCGACGAGAAACAGCAGCAAGTCGTCGCCGTTGCGATCGGCGAGCGTTGCGCTCGGGGCGCGGCGGATCGCATTCGTGGCGGGGGGCGGCGCCGACGGAGCGGCGCCCTCCAGCATCTAAATGGTCATTCGCGAGTCGCCGAGAGTTGTTCGCAGGCGCGGCCGCGAGGCCGTCCGCAAGCGCCTTGCGTCGGCGGGCGGGCGTTCGCCCGCCCCTACGATCCGAATCGGGGATGGTCACATGGAACGCCAAACGAGGATGAGAGCGATGCTCGTGGAAATCTCGCCTGCTTGCAGCGGGGGAAGGGCCGACAGGCGCGAATGCAAGAGCGTCCCGCGGAGGGAACGACTCGCCACAACCGGGAGCTTGCGAAGAGCGCAGCTTCGGTGATGGCGCGCAAATCAGCCGAAAAGGCGAAGAAGTCTACGCTCGGTCAGCGCGTATCGGACGAGCGCGCGCTACGGGGGTGTGCGACGCGATCGTTGCAATTCGTGGCCGCGGAGTTCGCGGCCACGGAGTTACGGCGACTGACGGAGGATCACGGCGGTGTTGGGGGCCATGGGGATCGCGGTGCCGGTGAGGACTTGCCACGCGAGGCCGCCGGGGCTGGGGTAGGTGCCGCCGCCGATGAGGACGAGGCTTTCCCAGTGGCCGGCGCCGAGGGTGTAGGTGGTGGTGGTTGCGTTGGGATTTGCGATCACGAGGCCACCGGTGTAGCTGCGTTCGAACATGCCGTCGGCGCGCTCCGTTGCGGGTCCGAGGGCGCCGCCGATAGGTAGCGCGTCCTCGGCGTATTGTTGCAAGTCGGCCTGGACGTTGGTACCGGCGATGCGGTGGTACGCGGCGTCGGAGTTCACCAACAGATAGGAGGCGAGCGACCACATGCGGCGCTGCATGTCGCCGGTTTGCATGTAGTCCATGGCGATCGCGAATTTCCCTTGCGAGAGGGTGAACGCGAAGTCGCTCAATTGCTGGATCCAGCGCGCCCGGTCCATGAAGCGCGTCGAGGCTTTCATGCTGAAAGCTTCGAAGGACATGCCGTCGATGTAAGGCAGGTATTCCAGGCCACGCCGCCCTGACGGCTGGCCGCCGGTGTACGAGTTGATGAGGATTTTGACGGTCGAGGGCAGCGCCGCGCGCACGGCCGCGAGCACCTCGCCCACCGCGGCGTAGTAACCGTCATCGGTGTAGTCGGCAGGGAACTCGTTGATGAGGCTCGGATCGATGATGCCGCAGTTGTCGAGGTAGACGGCGTCGTAGCCGTTGGCGATCTGGTCGAGGATGTCGGCCACGAGAATCGGCACCCAGGCGGCGCGCTTCTCGGGTGTGGTGATGTCGAGCCAGTACCAACCGAATTGCGTCTGGGTGACCGGGTTGCCGCTCGGTCCCAGCCACAGGAGGCTGGCGGCCACCACCTGATCGAAGCGCGGCTCGCCGGGTGCCGCACCGGCGATCTTGTCGTACGCATAGATCGGCAGCTCGGGATTGGCTGCGTGCAATGCCGCGAGCTTGCTCGCCCCCGAGCTCGTGATGGTGAGATCGTGGACGTTGGCGATGTAGTCGATCTGGTCGGGCGTGTTCGAGAACGCGCCGGCGAACACGGAGCGCACGCCCACCGCCTCGCCGTTGGGCGGCGGCGGCAGCACCGTCGCGGGGCGCACGATCATGGCGGTGTTGGGCGCCAGATCGATCGCGTTGCCCATCAGCACGAGCCACGAGAGGTAACTCGGGCTCGGATAGGTCCCGCCGCCGTTCAGGATCAGGCTCTCCCACGCACCCTCGCCGAGGGTGTAGCGGGTGGTGGTCGGGTTGGGGTTCGCAACCACGATGCCGCCCGTGTACGAGCGCTCGAACATCCCGTCGTCGCGCTCCACGGCGGCACCCAACGCTTCGCCGATCGGCAACTTGTCTTCGGGATATTCCTGCAGATCCGCCTGGGTGTTGGTGCCGAGGATGCGGTGGTAGGCGACGTTGCTGTTCACCAGCAGGTACGACGCCAGCGACCACATGCGGCGCTGCATGTCGCCCACCTGCATGTAGTCCATCGCCACCACGAACTTCCCTTGGTCGAGCGTGTAGGCGAGGTCGGTGAGCTGCTGGACCCAGCGCGCGCGGTCCATGAACTTGCTCGACGCCTTCATACTGAAGGCCTCGAACGAGAGACCGTCGATGTAAGGCAGATACTCGAGGCCGCGCCGCCCCGGCGGCTGACCGCCGGTGTACGAGTTGATGAGGATCGGTACACCCGGCAGCGCCGCGCGCACCCGCGCCAGCACGTCGCCGATGGCCGCGTAATAAGCGTCGTCGCTGTAATCGAGCGGGTACTCGTTGATGAGGCTCGGGTCGATGATGCCGCAGTTGTCGAGGTAGACCGCGTCGTAGCCGATGGCGAGCTGTTCCTGGAGGGTCGTCACCAGGATGGAAACCCACGCCGCCCGCTTCTCCGGTGTGGTGATGTCGAGCCAGCTCCAGCCGAATTGTGTGTTGGTGACGGGATTGCCGCTCGGCCCGTACCAGAGAAGCCCATTGGCGAGCACCTGATCCCAATGCGCGTCCGCGGACGAAGCACCGGCGATCTTTCCGTAGCGATAGACGGGCGTCTCGGGATTGGTGCTGTGCACCGCGGCGATCTTGCTCTTGCCCGAGCTGGTGATGACGAGGTCGTGGACGTTGGCCACGTAGTCGAGCTGGTCGGAGACGTTGGTGAAGGCACCCGAGAACACCGAGCGCACGCCGGACGCAGAGTCGGGAAAGGGCGGCCGCGGCGGATCGGGCACGAACGTCGTGACCGCGAACACCAGCACGTCGAGATCGCCCCAATCCGAGGGGCTGTACGTGAAGTAGCGCACCTGCATCACGCCCGACGCGTTCACGAAACGCGTGAAATCACCGCTCAGCGGGAACGTGAGCGGCTGCCAGGTGTGGTAGATGGCGCCGTCGTTGTAGCCGAGCGTGACCCAGGTGTTGGCGGGGAAGTCCCGCACCTGAAAGGTCCAACGCTGGTTGCTGCGCGGCTGGCCGTAATAGTTCGAAACCAAGGACAGCGACGAAGCGCCCGCTACGTCCAAGCCGGCAGGCACCTGGAACGAGAACACTCCCTGATAGCCGAAGATGCTCGGCGTGTAGCGCTGGGCGCGGGTGGGCTCGGTGGTGGTGCCGGTCAAGTCCTTTTGCGCCAGCACCGAGAGCGGCTGGGCGCCGGTGCTGCCGCGCTGGGTGACGATCGATGTGGGTGCCACGTTGGTGGTGACGAAGGCGGCGTGTGCGCCGGTGGCGGCGCTGGTGAACAGCGCGCCAGCGAGCGCGAGCGTGATTCGGATCCAGCGTCGCCGCGATCGTTCACTCATCTCGGGGCTTCCTCGGAGGTGGGCCGGCAGGCAGTGCGGGTGCGCCGAAGCCCGCGGATCGCGAGGAGCGCGGCGAGAGGTGGCAGCATCGCCGCGAGGGGGGCGGCCGGCGAGCGGCTGAGCGCACCCGGGATCGCCGCACACGTCGCGGCGTCGCACGCATCACCCAGGCCGTCACCATCCACGTCGCCCTGATCGGGATTCGCGAGCGCGGGGCAGTTGTCGCAAGCGCCGGCGATGCCGTCACCGTCGCCATCCGGGCCGCCGCAGGCCTCGATGGCGCCGGAGTCGCACTCAGCATCGCCGTCCCCGTCGCCATCGATGGGCCGCGGCTCGCCACGTTGATCCGTGGCGGGGCAGCTCGCGGCGAGCGCTGCGTCGATCGCGGGGCTCGCGCCCAAGAGCCCGTGGGTGGCGGTGCCGTTGTCACTCGTTCCCAGCGGCGCGAGGCCCAGCTCGGTGACGCCGACCTGATCGCTAGGCTGGGTGAGCCCGCAGGTGTCGCCTGCTCCCTCGACGTTGCCGCCGCTCGACAACACGTTCGGTGTCTCGCTCGCCTCGAGGGCGGCGCAGCGGCCCGCGATCACCGTCCCCGCGAGGCGCAGCTCGCCGCTTGCGGAGGCGAAGAGCGCGACCTCGGTCGGCGCGGACGCCACGACCGTTGCATGGCGCAGCTCGAGGACTTCGCGGCTCAGCGCTTGCGCCGCGCTCTGCGGATCGAGGCTCGTGCCGTTTCCCGAGAGAGTCACGTTCTCGGCGATGACCACGTCGTCGACCAGGCTGACGCCGCGCGCACGCTGGTCGAGGCCGAGACCACCGTTTTGGACCAGCGCGCTCTGGCGAAGCGTGGTGACGCCGCCGAAGCTCACGAGCCCGGTGCCGGGATTGTTGGCGATGCTCGTGCCTTCGATCGTCAGCGTGCCGCCTGGCTCGGGTGCCAGCGGCGGCCAGCCGGGGAAGCCGTTGGCGACGGCGCCGCTGGTCGAGTCGGCGACGTTCCGCTCGACGGCGGAGTCGATCACCTCCATCGACGCGCTGGCCGAGGCGATGAAGAGCCCGCCGCCGATGACGGCCGCGTTGGCATCGACGACGCATCCCTCCAGGCGGGTGTTGCCCGCGCTCGCGACACCGCCGCCCGCGCCGGGAACGCTGCCCACGGTCACCGCGGCATTTTCCTGAAGGGTGCTGCCACGCACGGTGAGCTGGCCGTAGTCGAGGGCGCCGCCACCCAGCATCGCCACGTTGTGCTGAAGGGTCGAGGTCTCGACGAGCGCCGTGCCTTCGTTGAAGATCCCGCCGCCGAGCGGCGCAGCGTTCGACTCGATGAGGCTCCCGGTGACTGTCAGCGTCCCCGAGCTCGAGATGCCGCCGGATGCGTCGTAGGGCAGGGCATAGGGCGCGCCACCGCCGTTGTCGCGTACCCGGCTCGCGACCACCGTCAGCACGCCGTCGTTGCGAATGCCGCCCAAGCTGTTCTGGATGGTGAGCGATTGGAGGGTGATGTTTGCGCCGGGAGCGACGTCGACGAGCGCCGGGCTCAGGTCGTTCGGCACGCCGTCGACGAGCAAGCCGCCGTCGAGGATGGTGGATTCGGCGTCGGCGCCCACCAGAATCGCGTCGTCGGTGAGCGTGAGAATCGCTCCCGCCGCGGTGAGCCCAGGATCCACGATCGTGTTGCCGAGCGCATAGGTGCCCGCCGGGATCTGGATCGTGTCCGCGCCGGGATTCGCGTTGGCTTCCGCGACCGCGTCGCGCAGCGAGCAATGCGCGTCGCAGAGCCCGTCGTCGCTGGCATCGCTCACCGTGACCAGGAACGTGGCTGCGGCGGCGGGCGGGGCGGGATGAAGGGCGAGCGTGCCTCCCACCATCGCGAGCCACATGGCCCGGGTGCGCGGGCCAACAGGCTGCTGAAGAAGGCACGTGCCAGCGGAGTGCCGACGAGCGTAGCGAGTCGACGCGAGGATGGGGCCCCGCAAAAGACGCGTCTTACGCGGGGCGGACGGCCTGAAAAGCCCCCCGAGGAAGCACCGACAGGCTCGCAGAACTCGCCGCTGCGAGTTGTTCGGCAGCCTGCTGAAGCCAGAGGCTGGGATTCGGAACGCTCGCTGCATGTCGTGGAGAGGTGGGGCGGTCGCAAATGGCGCCGTATCCTCGCACATCCGTCGCCCCGCGCCAGCGCACGGCGATTGGTGAACACGGTGATCGTTGCGGCGCGCCGCAGCGCTCGGCTAAAAGGGGGGTTCGCGCCGGGTCAGCGAAAGGGACACCATGGATTCCGCGGAGTTTCGTAGCTTCGTCGAGCGGCTGGGCAAGGCACTCGATGCCGACGTCGTCGACGAGAAGGGCGAGCTGGGGCTGAGCGTGGCGCTCGACAGCGGACGGCACCAGCAGGTGTTCATGGGGTTGGTGAAGGACGCGCTCGACCGACCACTCTTGGCCGCATACGCGCACATCGGCGACATCGAGGACATCGATCCTGCCGCCGCGCTAGAGCTCAACTCGACCACACCGTACGGAGCCGTGGCACTTCTCGGTCGCCGGGTCATCATGCGGCGCACCGAGCGACTGACCGGGCTCGATCCCGCGTCACTCGCCGAATCGATCCTGCTCCTGGCGCTGAACGCCGACCTCATCGAGCAAACGCTCTACGGACGGCGGGATCGGTACTGAGTTGCGGGGGGGGGGGGGGGGGGGGGGGGGCGGCCCCCGG
>CAYVDO010000395.1:0-7281 GCA_964450125.1 uncultured bacterium
CGCCGTCGGCTCGGGTCGCGATGTCCCGTACACCGTGCACATCCGCAGTCTCGGCGAACGCCTCAACCACTGCACGTGCGCGGATTTCGAGCACGGCATGCTGGGCACGTGCAAGCACATCGAAGCCGTGCTGCTGGCGATCCGCCGGAAGGCGCCGCGGCGTTTCGCGCGGCGCGCAGCGGCGCCACCGGCGCGCGCGCTGGTGGTGGTGTCGCGGGAGGACACTCCGCGGATCGTGATACGCCTGCCCGCCCAGCCCAGCCCCGAGCTCGAGCGGGTCGCCGCGCGCTTCTTCGATCGCCTGCGGAACTTGCGCGGTGACCCGTTGGATGCGCTGCCGCGGTTCGTCGCCGCAACGGACAAGCTCGCGGGCGTCGAGATCCACGACGATGTGCGCGCCCTTCTCGACGAGGTCCGCCGCGATCGTGAGGGCTTGCGGCGGCGGGAGGAGATCGCACGGATCCTCGCCGCGACGGGCCGCGCCTTGCTCGCCGACGACATGGGGCTCGGCAAGACCGTCCAGGCCACCGCTGCCATCTATCTCCTCGCCAGCCGCGGCGAGGTGTCGCGCACGCTGGTGGTGTGCCCTGCTTCGCTGAAGCGGCAATGGGCTGACGAGATCCGGCGCTTCACCGGCGTGGAGGCGCGGGTCGTGGAGGGGGGCGCGGGTGCACGCCGCGACGCGTGGGCCGCGGGCGATCCCGTGACGATCGCCAACTACGAGCTGGTGTTGCGCGATCACCGCTGGATCGACGCGCTGGCGCCGGACCTGGTCATCCTCGATGAGGCACAGAGAATCAAGAACTGGCGCGCGAAGACGGCCGAAGCGGTGACGACCATCCCGAGCCGGTTCGCGTTCGTGCTCACCGGCACGCCGCTTCAGAACCGTCTCGACGACCTCTATTCGATCATGCAGGTGGTGGACCGCCGCGTGCTTGGCCCTCTGTGGAGCTTCCACGAGCGCTTCTTCGAGCGCATCGGCGGGCCGACCGGCAAGCTCAGCGGCTACCGCAATCTGGGCGAGCTGCGCCGCCGGCTCAGACCCGTGATGCTCCGCCGCGGGCGCGAGAGCGTCCTGTCCCAGCTTCCGGCGCGCATCGAGAATCGTTATTCGGTGGCGCTCACGGATACCCAGCGTGGGTACATGGAAGACGCCTTGCAGCGTGCCGCGCGCCTGGTTGCGCTTGCCGATCGCCGGCCGCTCGATCCCGAGGAAGTGGAGCAGCTCTTTCGCCACATGCAGACCGCGCGCATGTCCTGCAATGCCGCCGGGCTGGTCGACAAACGTACCAGGGGCTCGCCCAAGCTCGACGAGCTCCAGCGCATGATCGAGGACGTGTGCGTGACGGCCGGTCGGAAGGCTGTGGTGTTCACCGAATGGGAGTCGTTCCAGCGCATGGCGGCCGCACCGAGGGTCGCCGCGCCGAGCTGCGTGCGATCGCTCACCGCCGGCTTCACGCCGCCGAAACGCTCCTCGCCAACGAGCTCCCTTCGGAAGCGCTGGCACAGGCTCACGCCGCCACGGAGGCTGCCGTGCGCGCACTCGACCCAGACGCTGGCGGCGATACCCCACATGCGGCGCGGCTGCTCTACGAGCACCTCGTGCCACGCGGGCTTTTCGACCTCGAACACGCGGCCTTGGTGAGCCGCGCCGATGGATTGGCGCGGGCTTACGCCGAGCTGCCGGTGGCACCGCCACGCGAGCTGGTGACAGCGGTGGTGGCCGATGCGCGGCGCATCGTCGGCGCCAAGGCTCCCTGACCGTCGATCCACCACGGAACGAGCGAGCGCTGCGGCGCGGCCGCGACGAAGCGCGGCCCTCCAACCCGAGCGCAGTCGTGGCCGCTGGCCAACGTTGACGCTCCGTCGCCGACGCGCTCGCCGTCATCGACCACGCTCGTCGATCAAGCGTTCCAGAGCTCGGTGGGTCATCTACACTGCGGCTGCGACGGGTTCTCACACCATTCACGCGAGCGAGCCACCATGCGCAACCCCCTGCTTCGGACCCTGGCGCTGCTTTCCTTCCCGCTCTCGCTCGCGGCGTGCTCGCCGCCGATCCAGGTCACGCGACTGGCGGCACTCGATGCCGTCACCACGCCGCTCGCCCGCGTCGGCGTGCTACCGGTCCACCAGGCCCCGGAGGCTGCCGTGCCCGCTGCGCGGCCTGATGCCGCGCCACCGCAGCAACCCGCCGAGATGCTGGAGAATGCGCTTCGCACCGGCCTCGCGGCGCGCAAGATCACCGTGATCTCGTCGAGCGACCTCGCGGCGGCGACAGGCAGTGGGGTGGCCGCCCTCGGCGCGCTCGAGCCTGCGGCGGCGTGCGAGCAGGTGAAGGCGCGCGGTGCGGCCGACGCCGTGGTGAGCGCCGAGGTGCTGCGCTTCGTCGAGCGAAGGGGTAGCGACCTCGGCGTGGATCACCCAGCCAGCGTGCGCTTTCGCGTCACACTCTGGCACGTCGCCGATCACGCGGCACTCTGGAGCGCCGAGTTCGACGAGACCCAGGAGCCGCTTTCGTCGAATCTCCTGAATCTGGGGCGCTATCCGGGCAACGGTGCACGCTGGCTCACGGCCGAGGAGCTGCTCCGATGGGGCGCCGCCGAGGCCGCCGCGGTGCTGCCGACGTCGCGCTGACCCCGCTCATCGAGTGGGCGCACGATTCAGGGGCGGCCCGCGCGGATGTGGACCGGCCAGCGCACGGCGCGCCTCGCTGCCGGTTCGCCCCAGCTCGGCTCGAGCCGGAGGCGCAGCGCAGGCAACGGGTCCTCGCCGCGAGCGCGGACGTATCCTTGGCTCGCCGACCACGTGCCCAAGTAACCGAGCAGATCGTCGAGGCTCCAGGATTTCTCCATCCAGACCGCCGGCGTGGTCTCGAGCTCGCGGAACGCGAACGGCAGCGAGCGGTAGTGATCGTCCACGGCGGCGCGATCCGGCGGCCAGTACGGCCCCACCACGTCCACGTAGAAGTGCGCGATCACGCGATCGATCTCGGCGTTTACGGTGCATACGCTGTATGACCACAGCACCAGCGCGCCGTCGGCGCGAAGCACGCGCCTCGCTTCGGCGTAGAAGCGGTCGAGATCGAACCAGTGCGCCGCCTGCGCAACGGTAACGAGATCGACCGAGCTGCTTTCCAGCCCCGATTCTTCGGCGGTGGCCACGGCGTAGCGGACGCGCGGGTGCGGCGTGGCCTGCGCGAGCTGACGAGCGCTCGCGTCGGTGGCGATCACCTCGTCGAAGTGTGAAGCCAAGCCGAGCGCCGCCTGGCCGTTGCCGGTTGCGCAATCCCAGGCCCGTCGCGGTGCTGTGACCAGCGAGCGCAGCCAAGCGAAGAGCTCTGCCGGGTAGTCGGGGCGGTAGCGGGCGTACGCGTCCGATTTGGCCGAGAAGTGGTCCTGGAAGCTGGCGCTCATCGCCCCTGCTCTTCCGCATCCGCGTGCCGATCGCGCGACGAGCGGCGGCCGGCCATCACTCGTCGTGACGATAGCGGGGCTTGCGCTTCTCGACGAAGGCCGCTGCACCTTCGCGGATCTCGTGGCCGCCGATCGCATCCATTCCCACCTCGGCCTCGATGCGCAACCCCTCGGCAAGCGGCCGCCCCCAGCCCAACACCGCGGCCTGCTTGTCGGTGCGCAGCGCTCCCTGGGGAAGCTCGCAGATCTCCGCGGCGAGCGCACGCGCGCGTGCCAGCGCCTGACCGCGAGGCACGATCTCGTTCACCAGACCGATTCGCCGCGCTTCGGCGGCGTCGATCACCCGACCGGTGATGATGAGCTCCATCGCAAAGCCCATCCCCACGATTCGGGGCAGGCGCTGGGTACCGCCGTCCACCAGCGGCACGTTCCATTTGCGGCAGGTCACGCCGAATTGCGCGTTTTTCGCCGCGATCCGGATGTCCGCCAGGCACGCGAGCTCGAGGCCGCCCGCGAGGGCGTAGCCGTTCACGGCCGCGAGGATCGGTTTGAAGATGTCGGTCTGGCGCGTGTAGCCGATGAAACCCGGCCCATCGTGGATGAATCGCCGCCGCGTGTGCACCGACGCGTCCCGTCCCGGACCAAGCGTGTCGAGTTGCTTGAGGTCGGCGCCGGCGCAGAAGGAAGTGTCCCCCGCGCCCGTCAGGATCGCGACGAAGAGATCGTCGTCGTCACGGAACTCCTTCCACGCGCGCTCCAGCAACTCCGCGGTCTCGCCGTCGACGCAGTTGCGCACCTCGGGACGATTGATCGTGATCACCAGCACGCGGCCGTCGCGCTCCAGCAGAACTTTCGACATGTGTTCACCTCCTCCGATCGTGCGCGCGTTCGCGCATCTCACGCAGCGGCGGTGCCACCTTCCTCGGGCGGGCGCACGCGACGGAACGAAAGCCACAGCAGCACGTCGTACGCGATCTTCATCGCCGCCGCCATCACCAGGGGAGTGCCGAACGCTCCCCCCTGCATGAGCGCGCCTGCGAACGCGGGCGCCGCAGCCCACGCGGCGACACGCACCAGATGCGTGACGCCGGACGCCACCGTCCGTTCCTCGGGCCGCACCACCGCCATCACGTACGACTGCCGCGTGGGGACATCCATCTCCACCAGGCCTTCGCGAAGCAGGAACAAGGCCGCGGCAACCGGAAAGTTGGGTGCGATCGCCACCGTGACCAAAAGCAGGCTCGATGGGATGTGCGTGAACACCATCGTGTTCACGAGCCCGATGCGCCGCGCCAGCCACGCCGCCCCGAAATGAGAAAGCGCGTTCAGGACCTTGGCGGCCGCGAACAGCGCGCTGAGCGCCGTCACTTCGACGCCGAAGCGTTCGTGGAAGAACACCGCGATCAGGGATGCCGTGAGGAACCCGCCGCCCAGACTGTCCAGGGCGAAGAGCGCGGAGATCCGCACGAGGATGCGGCGGCTCGCGCGGCTCAACACGACGGAAGCGCGCGACCCGTGTCGCTCGACCTGTTCCGTCAAACCGAGGTAGAGCCCCGCCGACAACAACGTGAGCGCGCCGTTGGCCGCGAGCGAAACACGGAACGCATCCGGCCTCGGCAATCCCGCGAACCGCTCGAGCAGCACGGGCAACCCCGCGCACGCGCCGCCCAGCGCGTGCCCCGCGTCCTGCAGGACGTTGTACCAGGCGAAGATGCGGGTCCGATTCGCATCGTCGCTGGTCGACGGCAACAGCGCTTGCTCCAAGATCAGCGCCGGCCCGCGATCGCGACCCATTCCATTCAGCATCCCGACGAACGCGGCGAGGCCCACGGCCCATGGCGTGGAAAGCCCGGCTGCGACGATGGTGGCGGCGCCGCCGACGAGGGCGAGCGCGATCAACGATCGCCGGCGACCGACGCGGTCTCCCTGAAACGTGACGAGCGCCGCGCCGGCGGCAACTCCGGCGATGCCCGCAGAGATCACCCAGCCCATGGTCGCCTTCGAGAAGCCGATCGCCGTGAGATGGAGCCCGAGGAGCACGCCGGTCATGCCAGTGGCCACCGCGCGCGTGAACGCCGCCACGTAGATCAGGCGACGATCCGTCCGGGTGGTCACCGCGGGCTCGCCCTGGAGGAAGCGCATCGGAAATGAACCTCAGACGTCAACAATGGCACGACCATAGGGCGCGCCGACGAGCACCGCGCGCCCCGCGTCCCAGTCTCCACGCTCGCCTTCCCTCTCGCCGCGAGCCAGCGGCGAGCCGCGAGCGAAGCGAAGCGACTTGGGGGTGGGCCCCGCCGTAGCTTGACCACGATCGGCGGGAGGCTTGAAAAGCCCCCTTCACGAGTCGCGACCACCAACTCGCGCCCGGTCTCCACGCTCGCCTTCCCGCTTTCCGCGAGCCGGGTCAGGTGCTCCCGACCGGGCGGACCGGGTAGGCCTTACGAGGAAGAATCGTACAGGGGTGGGTCCCGGCGCGGCTTTGCCGCGATGGGCGGGGGGTCGGAACAACCCCAAGCGACCATCTCGACGACTGCCCCCGCGTCTCGGTCTCCACGCTCGCCTTCCCGCTTTCCGCGAGCCGGCAGGCGAGCCGCGAGCGAAGCGAAGCGACTTGGGGGTGGGACCCGCCGTGGCTTTGCTACGATCGGCGGGGGGCTTGAAAAGGGCAACAATATACTTGCCTAACCCAGGAGGGGCGTGAGATGGTCACGCCAAGGCGGTTCGGGGCTCGTTACCCCCGGCTTCTCACCTTCTGGGACATCGTGAAGCAATTTCGCGCGGCGGATCTTGTGGAGATGGCGACCGAGGTATCCGAGGATCTCGTTAATTTTCGCGGAGCTTCGAAGGACGAGTTGCGCAAGTGGGCCACTCAGACCAAGTGGCGCTATCAAAGGTACAAGAAGCTCTCTGATGAGGTTGGGCTTCCGACCGGAATGGCCATTCAGCGTGTTGTTATTGCATTGGAAAGTTACAACACGTCACCAATGGCGCTGGCATCTCAAATGGCCGGAATAGTTGCGGCGGATAAGGCGCGCGAGATGGTGCCGCTAATGACCGTAGTGCATGGACGGCTCGTTGACGACTTGCGGGCCTTCGCTTTTTTTTCAATGAGCATTGACGAGTCGTCCCGATACTCTAGCCCCGAATTGGGTTGGGATAAGTCGTTCGAGTGGTTCAATTCTGCCGCGTTCGATATGTCCGAGGCGAACAAGTGCCTTGCGTGCGGCCTCTCTACCGCCTGCGTCTTTCACGTTTGCAGAGCCACCGAAGCAGTGCTTCGCACTCTCGCAAAGACCCTAGGGGATCAAGCGCTTCGGAAGGAGAAGCACCCCAGGTGGGGGTCGATCATGAAGCAAATGCGAGCAGTTAGAGACGAAACTGTCCCCTCAAGGCGCCCGCCAAGATGGCGAAGCAAGGTTGACCACGACTATCTCGCCGGCCTGGTCCGAAGTATGGAGGGGGTGCAGAAGGTGTGGCGTAATCCGGTAGCTCACCCTGAACGCCCATTCACCGAAGATGAAGCGCATCGCATCCTACCTGCGATTCAATCGCTCTTGATTGAGATCGGGGTGAAGACGAAGGAACCCAGACGGCGCAAACGCAAAGGAGCTTAGCGAATGAAGCGCGACATGGACCTAATCAGGAAGATCCTCCTCGAAGTCGAAAAGAATTGTGATCCTTACGAAATCTTGGAGATCCACGTCGACGGCAAGGCTGATGAGATCGTGACGGCGCACATCAATCTGATGGGCGAAGCCGGGCTGGTGAATCCCGTTACCGAGGACACCCGGCCGAGGGTCATGGGCCTAACAGTTTGTTGATTTTCCCCGGTTCCAGGGGAGACATCGCACGTGGTTCTCCGTAT
>CAYVDO010000396.1:0-7278 GCA_964450125.1 uncultured bacterium
TTTCACGTTTACGTGGATGTCGCCGATTCCGCGGACAAGGTCGCGACCCTTGCCCGCTTCTTCCAGCGAATGCCAGACCAGCACCTCCAACGGCTCTGGCCCGTGTTCATCATGGAAAAGAAGCCCGGTGGTCGCCTCGGCGGCGGCACCTGGCCACGAGGCATCGTGCAGGCCGAGGTGATGGGGGCCGCGCACTCGCGAAATACCGGAATTCCCGATGCCGACATTCAGCGTCTGGTGATCGATCGCGGTACGGGGATGCTCGGGCTTTCGAAGGATCGGTGGCTGCGGCCGAGTGGTCGGGTGGAGTTCACGGTGTTTCACGAGGTCGGCCACTGCATCAACCTTCAACTCGGGCTCGTGCCCAGCTCGTCAGCCGATTTCCCCGGGATGCTGACGAACAGGTGCGGCGACGGAAACCTGGTCGTGCGAAAAGCCGTCGAGGCGTACGCGCGATACCTCATCCATCCGACTCGCGTGTATCACGAAGTCCCAGCGGGTCAATCCGCGCACACGATCAACCAGCAGCTCGTCGCCACGCTGCGTCGCTCGCCGGCATTCGCGTCGGTCGACCCGAACTGGCGACCTGCCTGACTTCCTGTTGTTGCCGATGCTCAGGAACCAGGCCCGGTCGATCACCGCGGACCACGCAAACAGCCAAATACCCGACGACGCCGGCGGAACGGATCGAAGCGAAAAACCCGATCGACCGATTCGCCGACAATGCCTACGACCTAGCCAGCCAGGGCGATGCGTCCCGGGCACGTTCCCATCCATCAGCGGTGCGCGTGTCGCGACCCGCGACCTGGGCCACCGGGATGGCTCTCACGGCCTCGAACACTGCCCATGCCTCCACGTAATGGCTTTCCCAACGCCGACGATCTCTCCGTCAGGTCGGCAAACGGGCGCTACCAGCGTGTGGCCGAAAGCCCGGCCGACGTGCGGCCACGACCGAGGACGAACCACCGTTGCCGACGTCACAGATCGATTTCACATACACGCTGATCGACCCCTGGTCCGGTGGGCCCGTGTGGATGCGCGTCCAGCCCATGAAGACGCCCCGCCCCGCCCGGTACGCCCCCTACGACCCACCCGATCGCGCTGATGACGGTGAAGCGGCGCCGGGGAGGGCCTGGGTCGACGACGACGGGCGTGTCGTCGTCCCAACCCTACGCGACGAGCTCTTCGAGGAGGACATCCGGCGACGTGTCGCGGGTCGTGCCGAACAGCATCCGCAGTACCGGCCCTTGGTCGCCATCGGTGACGCAGGCGGCGAGCCGGTCTTCGTGCCGCAGACGTCCGCGGCGCCATGATCCGCTGGTACCGGGAGCACGGGCCATTCGCACGCGCTGTTTCGTTTCGTCGCGCCGACTCGGCGTACGAGGGAATGCGATGATGAGGAGCGGAAACGTGAAATGGGCGCAGCTCTTCGGCGCGTTCGTGGTCGCTTCGCTCGTCGCGACCGCGAACGCGGCGTCCGACGACCCAGGCGAGCAGCGGTCCAAGGGGCGCGCGATCCTGGTCTTCGACGCGTCGGGAAGCATGAACGACGCGGTCCGTGGCGGAGCCGAGAAGCGAATCGCCGCCGCGCGCAAGGCGATGCGCGCGCTCATGAGCCGCTGGAATGCGAGCTCCGACGTGGGGTTGATCGTGTACGGCCACCGCGAATCGCCTCGCGACAAGGCGAAGTCCTGCGACGACATCGAGATGGTCGTGCCGCCAGGGCCACCCGATCCGCAACGGGTCCGCTCGATCGTCGACTTCGTGGATCGGGTGCAGCCCCGCGGCGAAACGCCGCTAACGAAGGCCGTGCTCCAGGCGGCCGACATGCTGAAAGCGGACGGTGAGCCCGGAACGGTGATCCTCGTGACCGACGGCGAAGAGTCCTGTGGCGAAGATCCGTGCAAGGCGGCGCGCACGCTCGCGGAGAGCGGTGTGGATCTGACGGTGCACGTCGTGGGGTTCAACGTCTCCGATCCGGCGATTCAGCAACAGCTCCGCTGCTTGCCCGACGCGACGGGAGGCTGGTTCAAAGACGCCCGCGATGGCCAGGCGCTCGAGTCCGCGCTCGTGAGCGCGATGGAGTCGACCTACTATCGGCTCGAGGTGGAGAATACGTATGCCTTTCACGGGCTGCCGTACGAGGTGAAGTGGCAAGGCGCGAATCGGCGCGACGACGCGATCACGCTCGCTCCACGAGGTGCTCCTCCCGAAGATCGTTCCGCCAGCGCACCGACTTCGGCCGGCAGCCCCGCCAAGCTCGTCGTGCCCGACGCGAGCGGGCCGTACGAGGTGCGGTACCTCAGCGGCCGTCGAAACCGTGTCGTCCTGAAGCTCGATGTCACGGTGCGTGGCGGGCCGGCGACGCTGGAGGCAGCCGCATCCGTGCCGGCCGGGTCCGATCTCGAGATTGCGTGGACTGGCCCCGACTACGACGAGGATCGGGTCGCCATCGTGAAAGCCTCGGAAAGCGACAACCGGTACCTCTATCCGGATTTCTCCGCGCCGACGAAGGACGGCAACCCGGCTCGGCTGCGCGCGTTCTCGGAACCCGGCGACTACGAGCTTCGCTATCTCGCTGTCCGCGGCGGTCGAGTCCTCGCCCGCCGGCCGATCCGACTCGTCAGCGTCGCGACACACGTCGAAGCGCCCGAGCGTGTGGAAGCGGGCGCGAGCTTCGACGTGGTGTTTGCGGGACCGAACGCGCGCGAAGACCGGATCGTCGTCGTTCCGCAAGGTACGAAGGATGGTAGTTACATCAACGATGCGGGGTTCACGCACCTCGCGAGCGCGGGGAGTCCGTTTCACGCCGTCGCGGCGTCGAAGCCGGGTGGCTACGAAGTTCGCTACGTCTCGGGGGCCGACGGCCAGGTGCTCGCTCGGGCACCCGTGGCTATCACACCGTCGAATGCGAAGGTCGAGGCTCCCGCGGCGCTGCAGGCGGCGATCGAGTTCGACGTCACGTTCGCGGGACCGTTCCGCTCAGGCGACCGCATCGTGCTCGTGGAAGCCGGGACGAAGGAAGGCGCATACGTGATGTCGGACAAGCAGACCCGACCGGCGACGGGCGATGGGCGCACTCGACTCACCGCGCCGTCCAAGCCCGGCGAGTACGAGGTCCGCTATCTCGCGGCGGCAGGCGGTCCGAGTCTTGCGCTCGCCAAGGTTCGCGTCGGCCCGTCGGACGCGTCGATCGAGGCGCCCAATCGAGTGCGCGCGGCAACCGAGTTCGAGGTGCGGGTGAAGGGGCCCAAGAGCGACGGTGACCGCGTCCTGATCGTGCCCTCTTCCGAACCCGATGCACGCTACATCGTGGACGCGGCGTACACTCAGACCATCAGCGGGCGCGACTCGATCCGCCTCAAGGCACTCGACGACCCCGGCACCTACGAGATCCGCTACGTGGCGGGCGTGGACGGAGGCATCCTCGCTCGCGCTCGAATCGAGGTCACGACACCGTAACGCTCGCGCGTGCCGTGCGCCGATAGCCACGACAAGTCCACTTCGGGAAGCAAGCCGACTCGAGTCGAGACTCCGAGTCACGATGCAGTCCAGACGTGACGCTCCAGAAGCTCTCGGTCCGGGAATCCGATCTTCGAGCAGTGCATCCGTAACTGCGGCTCCACCGAGCTCGCGGGACCTGGTCACGGGTTCGCGTTGACCACGATGCATCGGTCGAGTCGCACGGCGCAGCGGTGAATCGCCCCACTCGATCCCGTGGCGAGACCGGTGGCGAGAAGCTCGGACACGACGACCGGATAGACCCGCTCGCACGCGTGGTGAAGCAGCGTGCAACCGTCCGCGTCCGCCTCGATCGGCAGTGTCGCGGATCGAATGAGCGTGAGGATGGCCTCGAAGTCGCCGGACTGTACGCGTTCGAATGTCGAGCTCCGGACCGTGGCGGTCACCGAATGCGCGGCAATGCGTCACGCGCGCCCGCTTGGGCGTGACAACTCGACACAGTGCAGGCCTCTCGTGGGAGGCTTGGACAGCCCCCACGATTCGAACGGCTACCGAGAAGACCTGAGCGCGGTCGAATCGAGGTCCCGGCCGTCGTGCACGAACATCGGCAGCGCGCCCGCAGCCGAACGGACACGAGCCCATCCCGATTCGCCCAGGTCATCCATCGCTTGCGCAGCGGAAGCCGGTGCTGGGCAGCCAGCTCGAAGGGGCAAGGTGATAACGATAGGTCGTATCCAAATACGCGGCGTCGAGGTACCAGTTGCCGCCACGCAAGACCTTGTCGCTGCCGCTCGACGGCCCGGTGGGGTTCGCCGGTGGGCTCACCGAGTAATAGGTGGCGCTGTACCAGTCGGCGACCCACTCTTCAGCGTTCCCGGCCATGTCGTGGAGACCGTACGGAGAATCTCCGGCAGGCTTCGCACCCACCGGCCACGTGGAACCGGTACCGCAGCCGTCGGAGGCGCCGTTGACATCGAAGACCGCGTACGCGCACGTCGGTGTCGCCTCTCCCCATGGATACGTACGAGCGTCCGTTCCTCGGGCGGCCTTTTCCCACTCGGCCTCGGTAGGCAGGCGCTTCCCGGCCCATGCGCAGTACGAGGCGGCCTGGTTCCAGTCGACGCAGGTGATCGGATCGTTTCCCGCTCCAGCGGCTTCCCAATTACACACGGATACGCCGCCGTCCGAATGCGGCGTGGTGCAGGCCCCGGCCGCGACACACGTCCCATATCCAAGAACCGTGACCTCGGCGGTATCCATCCAGAAGGCGTCGAGGGTGACCGTGTGAATCGGTCCGACGTCGGGTCCTCGCGTAGAACCCATCTGGAAAGCACCTCCGGGAACGAAGCTCATTCCGGGCGGGTTGGCGATCGTGTGCGGGATGGACTTCGTCTCTCCGTTCACGATCAAGGAGAGCGTGTAGGTGCCGCTCACCTTTCCGGCCGGAAGCGTTGCGGCGATCGAGGTATTGGACCAGGCGACGACGGCGAGGGCCACGCCGTCGTAGAGAACCTGGCTTGCTCCCTGAGTCGCGCCGAAGTTGCTTCCCGTGATCGTGATCGTGGCGCCCGATACCGCAGGATTCGGTGTGACGTTGGTGATCATGTGACACGCGGCGAGCAGCAACACCGAGACTGCCGAGCTCGCTACGGCCCGTCGCCGACCATGTGAACGCCCGCTGGAAGCTCTTCGCGCAACTGCTTGAAACGCGTTCATCGATGACTCTTCCTTCTCTGCCTTCTGGAGAGGCGTGGAGCGTGGATGGATCGACTGCAGGCAGTGCGCGAGGTTCGCTGACCGCCGCTTCATCCGGACCGGCCAGCATCGCATGAATACGGCTTCCTAAATTAGTGTGACGTCTTACTGGTACTACACCGGATGAAGGCGGCGCAAGCCCATGGACATCCAGAGCGCTCGCGAGTCACCCACCCAACCGCATCGAGCGGCGCCCCACCGCTCGGTGCGATCACCGACGATGCTTGCGATTCGGATCCACACCTCGCCGCGGCACCCGTTCACTGCCGCACCTGCGCAACGCGCTGGCCGTCGCCGTCGAGATCCCGAGCCTCGCTCGATGCAAGAGAGCGATGACCGAGCGAATCAGGTCGCCCGGAGGCTCGAGTCGAGTTGCGGATTCCGTCATGGCACCGTGGCAGACCAGTCCCCGAGGTCAGTCTCGAAGCCGTCGCTGAAGATGACTGGGCCGCAGCCTCCCGAAAGACATTCGCGCACGAACGGATACGTCGACGAGAACGCACCGTCGGTGTTGCCGAAGGTGGCATAGTTGCAGTCGTCGAAGCTCGGCAGATGACAGTTGCCGCGAAGCTGACCGCGAATCCAACAAGCGCTGTCGACGACAGGAGCACCCGAGCTGCCGCCGACGACGGATCCCGCCGTGGTGTCGCTGTAGCGGTAGTCGCTCGTGGGGACGTCCACGCAACTGATCGCCGGACTCGCCTTGAACGTCGATTGCGTGAACTTCTGGGACGTCCCTTCCGGATGGGAGATCCGATAAAAGGCCTGGTTGTTCGACGGAGTAGCCGTAGTCCACCCGAGCAGGTGCGACGCCCCGGTCGGAAAATTGTTGAGCTCCACTAGCGTGAAGTCGCTGGTCGTCCCCGTGACGCGGAGCGTGCTGCCGGTCACCTTGGGCACGCTCGCGAGGCTCGGCTCGGCCCCGTTGCACGTGCTGGATCGAAAGTCGAAGTAGGCGACCAGCGACGACGCCGAGGACTGGCTGCTGAAGCAATGGTTTGCGGTGAGGAGGTAGGGACGGTTGGTCGGCGGGAGATCGTTGATGAATCCACCCGAGCACAGAAACCCGTTGCCGCTGACCACGAAGGCCAAGCGTGCATCGCTTTCCCGCAGATCCCCGATGCAGCTCAGCGTCCCCACCGATGTGCACGTCGCGTCGAGGTCGCAGCTCGTCCACACGCGTGACGTGCGTTCGCGCAGGTCGAACAGCTCGAGCACGCGGTGCAGGCGGAACCGCGCTCTCGATCCGGCGGCGACGGCACTCGCCGGCACCTCGAGCTCGAGGACGGCGGTATCACCGAACACGGGCGGCAGCCAAACGCCGCCCTCGGGATCGAGCATCACCGGCGGCACCGGTTCCGCCGAGCTCGCTCCGGGCTCGAAGACCCAGAGCTTGGCGTCCGGCGGTAGCTCGACGTCATCCAGGCGGATCCGGAACGCGTGAGCGCCGGTGACGGCCAGCATCCCGTTCCAGATCAGGCGTCCACCACGATTCGCGAGCCAGCCGCTCGCATGAGGCCCTGGCTGGCGGCCGAGATCTGCCGTCGCGGAATCGAGGACCAGCTCGAGCTCGCTCACGTTTCGAGCGAAGCCGTTCTGGGGTGGCTGGGCACCCGCCACGTTGCGTGCGCGCATCGCCTCCAGACGATCGACTTCCACGACGGCAGCGGGTGGTAGCACGGCCATGGGCGCCAGCGCGACGCGCTGGCTCGTCCAGCTGGGCGGATCGGGCGGGGGTGGGGACGTGTGGACGACGGCGGACGGATTGCTGACGTCCTGTGCACGTGCGGCGACCGTGCTGAGTACAACCCAGCACGAGCCGGCGACCAAGCACGAAGCAGCTCGCAGGCCGCGCATGTTTTTCATGGAGCGTCCTTCTACGCCCTGGCGTCGCGAGCGTGAGGCGTCGGCGGGTAGTCAAGAATCGCCAGTTCATATTTCCATTTAGTCAGCACACGATCAAGCACGCCGAAATACCGGGTAGGAATCGAGACGAGGTCCAGTCAGCGGAGCGCATCGGAGAGGCTCGCTCCGCGTCGCAGATCTCGATTCGGGAGTGCC
>CAYVDO010000397.1:0-7275 GCA_964450125.1 uncultured bacterium
CATCAAGCGAGGAGCCTGTCGCCGTGCGCGGCACATTTTCCGACAGGCTCCTAGCCCTGAAATGAGCGCATGGAGAATCGAGCCCATCTCGCAGGGGTTGCGAACGGCGAGCGCCAGCGGCGCGCCGCGAGCGCCAGGCGAGGCGACTCGAGGGTGCGGCCCCGCGAACACCGCGCTTCTTGCGGGGCGGCCGGCTCGAAAAGCCTCCCGAGAAAACATCGGTGTTCAGCGTCCAATGCGGGCGAGGGTGGCCTGGAGATGGGTCGTGACGATCGCCGCCAGCTCACCGGCCAACGCGAAGTTGCCTTCGATCCTGAGCGCGCCGCCGAGCATCAACGCCTGAAGGTTGGCCGGTCGCCCCGCGCCGGTGAGCGACTGGAAGTCCATCCAGCTCATCGAGAACGTGGTGTCGGCGGGCTTGCGCATGGCGCTCGCGCCGAAGTGAATGCCGAGCTGCCAGTCGCGACCCTGGAAGTGACGGATCGAGACGACCAACGTGCCGTCGATTCGGCGCAGCCGCTCGCGCGACGTGGCATCGAGGGGAACCACCGGAGCAGGTGTGCTGCTGGCCTCGGTCACCAGGGCACTCGGTCCACCCAGCTCCCCGCGCACGAACGCCGCCCAATCGTCGACGCTCTGGCACACCTGCACGTCGATGCGTCGCGACGAACGACCGCGCTCGACGGTGAGCGCGTGATCGTCGAACCCGAGCACCCACACTCCGCCGCCGGGGCCGCTCAGCTCGACGCGCACCGTCAGATCGTAGCCAGGTGGGGCGGCCGCACGCTCGAGCCCCTCGGCGTAGCGTTTGACGAGGAACTCTTCGAAGAAAGCGCGCGGCTCGATGCGCGCGAGATCGTGGACGCGTTGGCTGCTGCGCTTGCGCGCGGGCTTGCTGCGCGCCTGTGGGCGAGAGGTAGTCCGAGGGGGCATCGAACGCTCGTGGTCGGAGGGGGCGGCACGTCCCGGTGCCTCCCCGGCGCCGGCGCGGGGTCCTCTGGTAACACGAAGCACGGGCGGCGGCCATCCTCGCGCGCATGCGCGAGATCTCCCAGCGTGTGGGTTCGGGCAGCGCGGAGGCGCTCGCGTCAGACCCAGCCGACGCGCGCGCGCAGCAGCCGCGCTACCCGAAGTGGCAGCTCGTACGGGTGTGGACCGCGACCGATTCGTCGCGGTGGAGGACGCACGCCGGGAGCCTCGTGATCGAGCTCCAGGCCGTGTTCCGCGGGCTCGTCGCTCGTGGTGCGAACCTCCACCACGGAGTCCGCGTAGCTCACCGCGGAGCACTCGACCCAATACCCGGATCGACACCGCTGCAGATCCTGAAGCCCAGCCACCAGCGTTTCACGCGTGGCGCAGCAGAATGGATGGACGCCATCCAGGAGGTGCGGACATTTCATGGTAGTCCCCACGCTGGGTTCGGATGCCGAAGGAGGAACGCGCACGATTCGTGCCAGGACCGTGGTGTGCGCTCCGCGTCCACGGGAGTGCCTGACGTGCGCGAAATCCGTACCGTGGAGGCGAAACACACGTGGTGCCGGGCGAGACTGCCGAACGACCGAAGACGAGGTGCGACCGTCGGTGGCACGCATCGTGCCTCGGTTCTGCTCCACGGCTCGAGGCATGGGAGAGGCGAGCTCGTCATGGCCGCAGATAGATTGACGCCGGGTATCGCACACGAGTGGAGTCGGATGTCCACGGGCGCGGGTGGGATCGTCGCCGTGGTACTGGCCGGTGGCGAAGGGAAGCGGCTCTTGCCGCTCACGCAGCGGCGCGCGAAACCCGCGATGCCGTTCGCGGGAAAATACCGCCTCATCGACTTCGTGCTCACGAATCTGGTGCACTCGAACATCCTGCGCATCCACGTTCTCACACAGTACCAGCCCTATTCGCTGATCCGGCATCTGGCACGCGGATGGACGTTCTCGTCGCACCTCGGTCAGTACTGCGAGCTCATCCCCGCGGCGTCGGGTGAAGGGCGCGGCTGGTACCTGGGCTCCGCCGACGCGCTGTTCCAGAACCTGGGGCGGTTCGAGCGCGACCATCCGCGGATCGTGGCCGTTTTCGGCTCCGACCACATCTACCGCATGGACCTGCGGCCGATGATCGAGGAGCACGTGGAATCCGGCGCCGACGTCACCGTCAGCGTTCTGCCGTACCCCATCGGCGAAGCGCATCAGTTCGGCTGTCTGGAGGTCGACGCCGGCATGCGCGTGGCGCGCTTCGTCGAGAAGCCGCCCAAACCGCCGCCGTTTCACGCCGATCCATCGAAGGCGCTGGTCTCGATGGGGAACTACCTCTTCAACTACGACGTGCTCCGCGACGTGCTGCACCTCGACCACGTGAACCCGGACAGCCGCCACGACATCGGCGGCGACATCCTTCCGGCCTACTTCAGCCAGCTCCACATCCACGCCTACGATTTCTCGAAGAACCGCTGTCCCGGCATCACCGATGCCGAGGTGGGCTACTGGCGCGACGTCGGCACCATCGGTTCGTACTGGCGCGCGTCCATGGACCTGGTGGAGGTGTCGCCGATCTTCAACATGTACAACTACGAGTGGCCACTCTTGACGGCGCGCACCGACCACCCGCCGGCCAAGTTCGTGTTCTCGGACCGGGACTCCAATCGGCTCGGGGTGGCCACCGACTCGATCGTCAGCGACGGTTGCGTGGTGTCGGGCGGCCACATCGATCGCTGTGTCCTCGGGCCGCGGGTACGCATCAATTCCTACGCCACCGTGAGCGAGAGCGTGCTCTTCGAGGGCGTCGAGATCGGGCGGCGCTGCCGCATCCGGCGCACCATCGTCGACAAGGAGGTGCGAGTTCCAGCCGACACCACCATCGGCTGGGACGAGCAACAGGACGTCGCTCGCGGCATCGCCATCGGCGACGACGGCATCCGCGTGGTTCCTCCTGGCGTTCGGTTCGACCGCGGCTGAGATCGTCGCGGCTCGTGCCGCGCCGGCTCAGAACCGCTCTTGCGGGAACCAGTCGGGAAAGCCTCGGAAGCCCTCGCAGCGGAAGAGCCGTTGGTTTCCGAGCCACGGGTTGTCGCTCGGGTCTCGATACGCCGGTAGCTCGCGGCAGCTCTCGAACGCGAACGCAACCCCGGGGTGAAGCCCGCCGCTGCCGCCGACGTAAAGCGCTGCTGCCCCTGCGGGTACGGCCGCGAGGTCGTTCCAGAGGTCGTATTGCTCGTAGCGCCGTTCGAGGCGCACCGAGTACACCCTCGGATGTCCTGGCACGTAGAACGCCAGCTCGCTCGCCTTCGCGTATTGGTTGGTGAAGAGCAGCGGCTCGGCCCCCTCCGTTCGCCACTCCTCGAGGACCTGCCCGATGTGGTTGCCGAAACGGTGCCACCCGCGCAGCCGCGCGGTGGGGTCGATGCGTCCCGGCAGGCCCTCGAAGAAGTCCTGTGCCAATCCGGCGTTCGCCATGAGCGCGCTCGACATCAGGCTGACGCTCACGCACGCCGCCGCCACGCGGCGCACCAGGCGCCGCCGGCGGCCTCGGAGGGTCGGGAGCGCCCGATCGATCACCCAGCCGGCGCTCACGCCCGCGGCGATGTAGGCCGGCACGGCCCAGTTCGCCTGTACTTTCGCTTGCCCGGACTTGAGGGTGAAGAACGCGAGGATTGGCGCGGAGGTGGCGATGAGGAGCACGTGCCCTGGATCACGAGTCTGCCAGGCGATGCGTCCCGAGCGCACCATGCCGCAGCCGAGCAAGAGCGCGACCCACGGCGTCAGCACGCCGAGCTGCGAGCCCACGAACTCGAAAACCTGGCCGATCTCGAACTCGGCACCCTTGCCCACGCCCGCGAGCTTTCCCACGTGGGCGGTCGTGACCCAGCCGTGGCGCGCGTTCCAGATCCACACCGGCAACGTCATCGCCGCCGCGATCAGCGCACACAGGTACGGCCCCGGTCGCCGCAACTGCTCGCGCAGCGCGGGAACCAGCACCACTGCGCCGACTACGCACGGCGCCAGCACGCCTGCCGTGTACTTGAAGAGGAATCCCACGCCGGTCGCGAATCCCGCCGCCGCCCAGGCTGCGGTGGACCCGGTACGGAACGCGCGCTCGAGCGCTACCAATGCCAGCGCCCAGCACGCAGCGAACGGCGGGTCGATGGTCGCGAGCATGCCGCCCGCGGTGAACAGTGGTGACAGTCGCAGCGTGACGAGTCCCAGCACGGCCGCGCGATCGCTGCCCGTGATGCGCCGTGCGAGCACGAACATCGCGATTGCCAGCACCGCGCTCGCGATCACCGCTGCCATCCGGATGCCCGCGGGCGAGGTCCCGAAGACGGAGGTGGTGGCGTAGATCAGGTGCGCGATCCCGGGACCCTTGCTGTAGTACGAGAGGTCGAGTCGCCGCGACCATTCCCAGTAGTGCGCTTCATCGGGGGCGAGATCGAGCCCGCCGCGTGTGATCGCGAGCACGTTGAAGACGGTGTTCGCCACCAGCAGCGACGCACCGGCCACGAGCCAGCGCTTCTCGCCGAGCCGCTGCCACGAGCGCGCTGCCACGCGACGAGCCGCGTGCGCCGCGCGATTGAGACGCCGTCGTGTGCCGCCCTGCGCCAGCCGATGGGCGGCGAGGCCGAACGCGGCGCCGAGCACCAGCCCACCCAGCACGTCGAGGGGGAAGTGGACGCCCTGGTAGACGCGCGTGAGCGCAGTCACCACGGCCACCGCGGCGAGTGGGATCGTCAGCGTGGGTTGCGCCAGCGCCACCACCGTGGTGGCTGCGGCGGTATTCACCGCATGCGACGAGGGAAACGACGCCGACACGGGACAGCGTCGGGCCCGGAGCACCACCTCGTTCAGCACCTGGCAAGGCCGTTCCCGGGCGAAGAGCCGCTTCACCAAGAAACGGTTGGCCGGATCGGTGATCGCCACCAAGAGCGCGGCTACGAGCAGGGTACGGCGCCACTTCGCGCCACCCAGCGTCGCCAGCAAGATCCCGGCGACGATCAGCCACGGCACCATTCGGTGCGCGTCGGTGAGCGCCAGCAGGATCGCGTCGATGCGCTCGCCGAGCCCGCCTTGGTTGATCCAGCGGAACGCGAGATCGTCGAAGGGAAGCGGCCTCACGGGTGCGTTCCGCGGGGACGTGTGCGAACGGGTCGTGCCGCGCGCGACCGGTCCGCGGTCAGTCGGCGAGGATCAGCTTGGCGAGCGTCGAGAGCTGCATGAAGCTCGTGCCCTCGTAGATCTTTCCGATCTTCGCGTCGCGGTAGAGCTTCTCCGCGGGATAGTCCTTGGTGAAGCCGGCGCCGCCGAAGACCTCGATGGCCCGCGAGGCGACGCGCTCGGCGACTTGCGACGCCTGGTACTTGGCCATCGCGGCTTCGCGGGCGAACGGCACGCCCGCCTCGCGCAAGCGCGCCGCGTTGTAGACCATGAGCCGCGCCGATTCGATCTCGATGGCGAGCTCGGCGAGCCAGAACTGCATCGCCTGGTTGGCCGCGATCGGCCTGCCGAACTGCTCGCGCGTCTTGGCGTACGTCACCGCGTGCTCGAAAGCACCTTGCGCGAGACCCACGAGCTGGGCGCCGATCCCGATTCGCCCCTCGTTCAGAAGCTCGATCGCTACCTTGTAGCCGCGTCCCACGTCGCCGAGGACGTGCTCGCGAGGGACGAAGCAGCCATCGAGCAGAAGCTCGCAGGTGCTCGACGCGCGGATGCCGAGCTTGTCCTCGGCCTTGCCCACGGTGAGACCTTCGCTCTCGCGCGGCACCAAGAAGGCGCTGATGCCCTTGTAGCCCGCGTCGGGATCGACGGTGGCGAAGATCAAATAGAGCCCCGATTCGCGAGCGTTGGTGACCCACATCTTCCGCCCTTCGAGGCGGAACCCGCCGTCCGCGGCGTGGGCGCGGCAACGCAGCGCGAACGCATCCGAGCCGCTTCCCGACTCGCTCAGACAATACGAGCCCGGCCGATCGCCGGCGAGCTTGGGCAGGAAGCGCTGGCGCTGAAGGTCGCTGCCGTACTTGAGCAGCGCGGTCGTGAGCAGCGTGTTCTGCACGTCCACCAGCACACCCACGGCGGGATCCACCCGCGAGATCTCCTCCACCGCCACGATCGAAGTGAAGAAGCTGGCGCCCGCGCCGCCCAGCTCGGTGGGCACCTCGATGCCCATCAAGCCCATCTCGAAGAGTCCCGCGAGCACCGCCGGATCGAGGCGCGCCTCGCGATCCATCTCGGCCGAGCGCGGCCGGATGACGCGCTCGGCGAAATCGCGCACCGAACGGCGGAAGAGCGACTCCTCGTCGCTCAGCAACGTGAGGGGCGGGCGGGGGCTCGCAGTGGTCATCGCTCGAATCCGGGCTACGTGGGACGCGCGCGCACGATCGCGTCCGAGGGGAAGGATGCCGAGACGCCCGCGAGTCTATCCCGCGAGCCTCCGGCTGCCTGCGGTCAGCACACGCTCGGCGTGCTCGCGTCGCGAGGGGGGGGCGCACCACCTCCAGGCCGATTTCTCGCTGTAGACGCAACGGATCGTCTCCCGTAGGTGTGCGTCGACGAGGAGCAGGCTCAAGCGCCACCGCGCGGAGAGGTCCGATCCTCTTTACTTCAGCTGGATCTCGCGGCTTCGTGCTCCGTCGATTTGACGGGGCACTGGCGGTCCAGGCTGCGGCGCAGCGGGTGGAGCTGGCCCATGCGTTCGGAGCCCGCGTAGTCGTCGATGGGTCGGCCGAAGAGCGAGCGGCCGGCGTGGCGCGCCTGGGCGATCGCGATCTCGAGCTCGGCGCGCGCTTCGTCGCAATCGCCTCGTGCGGCGAGCGAACTGGCGAGGCTGAACCGGTAGGCCCACTCATCGCGTAGCTCGAGCGCGGCGCGGTAGAAAACCTCGGCTTCGGTGAGCTCGCCCGCAAGCGAGCGTAACGTGGCGAGCCGAGCGAGCTCCTCGGCGGTGCCGCCGGTCAGCGCGATCGGCATCCACTGGAGGGTGGTCGCGCCGTGATGCACGAGCGGGAGGTCCGCGTAGGTCGACGGTGCACCCAGGATCCACGCCGCCACGGCGATGCCGATCACCAAGCCCGGAATGCGTTGGCCGCGCTTCGGCGGTGGCGCCGGTCGCGGAAAGCCGGGCGTGAGCCCGGCAGCGAGGAGTCGATCGTAAAGCTCCGGATGCGTCGCCCTGTCGCCCAGCACCGCGGGAATCTCGGCGTCGACGTAGAGCCTGAGAAGCGCCGACGCGTACACAACGGCGCTGGCGCTCGTCTCGACCGCCACCTCGTCGGCGCGTTCTTCGAGCCGCTGCCGCAGC
>CAYVDO010000398.1:0-7268 GCA_964450125.1 uncultured bacterium
GCGACGACCACGCCGTGGGTCGCGAGGCGCACCGCGAAGCCGTGCTCCGCGAGCTCGGTAGCGACTCCGGCTGCTCGGCTGATCGCTGCTTCGATCTCGGGGTCGTGATGCGGATCGGGGCGCTTGCGGCGCGCAGCTTCGGTGAGATCGAGCACCACCGTCACTCGTTGCATCGCCGGCATCTCGAAGTCGCGGACCAGCAAGGCACCGGTTCGGCCGCTGTGCTTCCAAGAGATGTGGCGCGGCGAGTCGCCGTGCTGGAAAGGGCGGATCGAATGGATCTCCTCACCCATGCCCTTGCGATGCGATGGCTCGCCTCCTTCGCCCAGTCCCCGCAGGATTCCCGGCGCGGTGCTGCGGTCGAGGCTCGGCCACACCAGCACCTCGAGTGGGCTCGGTACGCGCCGGCCGCGCTCGATGAAGCCGAACGGGAACCGCGTGCCGATGCGCAAGCCGGGCAGGCGCGTCACGCCGCGGCGCTCGAAGCGGTACTCGGCGGTGAGCTCGATCTCGCCCCGCGCCGGCACCTCGGGCACGAACTTCAAGAGTACCGGTTTACCGGCGCTGGTGGTGTCGCTGCATTCGAGGGCGAAGCTCGCCATCCAACGCTTCTCGTTGCGTACCATCAGCGACGCCAGCACCGGCTCGCCGGCGTGGATGCGTCCCGGTAGCCGGCGCACGCCGGAAACACGGCGCAGCGTGCTCAGCGCCAAGATGCCGGAAACCAGGAAGAACGCGAGCATCATCGCCAGCACCAGGTAGAGCACGTTGTTGCCGGTGTTCATCGCCGCCAGACCGACGGCGAACGTGAGCACCAGGAACACCAGGCCTTCGACCCGGATGCGGGGGATTTCCTGGGGGGACGCGGCCGGGAACCGCGACTCGAGAGCGGCGCGTGCGGCCATGGAGGACGTTGGCCGTGCGCTCAGACCGGAACGGCGACCCGACCGAGCACCGCCTGGACCACCTGGGCGGCCTGGGCGTAGGGCCGGAAACCGTTGCCGCCGCGGGTGCGAAGCACGATGCGGTGGGCGAGCACCGCCACCGCCATCGCCTTCACGTCGTCGGGAAGCACGTGCTCGCGGCCCTCGACGAGGGCGTGGGCCTGGGCGGCACGATAGAGATGCACCGCGCCACGCGTGCTGACGCCGAGCTCCACTTGGTCGTGGTCGCGAATCGCGTGAACCAGGTCCAGCACGTAGTCCTCGAGCGGTGGAGCCACTCGGACGCGCTCGACCTCGTTCTGGATCGCCACGACCTGCTCGGGAGTGATCACCGCGTCGAGCTCGTTGCGGGCGCCGTAGAGCTCGGGGTTGCGCAGGATCTGGCGTTCGTGATCGCGATCCGGGTAACCGAGCCGCAGCGCCACCAGGAAACGGTCGAGCTGTGATTCGGGGAGCGGATAGGTGCCGTGGAACTCGAGGGGGTTCTGGGTGGCGATGACCATGAACGGCTGGGGAAGCGGGTGGGTGTCGTTGTCCACCGTCACCTGGAACTCGTTCATCGCTTCCAACAAGGCGCTCTGGGTCTTGGGCGTGGCGCGGTTCACTTCGTCGGCGAGGACGATGTTGGCGAAGACCGGGCCCGGCCGGAACTCGAAGACCCGCTTGTCGCGGTCGTAGACCGAGACTCCGAGCACGTCCGCAGGCAGGAGGTCGACGGTGAACTGGATGCGGCGCATCTTGCCGTCGACGCTGCGTGCGATGGCGAGGGCGAGCGTGGTCTTGCCCACGCCGGGCACGTCTTCGAGCAGCAGATGGCCGCGAGCGAAAAGCGCGACGGTGGCGAGCCGTACCGCATCGGGCTTGCCGACCAGCATTCGCTCCATGTTTTTCCGCAGGGCTTGGACGCGGCTCAGATCGACCATGACGTTGGGATTGCTCCTTTCCGGGCCAGCGAGCGCGGGGGCTCGGTCGGGGTCGCGGCGCTCGCGTGCGTCGGGTCACCTCGGGCTGTCCGACCGAGCTCGGTGAACCGTGCGCGCCGGGGGGATTGGCGCGGGGTGCCGGTCGTCGGGCGCATCGAGGCGTGCAGTGTTCGAGCGCGCGCAGAGTATATCGCCGGGTGTCGCGTGGAACGCCAGCTTTTCGACACGATCGCCGTGTGCACACGAGGGAGTACACTCTCAGCCCACGCGATTTCGCGTCCCCACGGGGACTACGCGGGAGTGACATGGCTGCCCTCGAGCTCGCCTTCGTGATGGACCCGATCGGCTCGATCGATCCCGACAAGGACACGACCTTCGTGCTCATGCTGGAGGCCCAGGCGCGCGGGCACACGGTTCAGTACCTCGAGGTCCCCGACCTGATCCTGCGCTCCGGGCGCACCCACGGCCGGATGCGCCCCGCGCGCGTTCGGCGCGGCACACCTCACTTCGAGCTCGGCCCCGCGCAGACTCGCCCCCTGGCGGAGATGGACGCGGTCTTCATGCGGAAGGATCCGCCCTACGACATGGGCTACTTCTATGCGACACATCTGCTCGATCCGGCGCTTTCCGGCGCGTGGATCCTGAACGGCGCCCAGGGATTGCGCGAGGCCACCGAGAAGCTCTTCGGTTTGCGCTTCCCGGACCTCATCCCGCGCACGCACTTGGCGAGCGATCCGGCCGAGCTCGAACGCCTGCTCGTCGAGCTGGGTGGGCGAATGGTGGTGAAGCGGCTCGACGCGAGCGGTGGCTCGGGTGTGTTCCTGGTGCGCGACGGCGATCCCAACCTGCGCGTGATCCTCGAGTCGAGCACGCACTTCGGGCGCACGCCGGTGCTCGCGCAGGAATACCTCGAGTCGGCGAGCCAGGGTGACAAGCGCTTGATCGTGATCGCCGGCGAGCCTGTCGGAGCGGTGCTGCGGGTGCCGCGTACCCACAACGAGTTCCGCGCCAACATCCACGTCGGCGCCACCTGCGTCCATGCCGACGTCGACGAACGCGATCGCGAGATCTGCACACGGCTGCGGCCGGAGCTCGTGCGCCTCGGCCTCGAGCTGGTGGGGCTCGACGTGATCGCGGGCTACGTCACCGAGATCAACGTCACCAGCCCCACCGGCTTCCAGGAGATTCGCAAGCTGAGCGGGATCGCGCTCGAGGAGCACATGCTCGATCGCGTCGAGGACGGCGTGCGTGCGCGCCGCGCGGCAGTCACGTCTGCGACGGCCCGCGCGTGAAACGACGCGGCAGCGTGAGTGCCGGCTTCGCGCTCTCGCGGTCCGGTTGGTTGGCCGCGATCGCGCTCCTGACGGTCCTCTCTTACGCGCCAGCGCTCAGGGCACCGTTCAGCTACGACGATCCGTTCCTCGTCGAGCGCTCGCCGGTGGTGATCGGCGCGCGGCCACTCGCGGACGCGTTTCGCCTCGGCTACTGGGAAGGGATCGCTCCCGACCGGGGGAACGAGTATCGCCCGCTCACCATCCTGCTGCTCGGAATCGAGCACCGGATCTTCGGCGAACATCCCGTTGGCTATCGGCTGGTGAGCTGGTTGCTCCACCTCGCGTGCGTCGCTTGCGTGGCGGCTCTGGCCAGACGCCTGCAGCTTGCGCCCGCCGCCGCCACCGCCGCTGCGGCCGTCTTCGCGATCCATCCCATCCACGTCGAGGCCGTGACCAGCATCGTCGGGCAGGGCGAGCTGATGCAGACATGGCTCGCGTTGACGACGGTGCTGGCGTTCGTGGCGAATGGCGCGGTGGCGGCGATCGGTTGGCCGGTCCTGGCGCTCGCCGCGTTGCTCGCGAAGGAATCGGCGATCGTGGCTCCGCTCTTGGCGGCGGTCGTGGCGCTCTGGCTGCGGCTTCGGCACGGCGAACGGGTTCGCGCGCCGTGGGCGGCGCTGGCCGTGGTGCCGGTCTGGATGGGTTACTTCGTGTTGCGCGCGTGGGTCTTGGGTGGTGTCGCGGGAGCCCGGCCGGTGGGACTGATCGAGAATCCGCTGGTCGCGGTGGGCAGCGTGGGACGGCTTCTCGCGGGGGCGTGGCTCGTGGCGCGCTACGCCTGGCTGCACGTGTTCCCCGTGCGGCTCTCTGCCGACTACGGCCTCGCCTGCCTCGCGCCGCCGACCTCGCCGAGCTCGCTCGTGAGCTGGTTGGCGCTCGCCGGCTGGTGCGCGCTCGCGATCGGCGCGGTGCTGCGTCCGCGCTCGCTCACGTCGTTGCTCGCCGCGTGGTTCGTGCTCGCGCTGGCGGTGGTGTCGAACGTGGTGTTTCCCATCGGCACGATTTTCGGCGAGCGGCTCGCGTACCTCGCATCGGTCGCACCCTGCATCGCTGCAGGTGCCGTGCACGCCCGATTCCAGCGCCTGCGTTGGCGCGGCGCGGGCGTCGTGGCGCTGTGCTTCGTGGGCCTGCTCGCGGCGCGCACCGCTGCGCGCAACGTGGACTACTCGAGCGAAGAGCGGCTCTTCGCGAGCGCGCTGCGCACCTGCCCGGCGAGCGTCAAGGCGCGCTTCAATCTGGCGGTGGCTCGCGCGCAGCGCGGCGAGTTGGCGAGCGCGCTCGAGAACCTCGACGCTGCGCTGGCGATCGCGCCGGACTGGCCGCCGGCGCTCAGTTCCCGCGGTCGCGTGCTGCTCGCGAGCGGCGACGAGGAGCGCGCCGCCGACGACTTCCGGCAGGCGCTCGCGCTCGATCCGAACGACGGCACGGCGCTCGCCGGTCTCGGCGATCTCGCCCGCGTGACCGGGGATTGCGCGCGCGCCGAACCGCTTTACGACCAGGCGCTGCGCGTGGCGCCGGGCGATGCCTACGCGCGCGCCGGGCTCGCCGCATGCAATGCTCACGAGCCGGCGACGATCAATTAGCTTAGCGATCGGTGCACATGCGAGCCGAGGTGGAAGCGGCGATGACGAGAGCGAGCACGACGCGGGAGCGAGGCGGGTGGTGGATCGCCGCGTCGACGAACGAACGTGGCGCGCGGGCGGATGCTTCCGGACGTGCCCCATGGTTCACGCGACGTGCGGTGGCGTCGCTGGCTGCGTTGGTCATCCTGGCTTCGCCGGGCCGTGGCCAGGGGAGCAATCCCGAGCCCATTCACGTGCCGGGGCCACCTGCGGACGTCGTGTTGCCCTTGCACCCGGTGGTGCATCCCGCGTTCGAGGTGGGCGAAGTGCTCCAGTACGAGTTCGGTTGGAAGGGGATCGCCGCTGCGCACGCGACGCTCAGCGTCGAGGTGGTACCCGGCGACGGTCCGCGACGCGTGAAGGTCGTGGGCACGGCGCGCACGCTCTCGTGGCTCGACTGGATCTGGAAGATGAACGATCGGGTCGAAGCGGTGTTCGGCGCCGAGAGCATGATTCCCGAGACCTTCGATTTCCGCCAGCGCGAGAAGGGCGACAAGATCGACACGCACCTCGCGATTTCGTGGAAGGACGGCGTCGCAACGAGCAAGCGGATCAAGAACGGCAATCCCAAGGAATGGTTCTTCCCCATCACGCGAGCCTATGATCCGGTGAGCGCCGCGTTCCTGCTGCGCGGCGTGGAGCTCGCCCCAGGCGACTCCAAGGTCGTCGAGGTGCTGAACGGCAAGAGTCGCTACCTGATCACCATGCGTGTCGCAGGGCGCGAGACGGTGACGGTTCCGGCGGGCACCTTCGACACTTTCCGGCTCGAGCCCGAAATTCGCAACGTCAACGTACCGCCGCCGCCGCCCGACAAACGCAAGCTCCGGCGCGTGGCGATCTGGATCTCCACCGAAGCACCGCGGCGCATCGTGAAGATCGAGAGCGAAGTGTTTTGGGGCAGCGTGTACGGCGAATGGGTCGGCCCGAAGCTCGGTGACGCAGCACGGCGCGATGAGCCGCGATCGACGGGCTGATGCTCGGGTGCGCGGTTCCGCGCACCAACGCTTGCGTCGGGTGCCGCGAGGCTTCGCGATCGCTCGGGTAGCCGAGGTGCGCCTGCCATGAGCGGCTTCGCCCTTTCGGTCGTGATCCCCGTGCTCAACGAGGCGGAGCGGTTGCCGCCCACGCTGGAACGGATCCTTCGCTATCTCGCCGCGCGCGACGACGGCCCCCACGAAGTGGTGGTGGTCGACGATGGCAGCATCGACGGCTCCAGTGACGTGGTGCGCTCGTTCCAAGGCGGCGCGACCGGCGTCGAGGTGGTGCTGGTACGAGCGGAGCGCAATCGCGGCAAGGGGGCCGCCGTGCGCGACGGGATGCTCGCGGCGCGCGGTCGCGCTCGGCTCATGTGCGACGCGGATCTATCGACCCCCATCGAAGAGGTCGAACCGCTCGAGCGCGCGCTCTCCGCGGGCGCCGCAGTGGCGATCGGCTCGCGGGGGCTCGCAGATTGCCGTGTCGAGGTCCACCAGCCGTGGCTGCGCGAGCACCTGGGCAAGCTCTTCAATCATTTCGTGCGCGCGGTCACTCGCCTTCCCATCCACGACACCCAGTGCGGCTTCAAGCTCTTCCATGCGGAGTCGGTGCCGGCGCTCTTCGAACGGCTCTTCACCCCCGGCTTCGCGTTCGACGTGGAAGTGCTGATGCGCGCCCATCGCCTGGGCCAGCGTATCGACGAGATCCCGGTGGTGTGGCGAAACGATCCGCGCACCAAGGTCAGGCCCGCCGTCGACGGAACCCGCATGGTGCTCGACGTCGTGCGCATCCGCATGCGCCTGGCGCTCGAATCCCGGGCGGGACGCGCGGCATGACGGGTGCGCGCGGCTGGCCACGAGGTGTTCGGATCGGGTTGGCGCTGGTCTACGGTGCCACGCTCGTGGCCGGCCTGGCGGCCCACCTGGTGGTGGCGTGGCAGCTCGGCACGGACTACTACGACGCCACCGACTACCTGATCAACGCAAGGTTTCTCGCCGGACACGGCACCTGGTTCGAGGGTGTGCGACCGCCGCTGGTGTCGCTCCTCGACTTGCCATTCTTCCTGGATGGCTCGACGCGCGCGTGGCGCGGCCCGCACGTGGTGGCCACGCTCGTCTCGTATGCGGCGCTGGCGGCCTGCGGTGTGCTCTTCGCGCGCTCGCTGTCTCCGCTGCGGGCGTTGGGCGCCACGCTGCTCTTCGCGGGCTCTCGGCTGTTCGTCCACTACGCGCCCTTCATCATGGGCGATCTCCTGGGCACGGGGTGTGTGGTTCTCGCGTTCGCGCTGCATCTGTGGGGACGCGAGCGCGGATCGGTGTGGGCGACGCTTGGGTTCGCGCTCGGCACGTTGGCGGCGGTGGCCGCCCGCCATCCTCTGGCGATCCTCGGGCCCTTCGTCCTCGGCTTCGAGATCTTCGAGTCGTTGCGTGGCCGGGCTCTCACCGCGCCGCTCGGTCGCGTCGGCTTCTG
>CAYVDO010000399.1:0-7257 GCA_964450125.1 uncultured bacterium
CTTCGCGTACGACAGCCGTTGCGTCTGGTCGTCCCACACCACACCGTCGGTGAAGTAGTGGTGAATGTTGACGATGTTGCCGACCATGAAGGGTAGGTATTTGAGCGGACCCTCGGACGGTGCGATCGACTCCACACCGGCGTAGATGAGCCAGCCGCTCGCGACGATGGCGCCGACGTAAAACGCCATGTGGCGCGCCAGCCGCGCGCCGGTGCTGGCGGCCGAATCGCCCGCCTGGCGTGCATCGAAGCGGTTGGCCTCCACACGCAGCGGGAAGAGCATGTACTGGGTGGCGTGCGAGAGCTGCACCCAGTAGATCGCGTTGGGATAGCGACCGAGGGCCGCGTACCACAGGCAGATCGCGACCCACGGCACGTACACCCTGAGCGACAGCGCGCGCCCTGTGCGACGCCGCATGAGCACGAATCCGGTTGCGCCGAGGCCGATGGCCACAGGCGTCAGCGCAGTCATCATTCGGAAGATCGACGCCAGAAGCTGCGGGTCGGGCCCCAACGGAACCAGGCTGGGTGCAGTGAAGAAGCCGAAGAAGTGCAGGTTCCAAGCGATCTGCCAGGCGAGGAAGATCCACAGGCTGCAGCGAATCAGCCGTCGTTCGATGGGCGCGATCGACACGTTGTCGAGGAACGCCGACGTCGCCAGCATCCCCCACGCCTGGCCGGTGTAGTGGACCGCGAGGTAGCAGGACGTCACCAGGCCCGAGAGGTCGAGCAAGAGCCGCGTGCGCCCCGACACAGCCAGCGCCACCGCGCCGTAGACGACCAGCGCGATCGGGATGTGGATCGCGGCCCAGCGATGCCGCTCGTAGGTCTCGCGCGAGCCGTAGAGCAACACCCACGAGGCGGTGAAGTGCGGCCAGTTGAGCAGCGCCTCGAGGATCACCAGCCGCTGAAGCGAGAACGCCCGACCGGTGTCGCTGCCGACGAGCAACAACGCGACGAACAGCACGATCGAAAGGCCACCGATCGCCAGGGTGTCGATCGCCGGGCTCAACACGGCACGGCGCGATGGGCTCGGAATCGAAGCGGCGTTGCTCATCGCGATGCGATCGTCGGCGCGCGCGCTGAGGTGGGCGCGCGAACGAGGCCGAATCATAGCGCGAGCGGCAGCCGTGCCACCGTGATCTCGATCAACGTCGCTTCACCTTGACTCGCCGAGAAGCGTTCGCGTAGGAATAGCGCGCCGCGTGGGTCCGCCGGCGGCGAACGCGCGCGTTCGAGGCGGGCAGGAAGCGCTCATCCGTGACGACGATCGGCTGGTCACGCCCGCGATCGCGGTTCGCCGCGGCGATTTCCACGTTTCTCGTCTGTATGGTCGGCGACGCGCGCGCGCAGAGCGTGCGCATCCCGGTCAACGCGCCGAGCCAGGAAGAGCTCGCGGCGATCAAGCCGCCGCAGATCCTCGAGAGCGCGAACCCCGACTGGTTCGACACCTTCGGCGACTTCATCGAGAAGAAGATCGCGCGTGCCGAGGAGCTCGACATCTACGGCAACACGGGCCAGCTCCCCGAGGGCATCTTCGGCATCAAGTATACGTTCCGCTATCTGGCCGCCGACCAGCGTTTCCTGGGCGACGGCGAGAAGACCTCGCTCATTCCGCCGATCGCGTTCACCGATGGCGACGGCAACGAGCTGGTGTCGATCGATCTCAACGGCAAGGGCTCGGGCTTCGTTCACATCTTCAACTTCTCCGTCGGGCTCACCGACTGGATCAATCCCTTCCTGGAGATCCAGTTCGCCGACGTCCGCACCACGCTGAAGCCGTCCGCGAAGTTCGGCGGCGCGCTCGCGGCGCTCGGCTTGAGCGATTACGAGGACCTGGTGAAGGTGGTGGAGGCCTTGGGGCGGCCGGCGCCGAACGAAGTCTTCGACACCGACGGCCTCGAGTTCGAGGACATCCAGACCGGGATCTCCACCAACTGGTACCACGGTCCCGAGGTTTCTCTCGGCAACACCTTCAGCATGTTCTTCCCCACCGGGAAGATCGCGGACCCCGACAACGACATCAATTTCGCGCTCGGGCCCGAGCTCGACCGCGGTTCGGGCGCGTACCAGCTCCTCTTGGTGTCGAACGTCGACTACCGGCCGGAGTTCCTGGGCAAGCGGATCGTGTTTTCCGCCGAGTGCGACTACAAGTATTCGTTCTCGTACAGCCGTCCCTCGCCCACCACGTTCACCGAGCCCAATCAGGTGCTGGCGGCGCTGCTCGACGCGATCGGCTTCGAGAGCAACCTCTTCCCTGATCTGACCAACATCCCCCCCACCTTCCGCTGGACGCCGGGCCAGAGCGTCGACTTGCTGGGCTCGGTGAGCGTCGATCTCGACTGGGTGGGGCTCGGAGTCCAGTACGGGTTCAACCACTCGGGTGAGGTGAAGATCGGCTCCAACTCGCCCGAGTTCGTCGAACTGGTCGAAGCCCTCGAGCTGACCGGCATGTCGGAGTCCCACGGGCTCTCGTTCACCGTCGCACCCAACACGCTCAAGCTCGGGCTGCCGTTCTTGCTCGGCGTCGTCTACGAGTATCCCGTGGCGGGCATCAACTCGATCGCCTTCACCCCGTCGTTGCGCGTCATCACCCAGTTCTTCCTCCCGTTCTGGTGAGCGTTGTCGAGCGTTGGTCGCAAGCCCGTGGCGCTCGCGTCACGCGAGCGCGATACTGATCTCCACGACCGACGACTCTCCCCCCGACGGAAGGAAGCTCATGGCTCGACGCTGCGTGTTCGCGCTCCTCGTGGTCGCCTCTGTGCTCGGTGCCTCCTCGCCTCCTTGCAGCGCATCCCTCGGAAGCGACCCCCTCGCCAAGACGGTCTCCATCGACGTTCAGGACGCTCACCTCGCCAACATCCTGCGGATGATGGCCGACGACACCGGGCTCAACGTCATCCTGGATCCCGCCGTCGATCGCAAGATCACGCTCAAGCTGGGGAACGTGACGTGGCGGCAGTTCCTCGATCTCTCGCTGAAGCTCTACGGCTTGCGCGCCGAGTACGAGGGCAACGTGGTGCTGGTCGCGCCGAGCGATTCGGCTGCGTTCCGCGCCACGGAGCCCCGCCGCGACACCTCGCCGGTCGAGACCCGGATGGTCCGCGTGCGCTATGCGGACGGCAAGAATCTGGCCGCGATCCTCACGCACTCCGTGTTGAGCGCGGACGGAAACGTGTCGGTCGACGAGCGCACGAACACGCTCATCATTCAGGATCACCCCAAGCGGATCGCCGAGGCGATCCGGCTCATCGGTCACGACTGAGCGGCCGCGCGGGAGAGCCCGTGCGCGCGGCGGGGGCGGTCACGTCACGGAAGAAGCCGGTCGTGAACGGCCCCCTCCTCGCTTACTGGGTAAGCTGATCCCCTGCAGGCCCGGTGTCGATTGGCTAGGCAGCGCGGCCGCTCTCGGCGCAGCAGCAACGTCGGAAGCGTCAGCGTGCTCGGCGGCGTCCCTGCTCACGGCGCTTCGATCAGGCGCCCCCGATACAGGAATACCTTGAACCGCATGTAGAGCAGGAAGATGAACATGATGCGCGTGGTGCGGAAGAAGCGGATGTTCGACTGCCCCGCGGCGCGGTGGGCGTGGCTCACCGGCTCTTCGATGACCCGGTAGCCCATGTTCACCAGCTTCACCAAAATCTCGCTGGGAAACGTGAATCCCACGGCTTCGGTGCGGATGGTGCGGATCAGATCCCCGTCGAAGACCTTGAGAGCGCACTGCGAGTCGCGGAAATCGATGCCCACCAGGAACTTGGTGAGAAGGTTGTAACCCCAGTTCGCGACCACGCGCGGCAACGTGTCCTTTTTGGCCGTGCGATAGCCGGCGACGCAATCGATCCCGTCGACCATGCGGGTGCGCATGCGGGGGATGTCGGCGGGATCGAACTGGCCGTCGGAGTCGATGGTCGCGAGCAGACGCCCGCGGGACGCCAGAATCCCGAGACGGATCGCCGCGCCGTAGCCGCGATTGCGCTCTTGCACCAGCACGCGCAGCTCGGGCACCTCCGACTCGAGGCGTTCGAGCACCTCGCGGGTGCGGTCCTTGGAGCCGTCGTCGACCACGATCACCTCGAAGCCGCCTGGCGTTCCGGCGAGGGCCGTGACGCATCGCCGCACCGTTTCCGCGACGTTCGCCTCCTCGTTGTAGGCCGGCATCACCACCGACAGCTCGAGCTCGTGTGGGGCGTTGGGATCGCGCGTGGCGGTCGGAATGAGCTGGGACATTCAGGGCTCCGATGTCGGGTTTGTGGCGGCGTTCGTTTCCTCGAGGGGGCACGCGGCGAGATCGTAGACGTCGATCACGCCGGTGCGATCGACGGCTGCGGCGTCGATGCGCCGCAGGGTTTCGCGCACGTCGTAGTTGAATTCGAAGAGATACTCGGGGCGCTCGGCCCACGCATTCGGGAAGGTCGCCGCCGGGACGCAACTGCTTGCGATTCGCGTCATCAGCTTCGCCTTGGGGGTGAACGCCCCGAGAAAGAAATTCCGGATCAGATCGACGAGCAAGAATCGGTGGCCCGACGAAACCAGCGCCGCGAGCTGGTCGGTGGTGTCGGGAAGGAAATCGGCTTCGTCGACACCCGCCCACACTTGGCTCACGAAGGGCGAGGTGCTCACGTGGCGGGCCGTGCCGTGCTCGCGCATCCAGGTCACCGCATCTCGATAGCCGGGTTTCGCCACCCGCGATTCGCGTAGCGCGGCACGCGCTTGGACGCCAATTGCGAGCGCGGCCAACACGAGGAAAACGCCGGCGGGAGCGCGTGAACTTAGTCGTGCGCCTGGGGCCTGTCCATGACCGCCGTCACGCTCGCTGGGCGATGCACGTGTGACCGTCCGCCACGCGCGAACGACCACTTCCGCCACGAGCCAGCCCATCGCCGGCACGAAGAACGATGCGTATCGCGCCAGCGGTGCGGTGATGCTCAAGAACACGAACGAGCCCACCAGCCACGATACGCCGAGCTGGGCCGCGGCGCGTGCGTCGCGGTCCGCGGCGCGAATTGCCGTGACGAGCGTGAGCGCGAGCGCGCTCGAGACCACGAGCTGCGGAAACCACGAGCCTGCGAGTGATTGGAAGAGCGCGGGATAGCTCGCGAGGTTGGCGATCGCGGAAGCCTGGACGTAGTGGGCCTTGGCGTAGTGGTGATTGGCGAAGATGCCGGCGACTTGAAGCCAGTAACTGCGTAGCGCGGGCGCAATCCCGTGGGCGCGTCCCACCAGAAATGCGAGGTAGTAGGGCAGCTCCGCGAGCGCGAGCGGCAGCGCGGCGACCGCCGCGAGAGCGGCGGCGCGGCGCGCGCGCATGCCGAGCCGCCGTCCCGCAGCCAAGGCACCCGGTGCGAGCTCCCACGCGATCAGGAAGGCGATCACCAGGAAGTTCCGGGTTTGCACGGTGAAGGCGAGGCCCGCGAGGAGGCCCGGGGCGACGCACGAGCCAACGCCTGCGTGCTGCCGGCGCGCGCGCAGGTACGCGGCGATGGCGAGCAACGCTGCGAGCATGCCGTCGGAATCGGCGAGACCTTCGCGGGAGAGACGCACCGCGAGTGGGTCGAGGGCGAGCCATGCTGCAGCGACCAGCGCGATCGGGTCGGCGTCGGGCGAATCGCGGCGCGCACTGCGCACCAGTGCGAAGAGCACCGCGACCGAGAGGGTGCCGGCGATCGCGGCCACCAGCGGTCCCGCCCACGGAGCGGGACCTACGGCGGCCATCGCCGCGGTGACGAGGAGCATGTGCCCGGGACGACCGAAGCGCGGCGGGATGCCTCCTACCTCCTCGGCGAAGCGGCGGCGCTCGCCTTCCCACGTCCACAGATCGCCGCCCCCGCGTGCCTCGGCGAGCTTGCGGTCGAGGCTGGTGCGCGCGAACTCGATCGTGTCGCGCAGCCACACCGCTTCGAGGTGATGAATCGCGTCATCCCACAGGAACGGCGACGCGTCGCGGATGCGATCGAAGCGCAGCCAGCCGCCGGCCACGACGATGGCCGCGAGCAGCGCGACGCCCACGCGCCGGTTTGGACTTGGAGCGCTCACTCGGGGGTCTCCGGCGCAGCACCCCCGGGGTCGGGCTCCACGGCGTCGAGGCAGGATCTCAGGTCGTAGACGCGGATGTACCAAGCGTTCCGCTCTCGTGCACGACGATAAAGCGCAAGCGTCTTCAGAAACGGCCGGTAGTTGAGCTCGAGATCGTGGATCAGGCTCGCGCCGAACGGGTTGGGACGGACGTCAGCCTTGCAGGATTGCTCGATCTCGCGAATCCACCGTCCCTCGGCCGGGAAGCCTTCGCCTCCTACGTCCATGAAATCGACTAGCGAATCCACGAGGAGGACGTCAGCATGGCTGCGCAGGAGCTCGATGCCGCTTTTCAGCACCGATTGGTCGTGGGGAACCGGGACGGTGGAGCTCCGCCCGGCGATCGCCCACGAAATCGGTGGGGTGGTGGTCACGTGGCGGTACTCGACGCCCGACGGCACCGCGTGCTCGCTGGGCACCGCGCGCCGAATGGTGTCGAGATAGCCGTTGGCGTAGTCCAGTCGCGGGAGCGGGACGATTCCGCCCTCGACGAGCGCGACGCCCATCAGTAGCGGCCCAATCCAGCGCGCGCGCCGCGCGCGCCCCGCGTTCTGCAAGCGATCCTCGACGAGACCGATCGCGCGCGCGGCGAAGAGTGGGGCCAGCGCGAAGCTCGTGGCGCCGTATCGTAAGAGCGGGATCGTGAGCGAGTAGAAGACGAGCGGCACAACGAACACCGCGACCAGCAAGCCCGTCCTTCGGGTCTCGTTCTGCTCCGATCGGGAGCGACGGTCGAGCACGAGAGCGACGACCACCAACAGACCCACGACCGCGCCGCACAAGTACACGAGCGAGAACGGGTACGTGAGCAGGTTGTCGAGGCGGAAGCGCACCAAGCTGCCGGCGTATCCCAGACCTTCGGGTGCCAGCACGAAGAGCACTTGCTCCAGATAGGTCTTGGGATGGACCGCGATGCCGCGCTGCTTCGCGGCCATGAGCAGCACGTAATACGGCAGCTCGGCGAGCGCCATCATCCCGGCGATGCCGACGCCGATCCAGAAGAGCCGCGCCAGCGCATCGCGTTTCGCGATGGGCGCGTGGCGCGACCGCACCACCTCGGCGATCAGGAATACCAACGCCAGGATCGAGAACCGGAAGTGCACGAGCATCCCGGCGCCGAGGACCAGCCCGAGGGTGAGCGAGCCGCGGAGCGGCCGATTCGAGCGTTCGCGCAGCGCCGCGCGAC
>CAYVDO010000400.1:0-7240 GCA_964450125.1 uncultured bacterium
GGCGGCGATTCCGTGCACCTCGCCGGCAATCTGCTGGACGCCAACGCGAACGGCGCCTGGGACGGCGTCGCGGCGACGACGACCAACACGCAGGGCAGCATCACGTGGCTCGCGAGCCCGATCCCCGTGGATCCGTGGGCGCAGATCGGCGCCGTCCAGTCGGCCAACGCGGCGCTCGCGACGCTCGTCAGCCAAGCGCAACGAACGAGTGCGGTGCGCGCCGTCGGCGTCGTTGTGGGGTAAGGGACCGATCGCTATGATCGGGAGCCTGTTGGTGCGCATCACCGAGGTGCGGCAGGATCGGCACCGGAACACCGGGAATGGGGAGGGGAGATGAGATGAGCTTTTTCCGAGAGAAGCGATTCACGATGACGCACATGGTCGTGGTGCTGACGCTGGCGATCGTTTCCAATGCGGCCATTACCCAGGCGATGTTGCGGGTAGCGCCCTCGTCTGTATCACTCATTACGTTCACGCCGGGGACGACGATCAGCGCGGGCCAGGTGAACCAGAACTTCCAGAACGTCGCTGCCGCAATCGATGCCATCAACGCCAAGCTTCAATACGTCACCGTCGAGTCGAACCCGATCGACGGGATGATGGGACCGCACTTCATCATCACGGGAGCCAACGTTCACATCCGGAGTGGGTCGGGATGGACGGACGACAACAGCTCCGGTTTCGGGTGCAATACACCGGGTCAGCCCGCATGTTACGGCCTCGGAAACCTGGTCGTGGGTTACAACCCGGTCGGACATCCGGACGGCGACATCCGAACGGGTTCGCACAACATCGTTGTTGGAGATCACCAGAATTTCCTCGGCTACGGCGGACTCATCGCTGGCTGGCAAAACCAGATCGAGAGCCACTTCGCAAGCGTGACCGGCGGTGCCCACAACCGTGCCAGCGAGTCTGCTTCAGTCGTCAGCGGCGGCGATTCGAACCACGCCAGCGGCTGGCGGTCGGTCGTCAGTGGCGGCAAGCAAAACCTCGCCAGCGGAAGTACCTCGGCCGTAAGTGGCGGATATCAAAACGAAGCATCTGGAAATGTTGCGTGGGTGGGTGGTGGTTACTCCAACGATGCCGTAGGCCAGTTTTCCTCCGTCTCTGGCGGTGAGACGAACGACGCGGAGGGTGAGTCGTCTTCCGTGTCGGGCGGCATCAACGGCAACGCGATCGCCCGAGCCTCGGCCATCAGCGGTGGGAACGCAAACGAAACCACGGGTGTTTATTCCTCGGTTACCGGTGGCTTGAACAACCTGGCGTCTTTCGATGGCGCCTGGGTGGGTGGCGGCGAATCCAACCGCGCAGTCGGGAAGTGGTCGTCCGTGAGCGGCGGCGAGGAGAATTGGGCCGCCGGCGAAAATTCATCGGTGACGGGTGGCCTCGCGAATCAAGCCACGGGGAAGTTCTCGTCGGTCTCGGGCGGCGGTGGCAACGTCGCTGGGAGCGGCACCCCGATCAATCTCGGGTCTCAGGTCCCAGGGGTGTGGGTGGGCGGCGGCGAAAACAACCAGGCAACATCCGGCGGTCAGGTCGTGCTGGGTGGCTTCAACATCGACGCTTGCGGGTCCGTGACCCTCGGCAACCCAGACTTAACCTACCTACGCGAATCGAGCGGTAGTCCCCCGGACTGCTTTGATGTTTCCTATGGGCCCTGACCGGGTGCACGTTCGCTGCGCCTGAAGAATACTGCGGGGCTCATGTGGAATCGGATGGTCGGGGCACCGCGAGTAGCTTCGCGCATACGGAGCCAAACCGCGACGTGACCTGCTCGGTGCCGAATCACGGTGCCATCGATCCGCAGCCGAAACGTGTCGCGACAGCTTCGCAGGCTCCACGAGGGCACACCATGATTGGACTCCGGTGGCTGCGGTTCGGCGTCGAGTGGTGTCCTATCGTGCGCTGTGCGGGCTTCTTGTATGTCTTCGGTGCGGTGGGGCTGTTCGCATTCGTCATGCTGGGCGCGCCCCGCGAGGCCCGCGCACACGAGGATCTCCTTGAGGAGGGCTTCGAATCAGGAGGGATTTGTGCCTGGTCGAGCAGCTCGCCCGCACCCGCTTGCGCGGTGCTCGAGAGCGTGGTGCCCGATCCGATGCCGCCGGGGGGCGAGGTGGTGCTCAGCGGGTCCGGTTTCGGAGCCGACCAGGGTGGGAGCGAGGTGCGGTACGGGGGCTCGATCCTCTCCGTGACGGGGTGGGGCGACAGCCAGATCACCGCCTTGCTCCCGGGGAACCTGCCTACCGGCAACTACGTCGTTCAGGTCGTCGTGGGAGGGGTTGCATCGACGACACTGGTCCACACCACGAGCACGGGTCCGCTGCCGCCGCGGGCGAGCTTCACGGGCACTCCACGGCTGGGTGGCCCTGGCCTGAACGTCCAGTTCACGGATCTGTCCACGGCCGGAAGCTCCCCCGTCACGTCCCGCCTCTGGACCTTCGGCGATGGTGGCACCTCCACCGCCGCGAACCCCAGTCACACGTACGGAGCAGGCGGTAGCTACATGGTCACGCTCAAGGTCACCACCGCGGTGGCCCAGGACACCGTCAATCGGACCGGCTACGTGTCGGTCTTGGCGGGCGTGAGTCCGCCGGTGGCAGCGTTCGTTGGGAATCCCACCTCGGGTGGCACGCCGTTGCAGGTTCAATTCACCGATCAGTCCAACGGGGGCGGCCTGGGGATCATCTCGCGGAACTGGAACTTCGGGGACGGCGGCAGCTCGTCAGCAGCAAGCCCCAGTCACACGTACAGCACGGCGGGGACCTATGCCGTGTCGCTCACGGTCACCACGGCCGCGGGAACGGACTCGGAGGCGAAGCCAAGCTACATCTCGGTCTCGCCGGGGTCCGCCGGAACGTGGGACCAGAGCGATTGGGACGAGACGAACTGGGGCCCATGAGGTCCTTCGGGAGTGAAGACCCTGGAGCTGCTTTGGAAGGAGCGCTTCTCGGTGGTTCGGGTCGTCGCCCTGATCGCGAGGGTCGGGCTGCGTGGCGACGATCGGAGGGGATCCGGATCGAGCGACGCTGGGCTTGGTATCTGATCGCCCTCGCCGCGGGCTTTGCGGCTGCTGCGTCACCCTCCCGGGCCGAGCTCGACGCGTTCTATGGAGCGGAGGGCCACGGTTCGCGCGCCACCGGAGGACGAGCTGGCGACGTGTACACCGTCACCACCCTCGGCGACACGGGCGCAGGCTCGCTGCGCGACGCCATCGCGACGGCTGGCCCCGGCCCGCGGACCATCGTGTTCGCCGTCGGCGGTACGATCCACGCGTCCGACCCGCTGCCGATCAGCGGCAAAGCCAAGCTCACGATCGCCGGTCAGACCGCGCCCGGCGACGGCATCCTCATCCGCGGCGCCGCGCTGCAGATCAAGAACGGCTCGAGCGACATCATGGTGCGCCACCTCCGGGTGCGGTACGGCGACGACACCGGCAACGAACGCGATGCGATCTCGATCTCGGACTCGCACGACGTGATCCTCGACCACGTGTCGGCGTCGTGGGGCGAGGACGAAACGCTCTCGGTCACGGGAGACGTCACCAACGTGACGGTGCAGAACAGCATCATCGCCGAGGGGCTCAAGGACACCCACCAGTACGGCAGCCTCGTGAACTCGGAGACGGCGGGCGGCGGACGGATCACGTTCTGGCGCAACCTGTACGTGAATCAGCTCGGGCGCACCCCGCGCGCCGCGTCCCAGAACGGCGAGCCGATGGTCTTCGAGCTCGTGAACAACGTCGTCTACAACTGGGGGCACATGGCGGATTGGGGGACGCAGGCGACCATCACGGACAACGAGGAAGCGAACTGGAACATGGTCGCCAACGTCTACGTCGCCGGGCCGAGCACAGCCGGAAGCGGTTGCGATGCCGCCGGCAATCACCAGAACACGATCCTGCGTGGCGGCAGCGGCGGCGATTCCGTGCACTTTGCCGGCAATCTGCTGGACGCCAACGCGAACGGCGCCTGGGACGGCGTCGCCGCAACGACGACCAACACCCAAGGCAGCATCACCTGGCTCGCGAGCCCGATCGCCGTGGACCCGTGGGCGCAGATCGGCGCCGTTCAGCCCGGCAGTGCGGCGCTCGCGACCGTGATCGCCGATGCGGGCGCGCGTCCCTGGGGTCGTGACGCCGCCGACGCGCGCTTCATCACCGAGCTCACGAGCTACGGGACGCAGGGCTCCATCAAGGAGAGCGTGCCGGTGTGGCCGACAATCGCCGGGGGCGCGGCGCCCGCGGACGCCGATCACGACGGCATGCCCGACAGCTGGGAGGTCTGGTACGGCACCGATCCCGCGACGCCGTCCAACAACCAGATCGGCCAGGATGGCTACCGGCGCTCGAGCTCTACCTCGAATGGCTGGTCGATCCGGGCAACGTCACCCCGCTGCCTTGAGCCGCCCCGCATCGGTGGTCGGCCGCGGCGGCCCTGCCGCCGATCAGGTCGTGGCTTCGAGCCTTCCCGCGCCGAATCGTTCGAGCGCGCGCAGCGCGCTTCGGGCGGCGTGGTAGCCGCACATGCCGTGGACGCCGCCGCCAGGGGGCGTGGAGGACGAGCAAAGGAAGATGCGCGGATTCGGTGTCGAGTAGGGGTCGAGGCGCGCGACGGGGCGAGTGAAGAGCTGGAACACGTCGGCGACGCCGCCGGTGATGGCGCCGCCCACGTGGTTCGGGTTCATGCGCTCGAGGTCGAGGGGCGAGGTCTCGTGGCGAGCGAGGATGCGCTTGCGGAAGCCGGGCGCGAAGCGCTCGAGCTGGCTCTCGATGGCGTCGGTCATGTCGACGGTGGAGCCCGCGGGGACGTGACAGTAGGCGTAGCCGGTGTGCTGTCCGGCGGGCGCACGGCTCGGGTCGAACTGGCTTTGCTGCACCACGATCAGGTAGGGGCGCGGTGAGTGCTCGCCGCGCCACATCGCGCGCTCGGAGGCCGCGATCTCGTCGAGCGTTCCGCCGACGTGAACCGTGGAGGCCTCGAGACAGCGCGGATCCGCCCACGGGATCGGTCCGTCGAGGGCCCAATCGAGCTTGAAGACACCGGGGCCGTAACGGAATCGGCAGAGCCGTTTCAGGTAGCCGTACGGCAGCGCCGGCTCGCAAATGGCGGCGAGCTGGCGCGGATCGGTGTCGAAGAGGTACGCACGCGCCGCCGGGAGATCGGCGGTGGAGCGGACCGTGACGCCCGTGCGGATCGTGCCGCCCAGCTCGCGCAGGTAGCTCGCGAGCGCGTCTGCGATCGCTCGTGAGCCACCCGCCGCGACCGGCCATTCCTCGACGTGCCCGGTGATCGCGAACATCAGCGCGATGGCCGAGGTGAACGCGTGGCTGAGTGGCAGGATCGAGTGCGCGGCGCAGCCTGCGAAGAGCGCCCGTGCCCGCACGCCGCGAAACGACGCCCGCGCCAGTGTGGCCGCCGACCACATCGCGCGCATGCCGAAACGCGTGAGCCGCACCGGATCGCGCGGCAATCCCAGCGGGCCGAGGGCGTCGGCGAGAAGGGTGTGCGGATCGTCGAGGAACGGGCCCACCAGCCGGCACCACGAGTCGGCATCGGCGCCCAATTCTTCTGCGGTCCGTTCGAGTGAGCGCCAGAGCAGCACCGCCGGCGCGGCGTCGAGCGGGTGCGCCACCGAAGCCGGCGGGCGAATCCAGGTGAGGCCGTGCTTCGTAAGAGGGAGGGTGCGAAAGAACGGGGACAGGAGGCCCATGGGGTGGGCCGCCGAGCACACGTCGTGACGGAAGCCAGGCAGCGTGAGCTCCGCCGTGCGCGCTCCGCCCCCGATGACGTCCGCCGCTTCGAGCACCAGCACCGACGCACCCGCCTGCGCCAGCGTGATGGCTGCCGCGAGGCCGTTGGGGCCGGAGCCGACGACGACCGCGTCGTAGCTGGCGTTGGTGAGCGAAGAATCGGTGGACATGGCGCTCCGCTTCACTCTACGGTCTCGCCTCGCTTCGGGTTTCCTCGCCGTGCCGTCACGCCGCGTGCCCCTTTCCGCGCGCTGAACGCTACGGAGGACGTCGTCGATGCTACAGCCGGTACAACCTCCTTACGACATCCGCGAGTGGCGCGCACAGCCTTTCCCGGTGCGCATCCGCATGATCTGCGAGGCCTGGGCCACGCAAGGTTATGGCACGCCGCCGCTCATCTACAGCGTCTACATCCTCAAGATCCTGTTCCTCTACATCGGGGGCTGGTGCTTCTTCTGCTCGTTCACGCCCGGGCTCGGCGCACCGGGTGCGATCGCCTCGTGGGCGTTCACGGCCACCGCCTTCCAGAAAGCGGTGCTGTGGACGATGGCCTACGAGGGGCTCGGTGTCGGCTGCGGCAGCGGGCCGCTCACTGGACGCTACGTACCGCCGATCGGCGGCGTTCTCTACTTCCTCAGGCCCGGTACCACCAAGCTGCCGTTCATCCCGGGATTACCCGTGTTCGGTGGCACCCGCCGCACCCGCCTCGACGTGGTGCTCTACCTCGTCCACTACGGGTTCTTGCTCCGGGCGCTCGTGGCGCCCGCGGTCACGCCCGCGCTGATGATTCCCACGATCGTGCTCCTGCCGCTTCTGTCGCTGAGCGACAAGTCGATCTACCTCATCTCGCGTGCCGAGCACCATTTCACCGCACTGGTGTGCTTTGCGTTTGCCGACCACTGGCTGGCCGGCGCCAAGGTGACGTGGATCGCGATCTGGTGGTGGGCGGCCACCTCCAAGCTCAACCACCACTTTCCGTCGGTGATCGCGGTGATGCTGAGCAACAGCCCGCTGGTGCCGGTATCGCTGCGCAAGAAGCTCTACCGGAGCTACCCCGACGACCTACGCCCCGGCCGTGTGCCGGAAATCGCCGCGCATGCGGGGACCGCCGTCGAGTACCTGTTCCCGCTGGTCCTACTCCTCGGCAACGGCGGCGTTCCGACCGCGCTGGCGCTGGTGGTGATGCTCGGCTTCCACACGTTCATCTCGAGCAACATTCCCATGGGAGTGCCGCTCGAGTGGAACGTGATCATGGTGTACGGCGGATTCTTCCTGTTCGGGCATCACCCCGAGGTGAGCGTGCTCACGCTCGGTTCGGCTCCCGTGTTGGCCGCGTACCTCTTCGTCGTTCTCTTCCTCGTCCCGCTGGTGGGGAATTTCGTACCGTCGCGGGTCTCGTTTCTCTGCGCGATGCGCTACTACGCCGGCAATTGGGGCTACAGCGTGTGGCTCTTCCGCGGCGACGCGGCGCGCAAGCTCGACCGGCTGGTG
>CAYVDO010000401.1:0-7228 GCA_964450125.1 uncultured bacterium
GCTTCCCACGGGACGCCCGCTCCACAGCCGATCGACGCCGCTCTGGTGAGGCGGCGCGTGGCTCACCAGCACGCGCACCGCCGCGTCCCGGACGGACTCGTATCCTGCGGCGAGATGTGCACCGAGCTCCTCTTCGGAAAGCTCGAATGGGGTGCCGAAAGGCGTGGGGTTGGCGCCGCCGACGCCGTAGATCGCGACCCCGTCCACTTCGAAGGCGCGTCCGTGCAGGTTGATTCCCTCGGCCTCGAGGAAGTCGCGCACACCACGATGGTCGGTGTTGCCGGGAACGGCGAGCACGCGCGGATTGAGCGTCCGAATCGGATCCACGACTCGCTCGGCCTCGCGCCACCCGCCGAACATCGTGAGATCGCCCGACAACACCACGAGCGAGGCCTCGCGCACGGCCTCGGCGACGCGCGGCAGATGGGCCGTGTGCTCGTGCAGATCGGAGAGCACGATCCACTGAGCGCTCACGGCGGCCGGCCGCACGGTGCGCCGCGAGCGAAGTGGCGCTTGGCCACCGATTCGAGCTCGGCGGGTTCCACGGGCTTGGTCAATCGCGGCGCCCGCGCCAAATGTGCGGGAAGCACCTCGGACAGCGAATAGCCGCTCACGAACACGAAGGGGATCTCGTGCTCGAGCAGCGCATTCGCCACCGGCGTGCTCGAGGCGCCGCCGACGTTGAGGTCGAGGACCGCACCGTCGAGCGGATGGTGCGCGACCCAGTCGAGCGCATCCTGCACCGTTGCGGCGAGCTCGACGACCTCGCAGCCGATGCGTGCGAGCTGCCTCGCCAGCATGCGTGCTTGCAGCGGGTCGTCCTCGAGGATCATGACGCGCACGCCTTCGAGCGTCCGCGATCGAATGTCGGTGGGTGGCGTGCTCGGCGGAGGTGTGCCACGCGCCGACGTGTTCTTGTTGTCGCTCGAGCCGTGCGGTAGCGGGAAATGGATCTTCACCTCGACTCCGGCCGCAGCGAAATCCACGGTCAGCGTGCCGTGAAGCTGATACTCGACTAGATCCCGCATCAGGGTGAGACCCGTGCCGGGACGCTCCGGAGCACACGGGATCGGGCCGCCGCGTTCGATCCACGACATCGCGAGTGAATCGCCACTGCTTCCGGTCCACGTCAGGTCGACGTTGCCGGTGGGAGAGGTGAGGGCACCGTACTTGAGCGAGTTGGTGGCCAGCTCGTTGAGTGCCAGCGACAAGGGTGTGGCGAGTCGCGCCGGTAGGCGTATCGGATCGCCGTCGAGGCGGATTCGCTCGGTGGGCGGGCCGAGCCAGGGCGCCAGGGCCAGCTCGGCGAGCCGCACCACGGGTACGGCTTCCCAGCGCAGGCGGGCCAATCCGTCGTGCGTGCGCGCCATCGCATAGATGCGGCTGGTGAGCGCCTCACGCAACGCAGATGGGTCGGTCTCGTTGTCGAGCGTCAGGTCGAGCAGCGCCACGACCGTGGCGAGGGTGTTCTTGACGCGGTGGTCGAGCTCGCTCATGAGCAGCGCACGGCGCTCCTCGGCCAGAACGAGGTCGGTGACGTCGGTGGCGATGCCCACCACACGGTGCGCACGTCCGTCGCGGTCACTGAGCGAACGGCAGTGGTCCTCGATCCAGCGGATCGAGCCGTCGCGCCGCACCACGCGATAGCGAACCACGAAGGGAGCGTCGGGCTGGGCGTGGCTCTCGGCGATCGTGGACTTCACGCGGGCGAGGTCGTCGGCGTGAACGGAGTCCAGCCACACGTGTGGGTCGCGCATCAGTGTGGCGAGCGGGATTCCCCAGATGCGCTCGAACGCCGAGTTCGCGTAGAGCACACGCGGGGGGGCGATCTGGCTGACGAAGAAGACTTCGCTCACGTGCTCGGCGATCTGCCGGAACCGATCCTCGCTCTCGCGCAGCGCCTCCTCGGCCGCACGACGCGCGGTGATGTCGGTGAGCGTGCCGAGCGAGCCGGTGAAGCGGCCGTGCTCGTCGACGATCGGGTTGACGTTGATGATCGCCCACAAGATCGAGCCGTCCTTGCGGCGCAGGCGTTGATCGAACGATTCGCGGATCCCGGCTCGGCGGCGTTCGATGCGCGTGCGAGTCGCAGGAAAGTCCTCGGCGGGCACGAACTCGTCGAGCCGTCGACCGAGCAGCTCGGAGACCTCGTATCCCAAGAGCTCGCCCAATCGCCGATTGGCGAAGGTGACGCGCATGTCCTGATCGAAGATCCATACACCCTCGCCCATGGTGTCGACGATGTGGCGATACGCAACCCGCGCTTGGGCCAGCTCGGTCTCGGCCTGGGCGCGCGCGTGTGCGGTACGGTCGAGCGCCTCGACGCCCACCCACAGCACCACGGCGAAGAGCGTCATCTGAAGCGTTGCATTGAGGGCCTGGCCGAAGTGGTTACCCCACAGGCCGGCGTGGTCGGCGCCGAGTTGGTGGATCGCGATGGTCACGATCGGAATCGTGAGCAGCCCCACCGAGATCCGCCTCGCGAGGGCGCCCGTTGGGTCACGCCGCACGAGCAGCGCCAGAAAACCCACTTGTGACCGCAGACAGAGAAGCCCCACGCCCATGATGAGGTCGCCGACCGCGCCGACGACGTGGATCTGGTGGAACACGCGGACCTCGGTGATCTCCTTGGGGGAGATCGCGAGCCCGAGCAACGACACGACGCCGGCGAAGAGCATCACGAACGCGGCGAGCTGAAACAGCCGAGGTCGCCGCCGGAGCCAGATCTCGAGAAGCCCGGCGGCAGCCAGGACCTCGCAGCCGGCCGTGACTGGTGCGGCCGCCAGCCGATGGTCTTCCAACCAGCCCAGCGGCGGGTACGCGTGAAGCGACGCAAAGGAAGTCGCCACGCCCAGGGATCCGAGCGTCGCCAGCGTGAGCGTGTAGACGGCGACGCGCAGGCCACGCGCGCCTTCGGGACGCGCCAGCTCCGCGAGCGCCAAGCCGAAGCAGGCGAATCCCATCGAGCCGAGGGCGCGGACTCGGCCCGCCGCGCCGTCGGCGAGCGACGGGATCGCGAGTGCGAGCGCGCGTGCGGCGAGCAGCCCGAGCCCCATCGCAACGCTCGCGCGACCGAGCGCTCGCGCGAAGCGAGTCATACTTAGGTGCAGGCTCACCGCGCCCCCCTTGGCGCTCGGCGGCGTGGTAGCACGTGGGTCGGCGGACATGATTCGACGATCGTACTCGATCCCACAGCGCCCGGAATCCGGCGTCGCGCGGAGCAACGGGGGCGGGCTTTCCGCGCGCGCACGGTCGATTACGTTTCCGATTGGCACGGTAGGAGGTGTTGCTGGCTTGAGCGCCGAACGCACGATCCCTCGCGCATTCGCCGATGGCTGTGAGCTTCCTCCGCCACCTCCGCCGGAGCCCGCGCTGCGGCGCTGGCAGCGTCGCGCGCTGACGATCGCCGGCTATCACGCCTTGGGCGTGTTGCTGGCGGTGATCTTCGTTCCCGGTCTTGCCGTCGGGTGGGCCGTCGACCGGGTGCGCGGTCACCCGGTTGCGGTGCGTGCGTTGCGCTTCTTCATGCTCTATTTCGGCTGCGAGCTGGCGGGCGTCTGGGCGGCGTTCGCGTTGTGGTTGGGCGATCGGCTCTGGCCCCGGCGTTCCGCGCAACGCTATCTGCGCTGGAACTTCGCGTTGCAGCGGCTGTGGGCACGCACCTTGTTCGATGGCGCGCGCCGTATCTTCCGGTGGCGGGTGGAAGTCGAGAACCACGCGGCCGCGGCGACCGGACCGATGCTCTTCTTCATTCGCCATCTGAGCACCGCCGACACCGTGCTCGCGGCGGTGCTGGTCTCGGATCGCTTCGGGGTGTGCCTGCGTTACGTGCTCAAGTCGGAGCTTCTGTGGGATCCGTGTCTCGACCTCGTGGGCCATCGCTTGCCGAACGGCTTCGTGCGCCGCGGGGTAGGGGACACCGAGCGCGCGCTCGCCGAGGTGCTGCGCCTCACGCAGGCACTCGGCCCCAAAGACGGTGTGCTCATCTACCCCGAGGGCACGCGCTTCACGCCGGAAAAGCGGCGCCGTGCGCTGGAGCAGCTCGCGACCAAGGCCGACGCCGATCTGCTGGCGCGAGCCCAGCGCCTGAAGCGTGTGCTGCCCCCCAAGCTCGCCGGCTCGCTGGCGCTCTTGGAACGCAACCCGGGTGCCGACGCGGTCTTCTGTGCGCACGTCGGGTTCGAGCGCGCCATGAGCTTTCGCGAGTTCCTGGCTGGCGGGCTCAACGACCTCGTGCTGCGTGTGGCGTTCTGGCGCGTGCCCTTCGCGGAGATTCCGCGCGACGCCGTCGGGCGTAGCGAGTGGCTGTACGACCAGTGGGCAAAGGTAGATGCCTGGGTGGTTGCGAACGAGGCGCACGGGGTCAGCGAAGCGCCCGTCACGTTTCCCGGTGTACCGGGCGGCGGCCGAGCGGTACCGCGGCGTGACCGGCTCAGATCCAATTCCGGCGCCTGAACCAGAGGAGCATCGCGATCGCGACGCTCCCGCTGACGAGCCAGAACGCTGGATAAGCCCAGCGCCACTTGAGCTCCGGCAGGTACTCGAAGTTCATCCCGTACACGCCGGCAAGGAACGTGATCGGGATGAAGATGGTCGAGATGATGGTGAGCACCTTCATGACCTCGTTCATGCGATTGCTCATCGCGGTCATGTACGACTCACCGATGCCGATCGTGATCTCACGGTAGTTCTCGACGATGTCGAGGATTTGTACCAGGTGGTCGTAGACGTCGCGCAGGTAGGTGCGCGTGGTGTCGCTCATGCAGTCGTGGGGCTCGCGCTGCAGCGTGTTGACCACCTCGCGCAACGGCCAGAAGTCGCGCCGGAGCACCAAGAGCTCGCGCTTCAGCGTGTGCACCTTGCGGATCACGCCGGGGCTCGGGTTCTCCAGGATCTCGTCGTCGAGTGCCTCGAGGCGGTCGCCGTACTCCTCCAGGATCGGAAAGCAATGGTCGACGATGGAATCGATGAGCGCGTAGAGCAGGAAGCTCGCGTCGTTCTGGCGCAGGCGCGAGCCCGGCCGCGCGATGCGCTGGCGAATGGGGTCCCAGCAATCCCCGGGCTGCTCCTGGAAGGTGAGCACGGTGTTGTGGCCGAGGAACATGCTGATCTGCTCACTCTCGAGCCGGCCTTCGACGAGCTGCAGCATTCGCGCGATCACGAACAGCCGCGCATGGTGGTCGCCGTCGGGCTCGTAGGGGTCCACCTTCGGCCGCTGCGGCACATGCAGCAGGTCTTCGATCGCGAGCGGATGCAGGCTGTATTTCCTGGCCAAGCCGCGAATCGCGTGTGGATCGTCGATCCCGTCCACGTTGATCCAACGCACGACCGTGCCCGCGGGCCGGTGTTCCGCGAGAAACGCGGTCAGATCCGTGATGGTTCGGACGTCGTGGCGCGCAGGGCAGTAGTCGATCACCGTGATGGTGACCGGCCGCTCGCCGCGGGGCATGGTGAGGAGCTGATCCCACTCGATGCCGGGTGCGTCGCCGGGTCGCCCGCCTGGTCGCTCCGGCAGGCGAAACCGCACGCTGTCGTCGGGGTGACCGCTCTCGATGACGCGAGAGTCCGTTTCCTCGTCCACGCGAATCCCCTGCTGCGCCGCCGTTTCGCCCATCGCAAAGTGGCGTCGTCGGTGTTGATGGGCTGGTGAGCGCGAAACTACCATGCCGCCCGGCCACGAGGTCGTGGCTCCCCCGAGCGCCCTCCGTGCGACGCTTCCGCAACCTTCTCTCGCGCCGCGCCGACCCCCTCGGTGTGCTGGTCTCGACCGCGCGGGTGGTCGCCGATGCGCACCACGTGCTGATCGATCACGATCGATTGGGTCGGGTCGCGGACCACCTCGCTCGTGCCACGCCCGAGCCGCCCGCGTGGCATCGCGACGAGCTCTTCTTCGACGGTGGGCGGCGGAGCGTGGCGTACGTGCTGCTGATCGATGCAGTCAATTTCTGCTTCTGGGGCGAGCCGCGCTGGCAAGTGCGTTGGCGCGGCCGCTGGCTCGACGGCTACTGGGCGCTCGCGGCGGCGCTCACGCGCGCCGTGGAACACACCCCGGCGCTGCTCGACGCCGAGTTCCTGGCGGCGCTCGACCCGCGGCAGCTCGCGACGATCTTTCACGGACGCGGCGCGATCCCGCTCTTCGAGGAGCGCTGGCGGAACGTTCGCGAGCTCGGTCGGGTGCTGCGTGATCGCTGGGGCGGAAGCGCCGCCCGGCTCGTCGAGGAAGCGGGCGGCAGCGCGCCGGCGCTGGCGCGAATGGTGGCCGAATCGTTGTCGTCGTTCGACGACGTCACGCTCCACGACGGTCGAGAGGTGCGCTTCTTCAAGCGCGCGCAGATACTGGTTGCCGATCTGTGGGGGGCGTTCGGCGGCAGGCAGTGGGGAGCTTTCCGCGACGTCGACCAGCTCACGGCATTCGCCGACTACAAGCTGCCGCAGGTGCTGCGAGCGTGGGGAGTTCTGCGTTACGCGCCCGGTCTTGCGCGTCGGGTAGGGCGGCGCGTGTTGCTCGCGCCAGGATCGCCGGAGGAAGTGGAGATTCGCGCCGCGACCGTGTGGGCGGTGGAGTGGTTGCGGGAGGCACTCGCCGCGCGCGGGTCCAAGGTGACCAGCACCCAGGTGGACTGGATTCTGTGGGACGCCGGCCAACGACGGATACCGCGCATGAAGCCATATCACCGTACCCGCACCATCTACTACTGAGACGACGATGCGCGTTCCCCGCAACCCACGCCAAGCGGCGGCGCTGTTGCGCTCGCTCGCAGCCGGGCCGGGATCGTCATCCGCATCGGATGCCGCGCGGTTCGCCGCGACGCTCGCAGCGGAGGCCTCGAAGCCGTTGGTCGAGACCTCGCGCAAGCTGCTCGCTCGAATGGGCGGGCGCGAGGTGCTCCGCGTTCACCACGTGGCGGTGGTGGTGTCGCGATTGCCGCGCGCGGAGCGCTTCTACCGGGACGTGCTCGGCCTCAGGGTCGTGAAACGCTGGACCGACGACGCGGGGCGTTCGCGTTCGGTGTGGCTCGAGCTCGGCGAAGGAGCGTTCCTCGCGCTCGAGCGTGCCGAGCGCCCGCGACCCACACGCAAGGACGAGGCACCCGGTTGGCATTGCGTGGCGCTCGCGATCGAGCCCGCGGCACGCGAGCGTTGGCGTGGGCGGCTCGAGCGAGCGGGCCATGCCGTATTTCGTGAGACCGCCTTCACGCTCTACGTCCGCGATCCCGACGGCAACGTG
>CAYVDO010000402.1:0-7151 GCA_964450125.1 uncultured bacterium
GATCAGGTGTCCCGCGACGATGCCGCCGGCCAGTCGATCCCAATCGTCGGCGCGCCAGCGGAAATGTTCCATCGCCGGCGCGAGCGTGAGCGCCGAATCAGTGACTCGACCGGTGACCACGATGTCCGCGCCAGCCTCGAGCGCGGCCACGATGGGCCAGGCACCGAGATACGCCGCCGCGCACGCCACCGGTTCGGCGAGACTCGCGAGCGCTGCACCCGTGACGGCATGAGCGAGCGACTGGCCCGCCGCCGTGAGCTCGGGCAGCCGCGACAAGAGATCGTCGCCTTCGACGACCGCGATGCGCGGCTTGCGTCCGAGCCGTCGTGCGACGAGCTCGATCGCCTCACGACACGCGCGCGGATTGAGCCCGCCGGCATTCGAGACGATGCGAATCCCGCGCTCGAGGCACGTCGCGAGCACGTCCTCGACCTGACGAACGAAGGTGCGCGCGTAGCCGCGGGACGGATCGCGTGCCTTCTCGCGGGCCAGGATCAGCAGCGTGATCTCGGCCAGATAGTCGCCGGTGAGAACGTCGATCGGGCCGCCTTCGACCAGCTCGCGTGCCGCGCTCAGCCGATCGCCGTAAAACCCGCTGCAGTTGGCGATGCGAAACGGCATCGCCTCATTCCTCCGGCGGGCCCGACGCGCGGGCGAGCTGCGACGCATTGACCTTCGCGGGATCGAAGCCGCGGGCCGACGCGATCATCTTGTCGAGGGTCGCGTCGAAGGGCGGCACGCTCGTCCCCTTGTAGAAGCGAATGGGATTGACCCGCGCCACGACGAACGCGCGCAGGTAGGGGCTCTCGAATCCGCGCGCCTTGAGCGCCGCGACGGCTTCGCTCACGGCGTCCTCCAGCGCGAGTACGCGGCGCGCACGCTCGGCGCGGATCTCGAGGGCGTGGGCGATCGGCTCGTCGAGGAACGTGTCCACGCGGTTGAGCAGCGCGGAATAAGCACCGCCCGCGAAGCGCGGCCGCTCCTCGTAGCAGAGGCCCAGCGTGAGCAAGGACGGCTCCTCGAACTCGAGGGCGAAGTCGTTCTCGGTGCGGCCGTCGGACCCCGCGAGACTTCGGGCCATGCGGACCACCTCGAGTGCTTTCTCGCGCAAGGCGTGGGCCTTCTCGGTATTGAGCGCGAGGATCTTGTAGGCCACGGCCGGGTCGGGAAGCACCAGGGCCACGATCGAGCGAGCGCCCAGCCGCTTCATCGCCGAGAGCCGGTGGTTGCCGTTGGGCGTCCAGTAGCTCCGTTCGCCCTGGCGAAGGACGATCACGGGGTCGAGGAAGCGCCCGAGCTTCTCGATCACGCGGGTGAGGCGATTCGCGTGCGCCTCGGAGAGGTCGCGCTGGAACGGCGTGGGCGCCACCTGCTCGATCGGCAACCCTGCCAAGAGCTGCCAGCGACCGCCGAGGGGATCCCGATAGGCACCGACTACCGAGCCGCCGTCGTTCTCGATCGCCTGCGTGAGCTCGGTGATCGCGAGCGGCGGATCCTCGCCGGAGAGCTCCGTCGGCCTGAGGCCACGCGAGCCAGGCTCGGCAACGCCTTTCTTGCGGCGCGTGCCGCCGCTGGTGGTCTTCGCGCGCGTCGTGCGCTGGGTGGCGCGCTTGGGCTTCTCGCCTTCCTCGGCTTTCGTCGCATTCGCCATCGTCCATCTCCCTCGGCGGCAGCTTGAGCCGGGGCGCTCCCCTCGTCAAAGACGGGGATATCCTTCGCTGCGCCAGGCTCGACGCAGCCTCACGGCAGCCACGCCAGCAACCGTCTCGCCCGCAGCGAGGAGATCGTCCCGCCATGAGCATCGATCACGGCTTCACCCACGTGGCGCTGATGGTGAGCGACCTGGATCGCACGATCGCGTTCTACGCGAAGTACGCCGAGATGACGGTGGTGCACCAGCGCGCGGATGGTGCGTCGGGAACGCGCGTGGCGTGGCTCAGCGACAAGACGCGGCCATTCGTGATCGTGTGCGTCGAGCTACCTCGCTGGGTGCCGCGATTCGTGTTGCGCGCGGCCAAGGGATTCTTTTCGTTCGAGCACCTCGGCGTGGGTTGTACGAGCCGCGAGGACGTGGATCGCTTGAGCGCGGAAGCTGCGCGTGAGGGGTGCCTGCGCCGCCCCCCCACCGACTCCGGGCCACCGGTTGGGTACTGGTCATTCCTCGCCGATCCCGACGGCAACACCCTCGAGCTCTCCTACGGCCAAGAAGTCGGCATGACCGTCACCGCCGGCTGACGCGTCGCTCACGGGCCGCCGTCATGCGTCCGGCTTCTTGCGGGCGAGGGCTTTGCCTGCGAGGCGGTCTTCGGGGGCGCGGGGATCGGTATCGGCGGGATAGAGGCTCTTGCTGCCGAAGCGATCGCGAACGCGCGTGAGCACGTCCTGGAGCGCGTCGCCCCGCTGGGCGCGCGCTTCGATGCGGTCGGGGGCGACACCCGCGAAGAGCTCGAGCTGGCGCTCGCCTTCGGGCTCGACGAAATCGCTCACGCCGACTCCGGTGAGACGAAAGCTGCGCCCTTCGATCTCGACGGCGTCGAGCAGCGAGCACGCGGCGCGGTAGATCTCCCGCGCCTGCGCCGTGGGGCGCGAAAGCGTGAGCTGGCGGGTCTCGGTCACGAAGCGGCCGTCGCGGATCTTGAGGTGGACCTTGCGCCCGCGCAGGCCCTTGTGGGTGAGCCGGTCGGCGACGCGGGTGGCCTGATCGAGGAGGTGACGCTCGAGGGTGGCGCGGCCCACGATGTCGTCGGCATACGTGTCTTCGTGGCTCACGCGCTTGCGTTCGTGGGACGTCTCGACACCGCGGTCGTCGATCGCGTTGGCGAGGCGATGGAAGTGAAGGCCCGACTCACCGAAGAGCCGTTCCAACTCGCGGACGTCGTGGCGGCGGATGTCGCCGACGGTCCGCATGCCACGCCGAATCAGTGCCTCGGCGGCCTTCGGCCCCACTCCCCACAGCTCGCTCACGGGTAAGGGGTCGAGAAACGCGAGCTCCTCACCGGGGAGGATCTCGGTCAGGCCGTCGGGCTTCTGCCGACCGCTCGCGATCTTGGCGAGGAATTTCACCGCCGAGATTCCCACCGAGCAGGTGAGCCGGGTATCGGCTCGCACGGCCGCGCGGATGGCCTCGGCCACGGCACGCGGCGGGCCGAAGAGGCGATCCGTACCGGTGACGTCGAGGAACGCCTCGTCGATCGACAGTGGCTCGACCAGCGGCGTGAATCGCTCGAAGATCGAGAAGACCTGGTCCGAGACCTCCGAGTAGAGATCGTGACGCGGCGAGATCACGACTGCCTGCGGGCAATGCCGCAGGGCCACCGCCGTAGGCTGCGCCGAACGGCAGCCGAACGCCCGCGCCTCGTAGCTCGCCGCAGCCACCACACCGCGCTTCCCCGCGCCTGCGACGAGCACTGGAAGCCCGCGCAGCTCGGGATTCTCGCGGACCTCGACGGACGCGAAGAACGCATCCATGTCGACGTGCAGGATCGCTCGGGCCGGCATGAGGGGATTGAGCGAAGGGTGCGCGGTTCGAGCCTACCGCGACTCGCACCACCCAACGATACGGCGCCGCCGGCAGGGCCGTCGCCGAAAACGACGCATCCGCCCCCTTACCCGATCGATTCGCGAACGCTGTGTCGAGACACCACGAATCGCCACATTCACACTTTCGATCGACGTGAGTGGGCGTGGCTCGTGCCCGCGACAGCCCGTCGGCGCCGACGGAGCAGGGGCCGCAGGCCCCGTGCCCTCCATCGATTCGAGCGCGCAAGAAGGATGGAGGGTCGCACTTCGTCGCAGCCGCAGGTTCCCCTGCACGAATTCTTCGGGCTAAGGCACGAGCGCGGCGCGCGCTTCCTTTTCGAGGTCCTGCATGGCGCGGGTGCCGCGGACCTTGGGCGGAAGTGCGTCGATGGCAGCGAGGGTCGCGCGATAGGACTCCTCGGACTCGGCCTCACGACCCACGCGATGCAACAGCGCTGCGCGGCGCGCCAGCCACGACTCCTTGCGCGCCGCAGACGCAGCGAGCCGATCGATCCGCGCCAGCGCAGCGTCGATGCGGCCGAGCTTCTCCTCGTAGCCGAGGGCCGTCAGCTCGAGGGTCACGAGCGACCCGAGACGGGCGATACCCTCGTCGATGCCGCCGAGAGCGCGCTCCACGAGGTCGCTGCCGAGCCCGACGACCGCCTCCGACCGCTCCAGGAAGAGATCCGGGCTCGGCGTCCTCGCCGCACCGATCACCGTGCTGTAGTCCTCCCACGCGGCATGCCCGTCGCCGAGCTTCACCAGCGCGCGGGCACGCAGCAGCGTGAGCTCCGGATCCCGCGGGGTAGCGGCCAGGCCGGTGTCCGCCACGGCGCGCGCGGCACGTGGGTAGCCTGCATCCGCGAGCACCCGACCACACACGACACAGATCTTCGCCCCGCTCGGATCCAGCGCGCGGGCGCGCTCGCAATCGGCGAGCGCCGCGTCGAAGTCGCGGGAGAAGCGATGGAGATCCGCGCGCCACGCGTAGAGCGAGGCGTCGCGGGGAGCGGCACCGATCTTCGCGGTGATCTCGCGAATCCGCGACGCGATGTCGTCGTCCGCCCGAACGGCGCTGGGCGCCGCGCACAGCGCGACGCCCAGCCCGAGCACCGAGACCAACCGCAAGGCACCCACGCTCAGCTAGGCACCTTCTGGATCGTGAAGTGGTCCTGTACGTCTCCCAGCGAGTTCACGAACGCGGCGTCGAGGCGATCGCCGTCCACGTCCAGCACCATCGAGCCCAGCACGTTGAGGGACACGAACATCGCCGGGTGATTCAACGAGCCGCCGCTGGTCTGACCCGAGCTGCCCGGCACGGCGTAAACCGCGCCCAGGTGCGGCATCGGCCCGAGGCCGTGTTTCGTGTAGGCGCCGGTTCCGTCGGTGCGACCGTCGCCTCCGTCGAGGATCATCGACGGGGTCAAGGTCGAGGATGAGCCGTAGTGGCCGTCGAGAAGGTACGAGCGCTCGTACGAGTGGCTGTGACCGGCGAGCACCAAGTCCACGCCGTAGCTCTCCAGCACCGGCAGGAAGTTCTGGCGCATGTCGATGAGGGCACCTTCCGTGTCCGAGTTGTGCGAGCCCTTGCTGTAGGGCGGATGGTGCCAGAACGCGATGGTCCAGTCGGCAGAGGTGGCCGCCAGATCCGTCTGCATCCAGGTCATCATCGCGCCGGTGGGCGAGCGGTCGGTCTCGTACGAGTCGAGGCAGATGAAGTGGATGTTGCCGTAGTCGAACGAGTAGTACGCCTCCGTCCCCGAAGGCACCCCGCCGGCCTCGCCGCTCTTGGGCAACGTGAAGTTGTCGTAGTAGGGGCCCGTCTGCGTGGCCGAGTCGGCGCTGCCGCCATCGTGATTGCCGAGGGTCAGCCACAGCGAGCGCTTCCGCAACATCGTGGGGTATTGATTGAAGAGTTTGAGCTGGAACTCGGTATCGGTTCCGCTCGAGTAGGCGTTGTCACCCAGCATGAGCCAGAAATCCGGATCCTGGGTGCCGGTGTAGGTGTAGAACGCGTCGCGTACGGCCTGCTGCTGACCCGTGCCGGTGCCGGGGTCACCGAGCACCCAGATGCGCATCGGCTGTGCTTGGCCGGCGGGCGGCTGGGTGATGAGGTTGTAGTCGGCGGTACCACCCGCGAGCGTCGCGGTGGAGGTGCCGATCGAGTAGTAGTAGGTGGTGTTCGCGGTGAGCCCCGTGAGGGTGATCTCGTGCTCGGTGGTCTGCGTGGGGTCGCTCACCTGCGAAGTCAGCGTGCTCGGGCTCGCGCCGTAGCGCACCACCGAATCCGAGGCGGCATTCGTTCGCCACCGCACCACCGTGCTCGTCGGAGTGGCGTCTTGCAGGTACGCATCGCGGGTCACCGTGGGCTGACAGCCGACTGCGGCCGTCGCGAGCAGCGCACCCAAGAGCGCGGTGCCAACGTGAGCGTGCTTCGACATCGACGAGCCTCCCCGCTGCACGACGGCGAACCCATTCTCGCGCGAGCGGCTCGATCGAGCCACGTGCAGGTCCCACCCCCATGGTGTGACCGACGAGATCCGGTGCAGCGAGAACGAGGCTAGCAATTCACGAAAGCGTCACGCAATCGTGACAAGCCCGGCCCCGGTGCTTGGATTCGAGACGAACGGCCAACCACGCCGCCCAGCCACCGGAGGCGCGGCGACTCAGGCCGGAACGAAGTCGGCCTTGGTCGCGCCGCAATCCGGGCACGTCCAATCGTCGGGCAGCGCCTCGAACGGCGTACCGGCTGGAATTCCAGCCGCCGCGTCACCCTCCGCAGGATCGTACACGTGATCGCAGATCGTGCATCGCCACTTGCTCATGAGACCCTCTCCTTCGCTGAATTCGCGGCGCTACGTCCCCGTGGCGCGCGTCCGGCTCCGATTGCGTAGCACGTCGCGGACCAACTCGAGCTCGGCACGGTCGATGGCGCCGGTCGCCGCCAACACGCCGACGTAAGTCGCCGCCGCGCCCACGAAGCTCGCGATCGGCCATGCGCTGAAGCGGGCGAGCACCATACCCGCAGCGCCTGCGGCAATCACGGGGCGCACGAGCGCGCGCAGCGCGAGCCAGCCGTAGCCGCGCACGTCCGGCAGCACGAACACCAGCACCAGCACTCCCACCATCGCGAGCAGCGTCGCCCACGCCGACCCCTCGATCCCGTAGCGCGGGATGAAGAGCAGGTTGAGCGTCACGTTCGCGACCATCGTGCTTCCCGCGAAGAGCAGCACGAATCGCTCGCGGCCCTCGCTCACGAAGGCATCGCGAAACACGAACAGAAAATAGAGGAAGAGCTCGGCCGCAGTGAGGATGACGAGCACCCGGTGGGCGCTCACGAACTCGGGTCCGAACACCAGCCCGAGCAGCCAACCGCCGTAGCGCATCACGAACGGCACGGCAGCGACGATCACGATCACCAGCAGCTCGAGGGTGCGCTGCAGCACCTCGCGGTGGCGCGCGCGATCCTCGCGGGCGTAACGCGAGAGCAACGGGAAGATCGCGGACATCACCGCGAACGGCACCACGTTCAGCGGGCCCCACTCGAGCGGCATCTCGAGCTCGTGCCGTGTGTCGAATCGCCCGACGCCCCCGGTGGGGAAGTTCTCCGCGTCGAGCTGGTCGGCCAGCGA
>CAYVDO010000403.1:0-7070 GCA_964450125.1 uncultured bacterium
ACCAACCGCGCTCAGAAGCTCGCCACTACCCCTCCCGAAGCGAGTCGCTGCTCACCATGACCCGGTTCCACATCGGCCATCCCTTCTCGTCCAAGAGCCGGTCGGGATGACGCAGGATGCGGGTTTCGGAACGCAGCTCGAAGCCCGCGAGCACGACCCTGCTTGCGTCGGCCATCGCCCGTTCCATCTCGAGGGCCACGTCCTCGATTTCGTCCTCGGCAGCCTCGACCAGGAATGCATCGTGGATCGGCGAGCACACTTCGATCCCGCGCTCTGTTGCGAGGCTCGCGGCGAGCCGCAGGATCTCGGCGCCGGTCGCTTGCATCAGGAAATTGTCGATCGTGCGGACCTTGGTGTCGCGCGTGACGTGGAGGGGCCACCCGAAGCTCGTTCGGATGCAGCCGGTCAGGAAGGCCGAGTCGCGTGTTGCTTGTGACCACGCCCAGAACCGCGCGTACGTTTGCCGATGGGCATCGAGCAGCGCCCGCGCATGGGCGGTCGACTGGCCGATGCGAAGTGCCAGCCCGGTCTCGCTCATGCCGTACTGCACGCCCAAGACGCAGGCCTTGAACTGCTCGCGCACCTCGCGATGGGAGGCCTTGGTGGCGCCCGGGGGCGCCGCGCCAGCTTGGATCGCGAGCGCGACGTAAGGATCGCCGCTCTCGTAAGCCGCGATCATTGCGTCGTCGTGCGACAGGACGCCGGCAATGGCGAACTCTTGTTGGCCGAAGTCGAGGTAACCGAGCGCGCGCCCCCGCTCGGGTCGGATGAGCCCGCGCAGCCACGATGGCGCGCCGAAGATGAAGGCCGCGTTTGAGGGGGCGTTGCGGCCGGTCCGAGTTCGGAATGGTGACAGAAGACAACGGTTCCTGCCGTCGGAACCGACCGTGAGCCCGAGCTGTCGGAGTTTCCCGAGCACCTTCCGCAATTCGTGGATCGGCCGCACGGCGGGGTGGGCGAGAGCCATCGTGTGGAAGGTCTCGTCGTCCAAGGACGGCGCCCCGCTGTCGAGGTGCGGCCAATTGATCCGGTTGCGGTGCGCCCACTCGATCCACCGCTTCGCCTTGAACGTGGTGCCGTCGAAGACGCCGTAGATGTCATCGATTGACGAGATGAGCCCACGTTTCACCTGCTCCCAGCGGGGCCTGAGCCGGTCGACCAAGTCGAGGTCAATCGGCACGCCGGCGCGCTCCATTCGAGCGACCGCCTTGATGTACCGGCCCCGAAGCAGCGCACGCGGGATATCGACGACCGGCCCCATGCGCTCGAGCAGCCGCTCCAGCGCGAGCACGTCCGATGCGCAATAGTCGAGAAGCGCCCGCTGCTCGCTCGCGGTCCAAGGGCCACCACGGATCGCGAGGTTCCTCATCCCCTCCTTCTCGAGCGCCTCCATGCCGTCGAGCCCGAAGAACGCGAGCGCCGCCAACAGGCTGTTCCCTTTGGGCTCGAGACCGTTGGTGAGTGCGCGGAACTCCACGAACAGGTCGAGCACATGTGTGGGGAGCGGCCAACCAAGCTCGAGGAGCACCGAGAACTCGGCCGACGCAAAGAAGGCGACGAACAGCGTCGCGCCATCGACGAATGGTGGCGGCGCAGGTGGCGATTCGCCATCCAGCCAGACGCGATGCGTCTCGGGCTGGTGCCAGCGCTTCCACACCAAGCAGATCGGTTTCGGCCGCTCGCCAGGAGGTGCCGAGAACTCCGTGTCGACCAGGACGATGTTCTTAAACGTGCCCAGCCCGCTGGTCATCGCTCACCTCGCAGCTCACGGAGCACGGGATGCGACGGCGAGTCGATGAACCGGTCTTTGAACGCGATCTGCACCAGCTCCGCGAACGACAGCGGAGGCCAGGTGGGGTCGGGCAGCTCGCCAGTTGCGCGGTAGATGTCGTAGGAGCCTCCGCCCATGTTGGGAGCGACCCGGACCCAGGCCTGCTGTGCGATCGTGGTTGGAGCGCCGATCTCCCCCAGTCGTCGAAGCGACCGTCAGCCCCCGGAAGGCGGAGGCCCCAGACGAACCACGCGCCCTGCCGCGTGACGACGAGCCTGAGCGCGAGCGGGGTGACGTCGTCGGCGAGCTCGGCGCAGAGGCTGTGGTGGACGGCATAGATTTCGTCACGATCGACCCGATACCGGAACGCTGCGATCTGCGCGCCGTGGGTTGGGTGGACCCGGAGCCATTCGTGCCTCTTCGGACGGCGCACCGCTATCGTCGTGAGCACACGCTCGCCGCCGCCTCCGCCGTCGAAGCCATCCGGAATGCGGATGTCGTCGAGCTGGAAGAGTGACGGCCCCGACGGCGCCCCGGCGCTCGAGGGCACGGTTGGATCGGGCGCCTTCTGATCTGTCGGCTCATCCGGATTCGCCCCCGAAGTCGGTTTGGTGGGCTTCTCATCGCTCATCCGACTGCTCCTCTCGCCCCTTTCGGGCCATCTCGATCGCCGGGCTTTGCCGCGTCGAGACAAAACCGCCCCTGAGGACGGCCCGGCGAGGCGTCCAACAGGGGCGGCCCCCTTTCGGGGCTTGAGTTCTGAGTTGACCGCCGGGCCGAGAGCGCTGCTCTCAGATCCCTGGCGCTACAAATCAGTGCGATCTGCTACACGGGCTGTAGCATCGACAGGTGAGGGGCTTGGTAAGCTGTCGGCGAGCGAGGTGTACGCCGCTGGCGGCACCCCGGTTCAGTCGTTGAGCTTCTTTGGCGCACCCTTGGGTGGCTCGAAGAGGACGCGCCAAGTGCAGGGCGGGTCGGGCCGGTACACGCACGTCACACCTTTATCGATGGACCGATGAAGTTGCCTCGACAGACCTTCGAGCTTGTCGCGGATCGTCTCGATCCCGCGGGTGATCGAGTTGCCTGCCGTGTTCCGGGCATCCTCGATCCAGCCGCCCTCCGAGCGGATTCGACCTCGTAGTCCGAGTCCCGCCAGGACGTACCGATCGACCTCGTCCCTTTGCTCCTGCAGCAGCTCAATCCGACCTCGGTCACCGTTGCGGCGTGCCTCTTCGATCTGGCACTCGAGATCGACGCGCGCAGCGCCCAGGGAGGCGAGCTCCGCTGTCGTAAACCGTTCCAGGCCCTGGCCGGATTCGGAAAGTGCCCCGGCTTCGATCTGGGCGGCGATCGTGCCCTGGGCTGTCATGTCGTCGGCGACCGACACGGCACCGCCCTTCTCGATTCGCGCCAGGTAGAGCGCGTGGAGATCGACCCCGGGCCGTTCGAGGAGGCGGGCGATCCGAGCCATGTTCTTCGACGCCTTGATCCGAGCGACTGCGCCCTCGAACTCGATCAGCCAGTCACTCCCATCGAGTACGAACCGGTTCTGCCCGATGGCGAGTGGCGAGCGGATGGGGTCGTCTTGTGCTCGATCATGCTCCTCGAATCGTCTCTCGATCTCTGCCGAGAGACCCTGGAGCATCTGCCTCGCGTCGTTGGCGTGTCTCGCGCGGACGCGGATCGAGGGCACCTCAATCCGGATTGGAAAGTCGGTCTTGAGGTCGAGCCGAAGCCGAGCCTGAAAGCCCGGCCAAAAGTCACGCTCCTCCCGTTCGAGGGCGAGGTAGAGATCGAGAGCTTCATCGAGTAGCCCGATTCTGTCGGTGTCGAGACACTGGAAGTAGGGCGGAAACCGGCGACCTAGGTCGCTGGTGGGCGGTGTCCCGAGGATGGGTGCGAGCTTGATGCGAGCTGTCGCAAGCGGCCCGATCGTGAGCTCTTTCTCGAAGTGGCCAACGACCTCTAGAAGTCCGATCAGAGGCCCAAGCTCCAGAATGCACTCGGTGATGTCGACGCCCTGGCCGGTGGGCTCGACTGCCCCCCAGACCACGCTCTCGCCGAGCATCGCCGCGACCTCGGGAGCATCGAAGTGCTTCCCTAGCTCGTCGACGAAGGCGGGCCAAATCCTGCCCGGCGCGCGGATCGAGACGCAGTCGATCAGCAGGCCGAGGGTGTTCCGACGGAGGAGCTGAAGGGCAGCGTTCCTCTCGGGAGATCGAAGCCTGGCTAAGCCTCCAGGTCTGGTGAGGTGGTCCCAGGGCGTGGGCGCGCGGAGGCCCTGCCAGGCGGTCGTCAGGCGTGAGCCTGGCGTCTGCCGCCGCAGGGCATCGAAGCCGACCGGACCGCGGAGGCCCGGTTCGAGCGCAGTTGGTTCGCCGACATCGTAAATTTCCCAGGCGCGCCCTGGTTCGCCGTCCTCGATCTCGGCAAACCGCAGACCGCGATGGTGATGGTGGAGGCTTGCGAGGCGAAGCCCCAGCCACCGGAATTCTGGTGGTATCGCCACGACTTCTCCGCGGCTCCGAAGCTCTTCATCGTGGTCACGAACGAACGCGAGCACCTGGCTCGCGCTCTGCGCCAGCTCGTCGAGGTCGAAGAGCGGGGTTTCGGGGTCCGCCAGGTAGGTCGCTGCCGCCACGCGATCGATCAGATGTGGAAGGCGGTCAGCGGGGGTCGACTCGAAGACCGAGAACAAGCGCTCGGGATCGAGCGCCGCGGCCGCCTGCCAGAACGCAGACACCAGATCGAGGAACGAGGGTTCGCCGGCGGTGATGGACTTGTTGACGGCGGCGGGGAAGGCGCGGTCGAGACATCCTGCCAGCGCGGTGGCTCGCTCCGGCGACAGGCCTTGTCGGGTCGCGTCGTCGCGAACGGCCTGTGCAAAGGTCGTCCGAAGGTGCTCATCGGGTCGCCGGGCCATCGCAGGGAGTCTGCACGAAGCGGATGGCTCGGGAAGAGCATGGTTGGTTCGTGCACGAAAGGGATGTCGAAATAGTCTTGGAGAATGTATCTTCTTCAAGTATAAAATCAAGCATGGTCGAGCCTCGAGATCAGCCGATCGTCGCCGTGTTGGCCACGCTGCCGGCGGTTGACACCGCACGGGAGGCGATGGTGCCGGTCCGGGATCGACTTCCGATCCCGGCCGAGCGGAACCCGGCCGCCGTGTACTTGGCGCGACTGTCGCCGGGCAGCCGGAAGACCATGCGGATCGCCCTCGAGCGGATCGCGCACCGCCTGGTCGGTCGGCACGTCGCCAAGCATGAGGTTGTCCCCCAGGAGGAACGTGCGGTGGTCTTCGTTGTGCCGTGGGGCGAGCTTCGCTACCAGCACACGGCCGCGATCCGAGCCTGGCTGGCCGAGGTGTTCGAGCCGGCGACGGCGAACAAGTGCTTGTCGGCCCTGCGCGGCGTACTGACGGAAGCGTGGCGGCTCGGCCAGGTCGGTGCGGACGACTACCATCGCGCTAGTGACATCCCCTCGATCAAGGCCGAGCGGCTGCCACGCGGACGTCGGCTCACGAGCGGGGAGATCGCGGCTCTTGGCCGCGCCTGCTCCGAAGACGTGACGCCACGCGGCGTGCGCGACGGAGCGCTCCTGGCGGTGATGTACGTTGGCGGGCTACGGGTCGCCGAGGCCGTGCATCTCGACCTCAGCGACTGGAACCCCGCGGCGAACGCGCTCACCGTGCGATCCGGCAAGAACCGGAAAGACCGGCTCGTGTTCCTCGACAACCAGGGCTCGCGGGAAGCACTGGCCGCCTGGGTTGGAACGCGGGGCGCCGAACCAGGGCCTCTCTTCCTGCCGATGCGGAAGGGCGGTCGGTTGCTGTCCGACCGGATGACCACCCAGGGCGTCTTCGATGCTTGCCGCCGACGCAGCGCCGAGGCTAGCGTCGGCGACTTTACGCCACACGATCTCCGGCGCTCGTTCGTGTCGGACCTTCTCGATGCAGGCGAGGACATCTCGACCGTGCAGAGGATGGCCGGCCACGCCCACGTGTCCACCACGACGCGCTATGACCGCCGCGGTGACGAAGCCCTCCGCCGTGCGTCGACGAAGCTCCACTTTCCATTCGTTCGACCCAACAAGCCCAAGAGCAGCTAGGCTAGATCGCTGCGAACCGGTCGCCCCTCTCGCGACAAGTAGCCGCGGCGCCGTTCCAAGCATTCGAGCCGGGCGCATCACCTCGCGAGGTTTCCGGCCTTGGTGCTCCTAACCCCACGTCAAGCGCTTGGGAGCACGCCAATACTCGGGCGGCGAGTGAACGGCGGCCCTCCCGGGGATGGGGGGTTATTGGTAATCGATGAGGTTGACGACGACGCGGTCAACGTAGAGGTCGGTCACACCCGTCCACCACACGCGGTATTCGATTTGGTGTCCTGGCGGTGCGTAGAAGAAGCCGGGTGCCGTGACTGGCAGATAGCCGTTGGCCATGATTCTGTTTCCGCCTTCGCCGTCGTCTGCGTCGATATCAAAGGTAATCAGCTGTTTGTTGTCCGTTACGTCCCAAACTTCGAGCACGGCCAGAACCCCAACAGGGCAAAGCGTGCCGCTTCCGGCGCGCGGGGTCGAGCACCGCATGTACGCGGAAAACCGGTGAGGCCCCTGCGTCGGCAGCGAGAGGCTTGGACCCTTGAGCATGTACCCTGATTGGCCTTGTCGGGCTGCGGCATCGACGCTGCGGACCGTTCGGCCGTCGACGGCGATCAAGGGGAAGCCGGTGTCCGCGGTCATGGTGTAGCCGGTGCCGCCTTCGGCTTCGTAATAGATGCGGGGCTGCTCGGTGTATGGGGGATCGAAGCGGCGCACGAACACGCGCGTGTGAAAGAAGAGAGCGTTGCCGTCGAGTGTGAGTTTGCCGGCGCCGTCGAGCAAGCTGTAGCCACTGTTCCAATGCATGTAGCCGTTCAGAGCGTCGGCAGCCTTGACCATCAGGTGGCAGTCGGCCGGATCGTCCTTGTAGACAAGCGCTTGCATGGCGTCCGCGCAGAGGAACTGCTTGCGGCCCCAGTTGTAGAACATCGCGTCGTCCGCTGGTCGGTTGCCGGGATCAACAATCAACTCCCAATTCTGGAGCTCGCTGCCATCGCAAGGTTGCTCATAGACTCCGGTGCTCGTGGCCGTGAGGCAGCGTGTGTACGTGCCATCTGTGAGCTTGAACTTGCCCTTCGAGTACGCGGTGTACGGGAGCTCAGACATCCACGCCGGAGGCCCGTTTAGGGTGTGGGGCACCGAGACGGTCTCGCCGTTCACGACCACCGAGAGCGTGTAGGTGGCGCTCGGCTTCACCGCTGGG
>CAYVDO010000404.1:0-7045 GCA_964450125.1 uncultured bacterium
GGCAGTGTCCGACGCCGACGGCGCCGCCGCCGCCGCCGCAGTGGCTGCGGTGGCGCTCCGCCAGGCGACGAAGGAGGGCAGGGCTGCCCGCCCTCCTGCGGTGCGCCCCCGGCTGCGTCGAGCTGAGCAGCATCGCCCTCTCGCCTGGCGAGTCGGACGCACGCGCTCGCTTCGTCTCTCGATCGACCTTCGTCGTTCCGCGGATTCGTCATGACCTCGAACCCGACACCGAAACGCACCCTCGTCACGTGCGCGCTGCCGTATGCCAACGGTGACATCCACCTCGGCCACATGGTCGAGCACGTGCTCGCCGACATTCACGTGCGCTTCTTGCGGATGACGGGCGCGGACGTGGTGTTCCTGTGCGCGAGCGACGCCCACGGCAGCCCGATCGAGCTCAAGGCCCGTGAGCTGGGGGTGGATCCGGCAGAGATGGTCGCGGGCTACCAGCAGGCGCATCACGCCGACTTGCGCCGCTTCGGGGTGGAGTACGACGAGTTCTACACCACCCATTCCGAGGAAACCCGCAAGCACGCTTACGCGATCTTCGAGGGTGCGAAGGTGGCCGGGCTCGTCTACACGAAGGACGTTGACGGCTTTTACTCCGAGGTCGATCGGCGCTTCCTGCCCGATCGGTGGATTCGCGGAACCTGCCCGCGCTGCGGTGCCGTCGATCAATACGGCGACTCGTGCGAGGTCTGTGGTGCCACCTATCGGCCCACGGATCTCGTGAACCCGCGCTCGGTGATCAGCGGCGACACGCCCGTGTTGCGCACCTCCACGCACTACTTCCTGCGCATCTCCGATCGCCAGGACTTCCTGCGCGCATGGGTGAACACGCGGGAGCACATGCCGGACGCCACCCGCGGCTTCGTGAACGAGTGGCTGGCGGCCGGCCTTCGGGACTGGGACATCAGCCGCGACGCACCCTATTTCGGCTTCCTGATCCCCGGCGAGACCGACAAGTATTTCTACGTCTGGCTCGACGCACCCATCGGCTACGTTGGCACCACCGAGAAGTGGTGCAACGCGCACGGCCGCCGCGTCGAGGAGTACTGGAAGAGCGCCGACGCGCGGATCGTGCACGTGATCGGCAAGGACATCGTGCCGTTCCACACGCTCTTCTGGCCGGCGATGCTCGACGCCGCTGGTTACACGCTGCCGTCGCGGATTCAGGTGCACGGCTTCCTGACCGTGAACGGCGAGAAGATGTCGAAGAGTCGGGGCACCTTCATCAACGCCCGCACCTTCGCCGAGCGCGTCGATCCCCAGTACCTGCGCTTCTACTTCGCCTCGAAGCTGCGCGCCGAACCCGACGATCTCGACATGCATCTCGGCACGTGGGGCGATCCCGCCGATCCAGCCACGCTCGACGCCAGCAAGTCCGAGCTAGTCGAACGCGTGAACGCCGAGCTGGTGAACAAGATCGCCAACCTCGCGAGCCGCGCGATCAAGCTGGTGCGCGACAAGCTCGATGGTCAGCTCGGCGCGCTTCCGTCCGAAGCGAGCGAGGTCGCCGCGCATTTCGAGGCCACGCAGAAACCGGCCATCGCCGCTGCCTACGCGTCGTTCGATCTCGCGGCCGCGCTCAAGGGGATCGTCGAGATCGCCGAGGCGGGCAACGCGTACTTTCAGGATTCCGCGCCGTGGAAGCTCTTGGCGTCGGATCGCGAGCGCGCCCGCTCGATCGTCACGCTGGGCGTGAACTACGTGGCGGTGCTCGCGGGTCTCGTGAAGCCGGTGGTGCCGGGATGGGCCGAGCGCGTCGAGCGCGCGCTCGGCATCGAGCCGCTCACGTGGGACGCGGTCGGCTTCCGCCTCCAGAATCGTGCACTCGGCGATCCCAATGCGGACATCCGCATCGATCGCATCGACCCCGAGAAAGTGAAGGCCGTGGTGCTCGCCAGCCGCAGCTCGCTCGATCGTAAGAACGCAACGCCCGCCCAGGAGCCCGCCGTGGAAACGGAGAAGACCGCTGCAGCCGAGACCGCCGTGCCCGCGCCCGATCTCACGCCCGTGGGTCCGGAGATCACCATCGACGACTTCGGCAAAGTCGACCTGCGCGTCGGCCTCGTGAAGACCGCGTCGCTCGTCGACGGCGCCGACAAGCTGCTCAGGCTCGAGATCGATCTCGGCGAAGGTCGCTTGCGCAACATCTTCGCCGGCATCCGCAAGCACTACGCGCCGGAGGCGCTCGTCGGTCAGCGCGTGGTGGTGGTCGCGAACCTCGCCCCGCGCAAGATGAAGTGGGGTGTGAGCGAAGGCATGGTCCTCGCCGCCACCGACGCCGCGAGCGCGAAGGGCGCCGAACGCGTCCTCGTTCTCGGCGTGGACGGCCAGCCCGCCGCTGGCAGCACGATCAAGTAGGCGCTGCGATCACGTCCGGCCATCCATGAGATCGAAGAGCGCATCCCGGTCGTCCAGTCGCACGCCGGGTTGAATACGTCCCGATTCGACGGACCACCGCAGCCGGTAACCCTTGGCTCTCGGCTTGAGGTCGAGGTAGCTGCGCAGTGCGGCTTCGACGATCCGCCGCAGTGGCAGGTTCTCGTCCGTCGCACGACGCTTCGCCATGCGAAGCACTTCGTCAGGCAGCTCGATGGTCGTTCGCATGCATCGAGGCATCGGCATGCAGATGCCTCGTCGCAACCGCCGTCGAAGAGTCGGGCGAGACGGCTGCCTGTCCGGCTCGGTCGCGGGCGTGGCTTCCGACGCCGAAGCGCGCGCCGGGCTCGCGCGCTGCCGTGCGTCGTTCGGTTATCTTGCGGCGATTACGCGCTGCGCCATGCGGCGCATGGACTGGAACATGACTGCGCTCCCGACCGTCCCGACGACCTCCGATGCTGCAGCGGGCGCCACGCGCGAGTGGGACGCGTTGCCGCGTTACGTCGACTCCCACTTCCACCCCGACCTGGAGGGCTTGAGCCAGGACGTCCCCGCGGTGCTCGATCGTGGCCGCAAGGCCGGCGTGTGCGCGTTCGTGGCCGTCGCCGCGGGGCTCGGCTCGTGGGAGAACACGGTACGGCTCGCCCGCGAGCACGACGACGTGTACGCCACCGTCGGTTGCCATCCTCACGACGTGAAGGATCTCGACGAGGCGCAGTTCGCGCGCATTGCGGAGCTGGCGCGTGCGCCGGAGGTGGTGGCCGTCGGCGAGACCGGGCTCGACTACTTCTACAAGCTCTCGCCGCGCGCGCTGCAGATCGCGTGGTTCGAGCGCCACCTGGCGCTGGCGCGCGAGGTCGGGAAGCCGGCGGTTGTTCACGCCCGCGACTCGCTCGACGATTTGGTCACCATCGCCGCCAAGGCCGCCGCCCAGGGCGTGCGCGGGGTGGTGCATTGCTACACCGGCGACGCCGCCACCGCGCGCAGGCTGATGGAGCTCGGCTGGCTGGTGTCTTTCACCGGCATCCTCACGTTCCGCAACGCCGACGAGCTTCGCGCCACGGCTCGCAGCCTGCCGATTGATCGGCTCATGATCGAGACCGACGCGCCGTACCTGGCGCCGGTGCCGTATCGCGGCAAGGGACCGAACGAGCCGGCCTACGTGGTGCGGGTCGCGGAGACGCTGGCCGAGCTCCTCGGCTTGAGCGTCTCGGACGTGGCGCGCATCACCACCAACAACGCGCGCCGCTTCTTCGGGCTCGAGCTCGACAGCGCATTCGAGATCGCCTACCGGATCCGGAACTCGCTCTACCTGAACATCACCAATCGCTGCACCATCGCATGTGTCTTCTGCGGCAAGTTCAAAGACTTCACCGTCAAGGGCCACGACTTGCGCTTGCGTGGCGGCGAGCCGAGCGTCGAGCGCATCCTGGCGGCGATCGGGGATCCCACGGGCATCGACGAGGTGGTCTTCTGCGGCTACGGCGAGCCCACGCTTCGCCTCGACGTGATCCGCGAGGTGGGCGCGCGGGTTCACCAGATGGGTAAGCGCGTGCGACTCAACACCGACGGGCTCGGCAATTTGGTGCACGGGCGCGACATCGTCCCCGAGCTGGTGGGCATCGTCGACACGCTGAGCGTCAGCTTGAATGCGCAGGACGCCGCCACCTACGCGCGCATCTGCCCGTCCAAGCACGGGGAAGCGGCCTATCCCAAGCTCCTCGAGTTCTTGCGCTCCACGAAAGCCCACGGGCTCGACGCGCAGGCCTCGGTCGTGGCGCCGCTGGACGGCGTGGACGTCGAGGCCTGCCAGCGGCTCGCCGAGGAGATCGGCGTGCGCTTTCGGGTGCGCCCGTTCGACGAGATCGGCTGAGCACGCGCCGTTCCCCGTGCGCCGCGCTTCACGGCGTGGCGCTCGCCTGCGCCGCGGCGGCGTTCCATTCGGTGCGTAGCGCCAGCGCCCGCGCCGGCTCCTGGGCACGCACGCGTGCCACCTCGGCGGCGACGATGCCCATGGACTTGGGGAGGTTGGTCTCCTGCAAGCGCACGGCGAGCCAGTTGGGCAAGCCAGGCACGCTCAGGTGCAGGGCCATGTGGCCGATCGTCTTGCCGGTCTCCTCGTCCCACGTGAAGCGCCAGTAGCCATCGTTGGCGTCGAAGTCGCCCCGGGTCTGACGCCAGGCGTTCCAGAGCTTCGCCGGATCACGACGGGTGCGCGTCCAGTATTCGAAGCGCGGCGCGGGCCAGCCGACGTTGGCGATGCCGTGCACGCCGAGCCCGTCGGGATACGTGGCGATGGCCTCGTAGACCTCGTTCTCCTCGAAGAGCCGCTGCATCACCACGGGCTCGGTCACGATGCTGAAGAGCTCGGTGGGCGCCGCGTCGAAGAGGAAGAGCGCCTCGGCGCGTCGCTCGGACCCCGAAAGCACGATCGAGCGCGTCACCACTTTCCCTGCGACGAGCTGAGCGCGTTCGTCGGACGTGAGCTCGGTGGGAGGTGGCACGGGCGGTAGCTCGTCCACGCGCGCCGGCTCGATGCGTGTGGGCGCGGTCGACGTGGCATGCGCCGGCGTCGCGCCGGCGAGCGTGATCGCGGCGAGCAGGGCCGCCGCCGCGGCTGCAGCGTGAATCGTGCGCGGCACGCCCAGCGAGCGGGCGATGGTCCAGCGGAAGACGCGGTTCGGCAGCAGCGAGCGCAGGCTCAGCATCGCCTTCGCGTCGAGCCCGACGCGATAGCGCAGCCGCGGCCGCGCGGTGGTGGCGGCGCGGCGGATGGTGCGGCTCACCTGACCAGCGGCCGGCATGAGATGTCCGAAGCGGGCCTGGCGCGCTTCGATGGCGCTCACGATGTCGCGGTAGGCGCTCGCTTCGGGGGTGGCGCGCACCAGGCTCCCCTTGTCGAACTCCGTGCGGTGCGCCCCTGGCTCGACCAGCGAGGTCGAGATGCCGAAGGGGGCGAGCTCGTAGTGCCACGCTTCGGTCAGACCTTCGAGCCCGAACTTGCTCGCGTGGTAGGCGCCGAAGAGTGGGAACGAGATACGGCCGCCTGCCGACGACACGTTGATGATGCGTCCCGAGCGCTGGCGCCGCATCATGGGCAGGAACGCCTTCGTGACTTCGACGACGCCGACCAGGTTGGTCTCGAGCTGGGCACGGAGCTGGGCGGCGCTCACGTCCTCCAGGGCGCCGGCGAGGCCGTAGCCGGCGTTGTTCACGAGCACGTCGAGGCGCCCATGGCGCTCGGTCACGTACGCGGCGCAGGCGGTGATGCTCGCGGCGTCGGTCACGTCGAGGGACTGCACGTCGAGCGCGACCTGCGCTGCGCGCGCGGCGCCGTCGAGGGCGGCACGCTTGCTCAGGTTTCGCATCGTCGCGACCACGGTGAAACCGGCGCGCGCCAGCTCGATGGCCGTCTCGAGGCCGATGCCGCTCGAGGTACCGGTGACGAGCGCGACGCGTGCCGCGTCGTTCCGGGAACCGTTGTGGGTGTGGCTTTCGCGCTCGGCCTGGGCGGGGATCGGTGCGCTCATGTTGGTTCTCCTGAATCGGTGCTCGGCACCTGGGGTGGATGGAGGGGCTTCCGGGGAGGGACGATTTGATGTTTCGATGATTCGACGATTTGATGTATTTCGAAGTGTTTGAGCAAAAAAAAGTGCTACGAACGCGCTGCGGTCGTTCCTGTCAAGAACGCCTGAAGCTCCGCGAGCGCGCCCTCGTTGACCTCGCAGCGCAGGAACTTCCCGTCGCGCTCGGTGTGGACGAGATCCGCGTTTACCAGCTCCTTCATGTGATGCGACACGGTTGGCGCACCGATGCTGAGCCGCTCGACGATGGCCGTGAGCGAGCAGCTCGAGTCCGGTTGGTAGCCCACACCGGCAGCGCGCGCGCGAAGCATCTCGGTGAAGAGCTGGAAGCGGTTCGGGTTTCCGAGCGCCTTGAACATCTTCACCAGTCGCTGGTTGGGTTTCGTGGTCATCGTTCGCTCGTGAGGGTCGTCGGCTTTGCGGACCGCTTGATCAGTTCGATAGTTCGAAAATATTCAAACTATCGAACCCTGTCAAGCTCGATGTGTGGCCGCCCCGAATCTCACAGTCCCATCGACTTGGCGATGATCTCGTTCATGATCTCTTGCGTGCCGCCGCCGATGGGCAAGAGCCGCGCGTCGCGGCTCAACCGCTCCACCCACGTCTCGCGCATGTAGCCCATGCCGCCGAAGATCTGCACCGCGTCGTAGGTGACGCTCACCGCGATTTCCGCGGTGAGATTCTTGGCCATCGAGACCTCGGTGGGGACGTAATCGCCCTGATCCATGCGGTGCGCGACCTGATACGTGACGAGCTTCGCCGCCATCACCCGTGTCGCCATCTCGGCGAGCTTGTGGCGCGTCACTTGAAACGCGGCGAGGGGTTTCCCGAATGCCCGCCGCTCGCGGGAATAGCGGCGCGCCTCCTCGAAGGCGATCTCCGCGGTCGCCGACGCGTAGGCCGCGAGGCCCAGTCGCTCGGTCTGGAAGTTCCGCATCAGCGTCATGAAGCCGCTGCCTTCCTCGCCACAGCGATTGGCGATCGGCACGCGCACGTCCTCGAAGGCGAGCTCGGCGTTATCGCTCTCCCACCAGCCGGTCTTCTTGAGTGCACGCGACACCCGTACTCCCGTCATG
>CAYVDO010000405.1:0-1191 GCA_964450125.1 uncultured bacterium
CACTCTTCCGCGCGCGGCTCGCGTTGCTCGGCGCGGCCGCAGCGGCGCCGAAGTCGACGCCCAACTGAGCCCCGGATATCTCAGCCGCCGTCGACTGAGACCGACCTACCGCGTTCCCTGCGATCGGACGGCGACGGGTCGGTCCCGGGTCACGACGCCGCGCGGGCCTCGAGTCGTGCGAGCCCGGAGTTGAGGCTTCCAGTTCGATAGCCCTCCAGGTCGAGGGTCACGAAGTCGAAGCCCTCGGCCTTGATGGCACTCACGATGCGATCCCGCACCCCGGGGTCGACGAGACGAGGCAGATCCGCGACGCCCACTTCGATGCGCGCGATGGAGTCGTGGAATCGCACCCGGAAGCCTCGAAAGCCGAGCTCGCGCAGCACGCGCTCGCAGCGCTCGAGCCTGCCGAGTCGCTCGAGAGTGATCGAGGTTCCATACGGGAAGCGGGAGCCGAGGCATGCGAACGAGGGCTTGTCCCAGAGCTCGATGCCGAGGTCACGGCAAAGCGCGCGAACCGCGTCCTTGCCGAGGCCGGCCTCGATCAGCGGGTGGCGGATGCCGTTCTCGTCCGCGGCCACGAGCCCGGGGCGGTGATCGCCGAGATCGTCCCGGTTGACCCCGTCGAGGATCGAGCGGAGGCCGAGCCGTTCGCACTCGGCGTGGCAGAGCGCGTAAAGCTCGGTCTTGCAGAAGTAACAGCGGTTGGTTGGGTTCCGCGCGTAGTCGGCATTCTCGAGCTCGCGGGATGGCACGAACACGTGGCGAACGCCGAGGGATTCGCCGAAGCGTCGTGCTTCCGCCTCCTCCTCGGCGGGGAGGGTGGGCCCGACCGCGGTGAGCGCGACGGCGTCGTCGCCCAGCACGTCGCGCGCGACGTGCAGCACCAACGCGCTGTCGACACCGCCCGAAAAGGCGATGATCGAGGGTCCGGCGGCCTGAATCACGCGACTGAGCGCTTCGAGCGCCGATGCGCTCATCTCGCTCTCCGACCGATCACGCCGGAGCCGGGGCCACCGCCGACGCGATCTCCTTCTGACGACGGAAGAAACGGAAGCTGCGGAAGAGGCTCGTCCACTTGTAGCGTTCGTGGCTGTCGCTGAACACCTTGAACGAGAGCACCAGCCAGATGAAGAAGAGCCCCACGAGCTGAGTGCGCTGGGGATAGAGGGTGATGAAGCGAACGGCGCGACG
>CAYVDO010000405.1:1201-7034 GCA_964450125.1 uncultured bacterium
TTCAGGTAGAAGCGCCGATTGGCCGAGCGCTGCATCTTGTTGAGCTCGTCCGGTGGCACCTCGCAGAGCGTGTTCTCGGCGCGGAAGTAGCTGAAGATCTCGGGATCGGTCGAGAATTCCTTGCCGAGAGCGCGTGCTTGCTCGGTGAGCTCGGTGCCCTCGAATGGATTCACGACGAAGAACTGCGCCGTGTGGAGCTTCGAATCCAGTGCGTAACGGATGGTGGTGTCGATCTCCGCGCGGGTCTCGCCGGGGAAGCCCAGCATGAAGAACCCGTTCTGGAGGATGTTCATCTCGTCGGTCCACTCGATGACCTGGCGCAGCTTGTCGAGCTTGTTGTGCTTCTTGATCATCTTCTGCAGCCGGGGCGAGGCGGTCTCGATGGCGTACGTGATGCGGTAGCACCCGGCGGCCGCGAGCTTCTCGAGCAGCTCGCGATCCATGAGATCGCCGCGCACGCCGTTCGGGAACGTGATCGCGAAGTCGAGCTTCTCGGCGACGATTCGGTCGCAGATCTTCTTCGCGTGGTCCATCTGGCAGTTGAAGATGTCGTCGATGATGTGCAGCTCGCGGATGCCGTAGTCGTCGTGCAACGTGCGCAGCTCCGCGATCACGTTGTCGACGCTGCGGGTGCGGAACTTCTTGGTGAAGATGGTGTGGCAATACGTACAGGAGTACGGGCAGCCACGCGACGTGAAGATCGACATGTACTGCTTGCGTCTGCAGACCGTGGAAAACTTGGGAAGGTCGAAGTAGCGCGGTACGTCGATCAAATCCCACGCCGGGAAAGGAATGCGGTCGAGATCGAGGATCGGCGGACGCGCCGGCTCCAGGAACGCTTCGCCGTTCTTGCGGTAGGCGGTTCCGAGCACACCCTCGGGCAGCTCGCCGGCCAGGAGATGGCGCACCAGATCCGGCGCCGTATCCTCGCCCTCGCCGATACAGAGCGCGTCGATGGCCTCGTTCCGCAACGTCTCGTGCGGGTCCGTCGACGGATGTGGTCCACCCGCGGCAATCGGCAGCGCGGGGCGCCAACCCTTCAGCAGCCGCGCCAGCGTGTGCATCGTGGGCGCTTCGTGGGTCATCGAGTGGATGCCCACCAGATCCGGCTCGAATTTCTTGGCGCGAGCGAGCGCGTCTTCCGGCGTGAGCACGTCGGCGATCATGTCGACGATGCCGACGTCGTGACCGGCTTGGCGCAGCGTCGCGGCCAGGTACATCAGCCCGAGTGGCTGGGTGACCGTGTAGTACTCGAGTGGGCGAAACGCTTTGAAGAGAAGGATTCGCGCCATTGATTGCTCCGTCGAGCTCGAGGCTTTCGTGATCTCGCCCGATCGGCGCGTCGCGTGCGGCGCGATCGGTGCAGGTCAGAGACTCGAGAAGCGTGTGCGCGGGTGCCGCGCCGTACTCTTCTCGAGACTCGCTCCAAACGGTCGCACCATATCCTCGTGCTTCGGGTGCCGCAAGCAGCGTGCCGGAATCACGAAAGGTTGGGCTGCGGCGTCGTGCGTGTTAGACTGCAAACGCAGAATCGTCGCCAATACGCGCAGTTGGGGCGATGACACTGCGTGTCGAGTGGTGCAGACGGATGGCTTCGGATCCCTATCGCGAGCGAGCGGCTGTGATGCTGGCCCCGGGCGTCGGCACGATTGGCGGTGATGCGTGGCGGGAGCCCGTTCACGCCCGCGGCGGCGAGTCTGGCGACGCACCGAGCATGTCGAGTGAGGGCAAGCCCGCCACGTCGCCGGCGCACGACGGCGGTGAGCCGCCAGACGGGGACGACGCTGCCACGGGCTATTGGCGCGGGATTCTCGCCAATCTGCGTCGGCGCTATCCCGATTCCGATCTGAGCCTGGTCGAGCGTGCGCGATACGACGGGGAACGGTTACACGCCGGCCAGACCCGGAAGTCCGGCGAGCCGTACTTCCACCATCCGTTGCGCATCGCGCTCGAGGCGAGCGAGCTCGGGCTCGATCCCGACACCGTGTCCATCGCGCTGCTCCACGACGCGCTCGAAGACACCGAGATCACACTCGCCGAGCTGCGCCGCGACTATGGAGAGATCGCCGATGTCGTCGACGGCTTGACCAAGATCACGGCCGAGGAAGCCAAGGGCTGGGAGCGTGGCAAGGCGCAGACGTACTCGAAGATGCTGGTGTCGACGGTGCGGGACATCCGCACCCTCATCGTCAAGATTCTCGACCGCCTGGACAACGTACGCAGCCTGGGCGCGATGCGGCGTGACAAGCAACGCCGCACGGCGCAAGAAACCTTGGACGTGTACGTCCCTGTCGCGGCGCGCCTGGGGCTGGGCGAAATCAGTCGCGAGCTCTCGCGCTACGCATTTCAGTACCTCTATCCGAAGCGTTTCTCGCGGATGCAGCGCGAGATCGAAGCCTTGCGAGCAGAGCGCGAGGACGCCGTGCGCGGGCTCGTCGCCGAGATCTCGAGCGCCTTGGCTCGCGCACACCTGGATGCAGTCGTGCTGCCCGAATGGCGCGATGCCACGGATTACATCCATTCCGACAAGATCGTGGAGGACGTCCACCGTGGCTTCACGGTGCTCGCGGCGGAACGCGTACAGGTCTACGCGAGCTTGGGCGTCGTGCACGAGCTCTTTCGTGCCGTACCCGGCCGCATCCGCGATTTCATCTCGAACCCCAAGCCGAATGGCTACAAGGCGGTGGTCACGCGGGTCAACCGCCAGGGTCAGATCCTCGAGATCCAGCTCGCCACCCGCTCGATGCACGTCACCAACGAGCGGGGCGTGCTGGCCAATTGGAGCGACGGGCCGGGCAAGGTCTCCGAGTACTACCTGCGCTATCTCCAGCTGCTGGAGACGCTGACCGAGGACGACGATCTGCGCATGGCGGACGTGTTCAGCCACGCGTTGCCCGACACCCTTCAGGTGTTCAGCCCCAAGGGCGACACGTTCACGTTTCCGCGGCGTGCGACCTGTCTCGACTTCGCGTATCGCATCCATTCCACGCAGGTGGGGGATCGCGCGCACGCGGCCACGGTCAACGGCCGACGCGTGCCGGTCTCGACGGCGCTCAGCGACGGCGACGTCGTGGAGATCCACACCAGCCGCGACATCCGGCCTGCCGAGCAATGGCTCGACTGGACGGTGACGGCGCGGGCGCAGAGCGCGATTCGCCGCTCGCTCAAGAGGCAGCGCCGCGAGCGCTCTCGCGAGGTCGGGTGGGATCTCTTCCGGCTGGAAACGCAGCGCGATTCGCTGGTAGCCACGGAAGTGATCGCTTCGCCGGCATTTCAGGCAGCGTTGCGCGCGCGCAAGCTCGATCTGGACGAATTCCTGATCGAGGTGGGATTCCGGAACATCGACACGCTCAGGTTTCTGGCGGAGGCGGACCTGATCACGCCGGGTCGCGCGGAGCGCAACCGACGGGCGCAGGGATCTCTCCTGTCGCGGATCCTGTTCCGCCGCGCCAGCATCGACCGGCCCGGATTCACGATCCGCGACTTCAACGACGCGTTCATCCGTCTCGCCGGATGTTGCACGCCCGTGCTCGGGGAAGAGGTGCTCGGCTACCTCACCACGGGCAACGGCATCAGCCTGCATCTGCGGCGGTGCCCGAGCCTCGCGCGGCTCGATCCGAGTGGGCAGGTCTCGATCGAATGGGAGCCGAGTGCCTTGCCGGCGCGGCTCAAGCTCGATCTCGTGGTCGAGAACCAGGTGGGGCTCATACACCGGATCGCCAAGGTGATCGCCGACCAAGACGTCAACATCGACGAGCTCAAGATGGACGTGGCCGGCGAGACCGGACAGCTCAAGCTGGTCGTGGGAACCAACGTGCCCAAGACCATCCAGCGGATCGCCGAAGCGTTGCGGGCGGTCAAGGGCGTGCAGCGCGTCGCGCAGGGCACGTGACGGGTCGCCACCTGCATCCTCTAGACGCGTGAGCGCAGCCGCGGCGCGACTCGTCGATCCCGAGATTCAGCTCCCGCTGGCGGTGGCGATCTTGGCCGTGGCAGTTGGCGCGGCTTGGCGATCTCGGCGCACGGCCCCTGACGTGCCGGGTCCCGCGGCGAGCATCCAGCGCCTGCGATCGCAGGCAGCGCCGCGATCGGCGCGCACGGCGGCCTTCACCATCGGAGTGGTCGGAGTCGCGTTGTGCTTGCCCTGGCGCGGCGTCGAGCCGATGGATCACCTCGAGTACGCATTGGTGGCGGAAACGGCGCTCGCGGAGAGTTGGTGCGAAGTGCTCGTGAACCGGATCGGTATCGAGCAGGCGCATCAGCCACTCTCGCGAGTACCGATCGCGGTGGCACGCCACCTCGCCTTACCCCCCGAGTCCACCCGCTGGATGTCGCTCGGCGCGTGGGCGATGGCGTTGGTGGGAGCCTGGCGCTGGCTCGGTCGATTGCTGGCTGCGCGGACGATCGACGGCCATCGCGGTCGCGCGGGTGCGCAGCTCTCAGCGTTTGCGTGCGTGGCGTTCTCGCCGCTCGCCGTCCGCTACGCATTCGACGTGACGCCCTACGCCCTCTTCGCATGCTGCGCGTGGTGGTCGGCGTCCTCCGCGTTCGGCGTCGTGGACGGGAAGGGCCACCCACGCTGGCTCGCCGTGCTCGCGGCGACCGCCGCGTTCTACAGCCATTACGTGGCTATCCCGTTTTTCGCAGGAGTCGTGGTCTGCGCCTGGTTCGCAGCGGCGGAGCTCGAGGCGGTCGAGCGTCTCCGGGCTCGCCTCGGCCTCGTGACGGTCACTGCACTCGTCGCGCTGGCCGTCGTGCCGTGGTTTCCCGCGATGCGCTGGGGCGGTGAGCTCTTCCGTCGCTACGTGAGTCGCGAGCGCGACCTCTATGCGCTCGACCTCTCATCGCTCGCGCAGCTACGCGAGCTCGCCCGGATCGTCACGGGTGCGCCCGGTGTGGGGGGCGCGGTGTTGCTCGCGATGTCGGTCGCGTCGATTTGGGTGCTCGGCGATTCTCGAATGCGGTCGCTCCTCGGTCGGGTCGCTCTGGCGCTCGCACCGTACGCGGCCTTCCGCACGTATCAGCAGCATCAGTACGCGGTCGCTGCCGGCGGCACCTACTTCGGCGCCAGACATTTTCTGCCGTTCTTGCCGCTCACGGCCCTCGTGCCGGTGCTCGCTGTCCAGGCGCTCGGTGCGCGCCTGGCGAAGACGCCGCGCTTCGCTCGCGGATTCATCGTCGTGGCGTGGGCGGCGTTGCCGAGCGTGGCATTGGTGGCCTCGCTCGTCGGGCTGCGGCATGCGTCGCGGCCGGACATCCGCGCGGCCGCGGACTACGTGCGCGCGAACCTCGCGGACGGCGACGCGGTGGGCGTATTACCGCGCTTTTTCTACTCGCCGCTGGTCGTGGACGAGGTCAGCCGCGGCACCGTGGCATTCCAGGACGCGTCGGGATTCGCGCGGCTCGTGATCGACGATTCGTCCGGTCGCCGCCCGCGGGTGTGGCTGCCCGCGGACGACCGCGAGTTCCCCTTGCCCGAGGCGCTCGAGAATCGCGCATTCACGCGTGTGTGGGTGCTCGATTTCCAGGAGCGCGAGTTCGGGCTGCTCGAGGTGGCACCGCTGGTGAGCCAGCGCGTGACGGCGCACATGGACTCCGCCCACACGCTGCTCGAACGCCGCGAGCTCGCCCAGCTCGTGCTTTCGCTCTACCGCCTGGATCCTGCGCGCGCGCGGTGGTCGGGTGATCCATGGCTCCTCGACGAGTCGAACTGGCGACAGCACGCGCGCGATGTGTCGTGGTCGACCGACGGGGATCGGTTGGTGTACAGGATCGACTTGCCGAGCCCGACTGAGGCGCGCATCGTCGAGGTGGCGGTCGAGTTCGGCGCGAG
>CAYVDO010000406.1:0-7030 GCA_964450125.1 uncultured bacterium
ACACCCGCCCGGGCTGCCCGACTCGGGAGCTTCGCGAAGCTCACCCCCGACAACCCCTTCGAGGATCACGCGCGACTGCAAGAGCAGCGCATCCGCCAGAAAGAGCGCGAGCTTCAGACCCTGGCGGGGCGCGTCGAGCGCCTCTCGACCGAGCTCGACGCCGTGCGACGCACCACCGAGGAAGCGCAAGCCCTCGCGCGACACGCGGCGACGAATCCCGAGCCCGAGGGCTCGACCGCGGAATCGTCCCGCCCTGCCCGACTCGATCTCGATCGACTCGCGGCCCAGGTGACGAGCCTCTCGGCGGATCGCGCACGCGCCGCCGCGAATGCGGCCGCCGAGAACCTGAAGACCCAACTCGGGGGACCAGCGTCATCACCCGCGCCGGGTGGACCGGTGCCCGTGCGACGACCGAGCCCGGCGACGCCCCCCTCACGCAGTGCCTTGCCCGGAACCACCGGCTCGGTGCCCGAAACACCAGCATCCGCTCCACCCCTCGATCGATTCGCCGGAGGGATTCGCTTCGCTTCGAACGAACACGTCGCACCGGCGCCCGTGCCCGCAGCTCCGAAGGGACCCTTCGTGCTGCAGGCGGGAGCCTTCGCCCGGGGGCGTGTGCTGTTCGGACTCGACGCTCCCACGAACACCACCCACGACCAGGCACCGGCGATCGCGATCCAAGCGATCGACACGTTCCAGGGCCCCAATTCCGTGTCGACGCCGCTTACGGGTTGCCTCTTCCTCGGTAGCGCCCGAGGGGATTTTTCGTCGTCCCGTGTCGTCGTGAAGATCACGACGCTCTCCTGCACCTTCGGCGAGGTCCCGCTTGAGAAAGACATCACCGGCATCGTCATCGGCCCCGATGACAAGAGCGGCGTGCCCGGCGAGCTCGTCGACCACCTGCTCGAGACCGCGAGTTGGGCCACGGTCGCGGGAATCGGTCAGGGCACGGCCGACGCCTTCCGCGAAGGGGCGACGACCAAGGTCGTGAGCGGGGTCACCGGCAACGTGACCTCGGTCGTCGATCCGCGGAAGTCAATACGCCGTCGCAAGCGGCGCCTCCGGAGCCGCGGAGCAGATCGGTCACCTCGCCGCCGATCGGATCGAGAAGCTCGCGCCCTACGTCTCGATCGCCGGCGGCGAAACCGTCTGGATCTACATCCTGCAGGGCACGACGCTCGACGGTCTCGACGCGTGGATTGCGGCGACACCCGCGACCAAGGCCGGCTGACCCACGGCCCCATGGAGGTCTTTCATGAAGCGCTCGTTCGAACCGAGGTGCCTCGACCGCCGCGTGTGGCTCGCCGCCGCACTCATGATCATCGGCGGGTGCTCGACCACGCGTGTCCCCACGATCGAGGACCATTATCGAGGCAACACGGGCGCGGCGGCACCGGCGGGTCCGCCCGCAGCACCCGTGCCGTACGCACCGAGCGAGGCCTCGTTCGATCCCGTCGTTCCGTTGCGCACCGGTCCCGAGACGATCGCCGTCCTCGAGCTCGGCCACGCCGCCGACGACGGCGCGTGGGTGGCGCCCCACTACGTCGTCGTCATGCTTCGCCCCGAGCGCTGGGCGGAGCGGCTGCCGTCGGCGTGGGAGCGGCCCGTGCCCGGGACGACGTCATGGACCCCCGCCTTCTCAGGCCGCGCTCCAGCGGCGGCGGTTCCACCGCGGTTCGACGGGTCGGATCAACGCACGGTGCGCGCGCCTCGCATGGCCGTCCCAACGCCGGGCGCCACCGACGCCGCGCCGGCAGCGTCACCTGCGTCCCCGACCCCATCCTCGGCGCCGACCGAAGCGCCACCCGCGGGCTCGCCATGAGCGCCACGCCCGCCACCGCGTGCCGTCGCCGCGCACCGACACGCACGATCTCGCACCGCGTCGCATCGCTGCCGGACGGGGCCTGGGGCGCGGCATGGACCGTGCGCCCCGATCCCGACGCCCTCCTGGGGCTCCTCACCAACTACATCTACGACGTCGACTTTGCGGCCGCGACGCTTCAGCTCGTGTGGGGCCTCGCCGACGCCCCGGTCCTCACACTCAAGAGCTACCAACCGCCCGTCTCGACGAGCTGGGCGACCGCCGCCCGACGACTCGTGGCGGCCACGCCTCGCCGCCATCGCGTGTCGATGCTGCGCACCCGTGCGATCGAAGCGGGTCCCGTCGTGCCGCGAGCGAGCGAGAGTGCGTTCCTCCGCCAAGTCGACGTCCTCACGGACGTCGCAGGCCTCGCCGGATTGCGCCCAACGCCGATCGTGCATCCGGAGCGGCTTCGACAGGAGTGCGTCGGAGCGAGTCCCGACTTGGCAAAGTGGCGTGTCACGCCCCTCGACGGACCTTCAGCCGTCCGCCCGAGCCGGCCCGAGCGAGTCCCGACCACGATCGCAAGCCTGCGGCGCCACCCCGAGCTTCCCCTCGACGCCATTGCGCCACTGCTCGCCGCCTCCGCGCACCCCGCCGAGCGCCGCACGCTGACCTTCATCGAAGGCCAACGCTCCGCCGACCACGCCGCCGCGTGGCTCTTCCCATTCGTGACCGCTCCCGATGAGACGTTCTCGGCACTCGAACGGCACTGGGCCGCGGTGGGCTTCCGGCTCGTTCCCGAGACCACCCTCGCCCCCGCCGCGCACGCCTACGCGCAGCCGTTCGGCGCCGTGCCGGCCCTCGAAACGAGCCTCGCACCCTGCGCCATGCGCCTCATTGTTGGCTTACCGCCGGGATCGCCCCGCGCTGCGGTGGCCGTAACGGATCTAGACCTCCCAGCGCGCTCCCGTCCCGGCGACGACGCGCTCCACTGCGCGGCATGAGCCTGTCCGTCTTCCTCCCGGCACTCCGACGGCAGTGCGGTCGCGTACCGGCCATCGCGGACGCGATTCCGCTGCAACGATGGGACGCCGCCCGTTCCTGCTTCACAGCCGGGCCACGCGAAGATCGGGTGGCACTCGTCCTCGAGCTCGGCTTCGTACTCAATACCGCCCTCTCCGTCGACGACCACGATCAGGTGCTCACCGCCCTGGAAGCCATTCCCCGCGCGCTCGGGCATGAGACGACAGCGCAGCTGCTTTGTCTGAGCCGCGAAGCGGACGCCGAACGATTCCTCGTGCGCTACGACGCCCGAATCGACACGAGCGAGGATCCAACGACCCACCGCAGTCGGCGCGCGCACAGCGAGCACTACCGTCGAGCCATCCAGGGCGACGGCTTCGCCGGCATTCGACCGCGACGTCTGTCGCTCTACGCGGTCCTCGCCCGTCCGGTTCCGAGTCTTGCCCTCGCGATCGCAGCGCCGGGTGGACGGGGGCGATCGGCGGGGCTCGATCGCGCGGCCGTCGCCGTCGAGGCCGAGACCCGGAGGTTCGAGGACGCGGCACGCGAGGTCGGACTACCCACGCATCGCCTCACCCCCGCCGAGGTGCTCGATCTCCTCCGCCGCATGCTCACGCCGGGGGTCGAGCACCGGGCGGCACCCGCGTACGACCCCGATCTTCCGTTCGGGGCACAGCTCGGCCTCACTCGCGTTTTTCGCGCCTGCGACCAGGTCACGGTCGACGCCCGCCCGATTGCTGGAATCCGGCACTACCGCGTGTTGAGCCTGATCGAGCGACCGCCAGTGGTCGAAGCCGGCGTGGCGCTACGGTTCCTGGACCTCGCCGGCGATTGGTGGCTGAGCCTCGGCTGGCACCGCCCCGAGGCCGATCGCGTGATGCGCGAGCTCACGCAGAAGCAGATCCTCGCCAACCGCATCAACCTCGGGCTCGTCGACACGAACGCCGAGCTCTTCGAGGAATCAGCGAGCACCTACCGAAAGAGCGGCGTCGGTCACGGCTTCGTGCGCGGGTCGCTTCACCTGGTCCTCGGGGCCGCGACCGAAGCCGAGCTCGCCCAACGGGTCACGACCGCCACGAGCGCCTGGCAGCGCCTTCGGTTCGGCTTGGCACCCGAGCGCTGGGCGGCCACCGAAGCACTGCGGCAGTCACTACCCGGGGGCTACCGCCCACGGGTCGATCGGCAGTTTCTCGGGCGCGAGCTCACGTATGCGACCCACCAGGTGGTGACGCTCTTTCCGATCGTGAAGGAGCCCGAGCGTTTCGCGGCGAACGCCGATCACCTCTTTCTCTCGATGCAAGGCGAGCCCGCCCACGTGAGCTTGCTCGGGGAGGGCACGCCTCCCCACGGCTTCATCGTGGGTCGCACCGGCGCCGGAAAGAGTGTGCTCGCCGCAGCACTCATGAGTACCTCGCTCGGGCTCGGGGACCCGACCTCGGGTCGGAGTCGACCGGCCTGCCAGGTCGTGATCGACATTCGCCGCACGTACGAGCGGCTCGCGGCGTTTCTCGGCGGTGGCTACTACGAGCTGCGGCTCGGCGGCGACTTTTGTCTCAACCCGTTCCACCTCCCGGTGCTCGATCGCGAAGGCGCCCCCCTCGAGGATCGCCTCGCATTCCAGCAAGCGCTCTTTCTGGCGATGGTCGAGGGCCGCCACGACCGGCTCACGCGCGCGCAGGCCGGAGTGCTGAAGGAGCTACTGATTCGGACCCACCAGCGGTTTCTGGAGCGTCCGACGCGACCGACGCTCTCGGATGTCCTCCAGACCCTCACCGATCCCACGTTCCTCGATCGCGTGGGAGCGAGTGTGCGCACCTTCGGTGCCGAGGTCCGGCTCATGGTGAAGGACTTTACGCGCGAGGGAACCTACGGCCGGCTGGTCGATGGCCCCAACCGGTTGAGCCTCGGCGCCGGGCAGTACGACGTCTTCAACGTCGCAGGGCTGAAGGAGCATCCCGAGCTGCAAGCCCTCGTCGTGCGCACCCTGGTCTACGCGATTCAGCAGCGCGTCGAGCAAGCCTTCGCGGAGGGTCGGCGCAGCCGCATCTGGCTCGACGAGGCGTGGAGCTTGCTGCAGACGTCGTCGGAAGCCGCGAGTTTCCTCCACGAGGCCTACCGCGCCTACCGGCATCTCGGTGCTGGGATCGTGTGCATCACCCAGCAGCCCGGAGACCTACGCGGTGATGCCGGGGAAACGATTCGATCCAACTCCGGGACCTCGATGTTTCTCGCGATGACGCGCGATCAAATCGCCCTCTGCCAGGCACCCCTTCGGCTCACCGACGGCGAGGCGGCAGCGATCGAGCGGTTACGCACGGTGCCGGGGACGTATGCCGAGTTTTTCGTGCGGGCGGGAGACTCGATGCGCGGGACGCTGCGATACCCCTGCCCACCCGAGATCTACTGGCTCTGCGCCACCGAAGCGGACGACATGCGGGCGCTCGAGGCGGCGCTCGATCGCCACCGGGGCGACATGCGGGTCGCGGTGGCGTGGCTCGCGGAGCATCATCCGAACGGCGCCCGAGGTGTACGGCGCGAAGCGGCTGCCTAGCGCAGCCGATTGAATGCACCGGTGCGCCCACAAGAAAGGACCCACGACATGAACCGATCGCGCCTTCGCGGCGTTCTCATGACCCTTTTGGCCACGACAGTCGGATGCGCGAGCTGGAGCGAACGGGAGCGCCGCGCTGAGGACGAGGCATACGCGCTCGGTATCGAAGTGGGACGTCAGCGCACGTGGGCCGAGCTCAACGGCGGCGTCAAGAGGCCGAAGGTATCCCGGGGGCCGCTGTTCGTGCGCATGCCCACGCCGGAGCGCCGGCGGGGGGCCGTCGTCATCGGGCCAAGTGAGCAGGTCGTGATCGTTCGACCCGGCGCGTGGGAGGAGCCGCCACAGCCCGAAGGCGGCCACGAGCGCGAATCGATTCCTTGAACGTACCGCACATTGCTCGAACATGCGGTCGCGCGACACGGGCCGTGTAGAGGCTCTGCTCCCATAAGTCGATCCTCAGTTTCGTGCGGACATGCCGTTGCGGATTCATCAGAATCAACGCTCGGGCACGTGACGGGTTCGAACAGCGCCTCCTCGCTGAGATCCTCACCGACCCGCGCTACCCGTTGCAGGCACACCCCGGTCCGACATGACACGAGTCATCCCTATCGATGCAAGTGTCCCCGCAGGCCATTCCCTTCGTACAGATCTTGCAGCAGTCTGGTCCCGGGTCCGGTCCAGGGTCCGGACTTGGCGACGGAGGAGGGGCGGATTCACCAGATGTTCGGTGACCTGTGAAATCTCCGGTCGGAAAGTCCGGTGTCGAGTCACAGAATGACTCCGCAGTCTCGCTCTTGTGACCGTTCATGAACAGCTCGCCGTCTTGGAAGACGAAGGCACCCGTGATGCGACGGCAAGGCCCATCTGTCATGGTGAAGGGGAATGTGAGCCCTTCATCTGGCGAGTCGCCGATCGTGCCCGCCGCATCATCCATGTGGAAGCAGTTGATTTGGTTGCCGGGATCATCGCAATCCGCTGACCACCCCAGGCGGTTCGAACCACCGACCTGGCTGACCGTGTAGTCGTCATCCATACCGCCCCCAAACTCAGACGTGAAGCCGATGCGGAACCGTCCCGAAACGTCAATCGACGTTGCGGGGATCGGCGGGGGCGGCGGTGATACGAGCTGATAGCTCAGCCCGAAGATGCCGCTTTTCAGTCCCGTCGCATCTTCTAGCCAGAAGTCGATGTCGTATCGTCCGGTTGGGTCGGTCGTCGGAATGGTCGTCCGAATTCGACCTGACCCGGTTGATAGACCCGTGGCCGAGTCGGTGAGATCCGCAAAGAGTTCGCGGCTGACCTGCTTGTACGAAAGGCGGGCTTTGGCCAGATCCTTGTCGTCATCCGCGAAGTTGAACTCGATGAAGAAGTCTGCCGTCCCATCCTGAACCACTCGGATCGAGCCGGGGTCGAACGTCGATCCATCGGCTGACATCTGAGGAGCGATGAGCGCGGGAGCATGCCTCGTGATCGGTGGCGGCTCTGGTCCAGGCTGTGGCTGCGGTCCTGGACCGGGCTCCATGTTCGAGCCGCCGCCGCCGCATCCCGAAATCGCTAAGACTAGGAAAATGGCCTTCGCTCGTCGGCATTGCACGATCAGTCCTCCTCGATGTCCGTTGCTTGAATGATGAGGCGAACGCCAGAAGCAGCTC
>CAYVDO010000407.1:0-7026 GCA_964450125.1 uncultured bacterium
GGGTGAGCGCGAGCCGGATCTCCGTCCACCCCGCGAACATCGCGTTCCGGAACACGGTCTGGAGCTTCGAGTCGTGACTCGATGCGAACAGCCCGCTCACCGCTCGCCACAGCGACGTGGCGAGGCCGGTGCGCGGCTTGGTCGCATCACGCGCCGAATAGAACGTCGCATACAACTGGAACTTCCAGCGCATCAGCGCGAGGCGTCCCAGCTCGGTGCAATGGCTCACCGAAGGGATCAAGTCGCCGCCCTGGAGGATGTGACCGAAATACGTCGCATCCAGACGGATGCGGCCTGCGTCGTAGAGGCTGTCGAAGAGCTCCGTGGCCGGAAGTGCGAAGTAGTAGCCCACCGCGAGGTCCGTGACCCCGAGCGCCCGGATCTCGCGCACGAAGCCCAGGTTCTCGCGGAGCCGCTCAGCCGTGTCGTGGGGAAACCCGATGACGGTGAACACCGCCACGTTGAGCCCGGCGCTCGAGGACGCTCGGATGCTGGCCATCAGGTCTTCGGTGGTCATGCGCTTCTTGACCATGCGCCGCGTTTCCTCGGAGCCGGACTCGGGTGCGTAGGCGAGGCTCACCATCCCCGAGCGCTTCATGAGATCGGCGACCTCGGCATCGACCGCCTCCGCGCGCGTCCCCGACGGCATCTGCCAGCGGATGTCGAGCCCGCGACGGATGATCTCGCTGCAGAACGCCACGATCCAGTCGCGGCGGATCACCGCCGTGAGGTCCTGAAACGGGAAGCTCGACGCACCGTACGTCCGGACGTGGTGCTCGATCTCATCCACCACCTCGAGCGGATCGCGAGGGATCCATTGGGGGGACCAGGTGTTGGGGGATGAGCAAAATGTACATTGGTATGGACATCCGCGGGTCGCGAGCAAGGGCAGGTTGAGGCGGTGCGTGTCCATCGCCGCGATGTAGTGGTGGTCGCTGTAGACGCGATACGCGAAGTGGCCCCACGCCGGGTACGGGATCTCGTCGACCCGCTGGTTCCGGGCGCGGCGCGGGTTCACGGCGATGGCGTCGCCTTGGCGCCAGCCGATGCCGCTCACGTCCTCGAATGGGCCGCCGAGATCGATCGCGGCGAGCAGCTCGACGATCGTTTCTTCTCCTTCCCCGAGCACCACGAAGTCCGCCTTCGAGACCGCGAGGCAGAACTCGGGCATCGCCGTGACGTGCTCACCGCCGAGCACGATGCAGAGATCCGGGCGTGCTTTCTTGAGCAGCGCGACCAGCCGGACCACGGCGGGCCACTCGTGGGTGAACACCACCGAGATCCCCACGACGCGGCTCGCGCGCGGGACCCGCGCCACGATCTCCTCGAGGGGCAGGCCGACCAAGAACCCTTTGTAGTAGCGGGTGGTGTGGCGCGGCGCCTCGCCGACCGCATCGATCACGTGGATGGGGCGGCCGCTCGCCTCCACGGCGCCGGCGATGTACGCGAGGCCGAGAGGCAGCGTGATGCCGGACGTGACGAATCGAAACGATTCGACGGCGGGTGGACGAATGAGACAGACGGGAGCGGAAGCGGCGTCGGACGTAGGCATGGCGGCGCGCTTTCGCAATAATCGTGCCATATACGCACCAGCGCTGGGGCGTAAACCGCTCGCGGTACACAGCAGCACCCAAGCGCGTGTCCCGCACCAGGCCCCAACGACTAGAAACACGAAATCGTTGCCGATCGCGTGAGGCAGTCGCACGCGCCGTCGGCGGCTGGCAGGTGCGCTGCAACACACCGGCGCAGACTCGCGGGCACGCTTTCGACCGCGGCCTGCACCGCGTTTCTGACGGTGGCGTCACAACGCCTGCAGCCAGCACCTCGCGGTCGATCAGCCCCCGGCGCGGGGTCTCGCCACGAGCGTGATCAGATCTCCCATGCGGTAGCGGAGCCGAAGGCGCGCTAGCCAGCGCACGCGCTTCAACCACTCGATCGGCCCGCGGAGCCACACGAGCTTGTCGGCCAAGATGTGCAACACCAGGCCGACGCTCACGAGCTTGGCCGTGCGTTCGATTTCGACCCGCTCGAATCCGCACCGATCGAGCAATCGAACGAGGCTACGTCTCGACATCACGTGGATGACCGTTGGCGGGTTGCGCTGTTGCCACGACTTCCCCTGAAGGCGAGCGATCGCGCTCTCCGAGTCCCAGGTCTCGATCACGAGAATTCCGCGTGGGTGGATGCACGCGCGCGCCGCGGCAAGTGCCTCGTCCGGGCGTGGCATGTGCTCGAGCGACTGGAAGAACGTGACCGCGGCGAAGGCGCCGGGTTGGCCGGTCACCAGTTCCGGGAGTGAGGCCGCCACGTCGAGCTGGTACGCGCGCGCCGCTTCCGCTCGCGCCCACGGTGACAGATCGACACCGTGTACGTTCGCGCCCTGCTCCCGAGCGGCTGCCAGGAAGTGCCCATTGGCACAGCCGACGTCGAGAACCGACGCAGGCGCCTCACCGAGGTAGCGCCGAATCAGCGCGAGGCGTGCAGCAGCGTTCGCCTCGTGGAGCGCACGGTCGGCATCGTAATCCGCGTACCCGCCCGGTATCTCGCCGGTGAAGTAACCGCGATCGAAGAGTCGCGCGGTGTCGAGCTCCGTGGGCAGCGGATCGAGCGATTCGAGCCCGCAGCTCGGGCAGGACGAATACGACCCGGCGGGAAGCACGACGGCCCGATGCTGGATCTCGCCCGCACACGCGAGACATCGGTCCGCAGCCTGTGCGACCGACGCAGCAGCGTCGCGCTGTGCGCCTTCGACGCGGTTCGGCATCGCGGGCGGCGACGTCGCGATCGTGTGAGCATCACTCTCGACCATTCACGTCTCTCCGGTCCCCACGCGTGGTGTGCGCGCAAGCGTCGCGCATCCGACCCAGCGACGGAAACGGGGCGGGCTCCGGGCGTTGCGACGCGCCCCAAGGGCGCGAGAACGACCTGGAAGCGCTCGCGTCCCATCGCTCGGAATTCCAGCTCGGTCGGGGGTTTCGCCGGGAGCGAGCGCCCGAGGTGCGGGCCGTTCTCGCCGCTTGTCCAGCGCGGTCGTGGGAAACGATGCTCTCGCGCCTCGTGCCAGGTCGGAACCGATGCCCACCTCCCCTTCCCAGGAATTCGGCATCCGACCGCGCGTGGTCGTGCTGGCGCTCGCGGGCTGGTGGCTCGCGGCCGCGGCGATCCTGCCCGTGGTCATGGACGAGGCCTATTACGTCGCGTGGAGCGCGCATCCGGCGCGCGGCTATCTCGACCATCCACCGGCGGTCGCGTATCTCGCGGCAACCGCTCGTCTCGCTCCCGGCTCAGCCCTCGCCGCACGCCTCGGCACGCTGGTGGTGGCCGTGCTCTCGATCGGCGCCATGCGGCGTCTGCTCGACGCGTGCGGGCTCGACCGGCCGCAAGAGCGCAGCGCGGCGCTGACGCTGCGATTCGGTTCACTCGTGGCGCTACCGCTCGCCTTCCTCGCCACACCCGACGCGCCGCTGCTCGCAGTGTGGACGTGGGCGCTCGCGGAAGCGGCGTCCGCGCTGCGCGGAGCGCGCGAGCGCTGGCTCGGCGCCGGTGTGGCAACCGGCCTCGGCTTGTGGTGCAAGTACCCGACGGTTCTGCTCGGCCCCGTGTTCCTGTGGGCGATGTGGCGTTCCGATCGCCGCGCGCTCGCGACGCGCTGGCCCTATCTCGGCGGTTTGCTCGCGTTCCTCGTGTGGAGCCCGCAGCTTCACTGGAACGCCACCCATTCCTGGCAGTCGATCGCGTTCCAGCTCGGTCACGGACTCACCGGCGCACACCGCGTGACCACCGACGAAATCGATCTGCTCCCCGAGGCCGAAACACCGCGCGAAAGCGGGCCAGAGGCCGCGCTGAGCGCTGCGCTGAGTCCCGCGGACACGCGCTACCACCAACGGCCTCCCGCGGAGCGTTCGTGGCGGAAGCCCTTGGGTCGCGTCCGCGACTACGTCGGCGGCCAGCTGGGTTTGTGGGGATGCCTGCTGGTACCGCTCGCCGGCGTGGCGCTGGGGTGGGCGCGCCGTGACGAGCATCCAACCACCGACGACACCCTGCACGGCGGTGGCGCCGTCGACCTGCGCGTACGCCCGCTGCTGATGGCGGCGACGATCGTGCCGCTGGGGGTGTTCTTGATCGCCAGCCTGTTCTCGCGCGCCGAGCTTCATTGGCCCGCACCCTACGTGGTGAGCGCAGCCGCGTTGCTCGCGCCGCGTGCAGCCCGCAGCCTGCGCCGTTTCGTGGCGGCGGCGCTGGTGAACGGGCTCTCGCTGAGCCTGCTCTTGGTGCACGCGCGCCTACCGTGGTTGCCGATCCCGATCGGCCAGGACCGCGTGCTGCGCGAGACCCACGGCTTCGACCGCCTGGCGCATCACCTCGCGTCGCTCGATCGTCCCGTGTTCGGCGCGACGTACCAACTGATATCGATGGCGCGCTTCTACGAGCCACGGCTCGTGATCGGCCAATGGCCCGGAGCGGCCCGGGCCTCCGAGCTCACGATGCGCGCGGCCCAGGCACCTCTCGCGTGGCCCGACGTGCTGCGTGCCGGCGGGTTCTGGTTGGTGTCGTCGCGTCCCTCGATCGCGCACGTGCCGGGGGCCACCGCAAGCGAGCTGATCGAGCTCGTCGACTGCCGCGATGCGCCCGCGACGGCGCCACTCGTGACCCGGCGCGCCGGAGACGCCGCCCCCGCATGCGCACCGATGCACGCGTGGTATCTGACCCGCTACGACGCCGATCGCGCCAGGCGCTGACACCGACGAGCGACCGCACCCGCGTCGACCGGCGCTGGCGTCACCGCCCCAGGAAATGCGGATAACCCACCTCGCGCGCAATCCACCACGCGCCGATCGCCGAGGCCAGCGCGTACACGGCCACGCCCACACCGGTGCGCACCGGCAGCGCGAGCCGGGGACGCCGACGCGCCACCGGCACTCCCCACGCCGCGACGACGCCGAGCGCCGCGGAAACGGCGAACGTCGTCGCCGCGACCCGCGGATGAACGCACCACGGGCAATGCGCGGGATCGCCGGGATCGTGGACGTTGCAGTCGCGATCGAGGCCCGCCCAGGGCCACGTGCAGCCACACCGAAAGAGCGCGCCACAGAGCGGCGTGACCACGACGAGAGCAAACGCGAGGGCGAGCAGCGCCGCCGCGATCTGCGCGCGCCGAGCCTGAGAATCGCCCTCTCTCGACATCTTGAATCCCGATACCGATTCGAGCGAGACCTGCATCGCGTCAACGACCTTTCACCGGGAGGGCGCCCATGTCCACGTCGTCCGTCGTCTCGAGGATCGCACACGACTCGATCCTGCACGCGCCGTCGATCATGCCCGAGGGGCCGTGGTGGGATCACCTCGAGAGCAACTTCCACGAGCGCCCCGAAGGGTTCGAGCTGGGCTTGCGCGATCTCGTGCAGGTGCGCGCCACCGCCGCCCTCGACGTGCTGCTCCGGACGTCCATGGCGGCGATCCTCACTCCGCTAACCGTGCCCGTCGGTTATCGCCCCAAGGCGCTGAGGCAGATGCTCGACGAACGCCGCCTCTACGAGCCCATCGCCGAACGCCACGACGCGAGCGGCTTCTTCCGCGAGCCACCCGCGACCGTCGAGGTCCATGCCGAGCGCGCCGGAATCACCGCGTTCCGCGCTCGCGGCGGCACGTGCGAGGACCTGAGCTTCGAGAGTGCCTACGTGCCGCTCAACGAGCGCATCCGCGAGCGCTACCTCTCGCATCGCACCAACGCCGTCGCCCGCGCCCGCCACTGGCGCCACAAGCACGGGCCACGCCCCACGATCATCGCGGTCCACGGCTTCGGCGCGGAGCCCTACTGGATCAACCAGTGGATGTTCGCGCTGCCTTGGTTCTATGGCATCGGTTGCGACGTGCTGCTGGTGACGCTGCCCTTCCATGGACGCCGCCAAGGACGCGGCTCGCTCGTGAGCGGACAGGGATTCTTCTCGGGCGGGCTTTCGTGGGTGAACGAGGCCTTCGGCCAGGCGGTGATGGACATCCGCACCTGCGTGAGCTGGCTCCAAAACGAGCGCGGAGTGGAACAGATCGGCGTCACCGGCATCAGTCTGGGAGGCTTCACCTCGGCGCTCCTCGCCGCCACCGAGCCACGGCTCAAGTTCGCGGTCCCCAACGTGCCGCTCGCGAGCCTCGCGGACTTGGTGCTCGAATGGGAGCCCATCGGCTCGATCATGCGCACCGCCATGCTCGTCACCGGCACCTCGATCAAGAAAGTGCGGAAGGCGCTGGCGGTCACCAGCCCGCTCACCTACCCGCCGGTGCTCGACCGCGAGCGGCTCATGATCATCGGTGGTGTCGGCGATCGGCTCGCGCCGCCCAAACACTCGCGGCTGCTCTGGGACCATTGGGGACGCTGCCGCATCCACTGGTTCCCCGGCAGCCACATCATCCATCTGGACCGCGGCACGTACCTGCGACGGATGGGCCGGTTCCTGAACGAGATCGAATTCAACGAAGACCGCCGCAAGGCGCGACGCGGCGCCGCCAGCACGAAATCGCCGCAACGATCGGCGCCCGCGGATCTCGCCAGCGCCCGACGCGCCCGCGCCGAGCGCGCCAAAGGCGCCTCCACCTGAGACTCGCCGTCCCGGGTCAGGCCCCGCGATCAGCACCCGCCGCCAGCACGATCTGCGCGCACGCCTCGGCGTCAGACATCGGATCGTGATGCGCGCGCGGAATGCGCAAGTGGCGGCACACGTCGGGTAGGCGGTGGCGCGGCAGCCGCCACGTCGCGCGTGACAGATCGACGGTACGAACGTTGCGAAGACGGGGTCGCTGCCTCGGGCGGCCCACTCGATGGGCCACGAGTAATACTGGTAATACTCGAAGCGATGAAGACCGCCATCTCGCTACCCGACGATCTCTTCGATGCGATCGATGCCTGCGCAAAACGAATGCACGTTTCGCGAAGTCGTCTGCTCGCGACTGCCGCACGCGAGTTTCTGGCGCGGCGCCACGAGCCGACGGACGCGACAGCGGCGTGGAACGAAGCGATCGCTGGCGCAGGAC
>CAYVDO010000408.1:0-7004 GCA_964450125.1 uncultured bacterium
CCCATCGGGACAAAATTTCCCACAATTTGAAATTTCGAGGTTGAGATGGCCGGCGTGAAAGGACGAAGCGGCGGCGCGCGTCCTGGCGCCGGCAGAAAGTCAAAGGCGGCAAAGGCAGCGCTGGCTGTCCCGGCCGGCGAAGATCCGCTGACGTTCATGCTGTCCGTGATGAAGAATCCCGAGGTGGACGTTCGCATCCGAATGCAGGCGGCCATCTCGGCTGCGCCATACGTCCACCAGAAGCCCGGTGAAAGCGGCAAGAAGGAAGCGAAGGACAAGGCCGCGAAGGATGCGGCGAGCAACCGCTTCGCACCAGCTGCGCCGCCTCGCCTGGTCGTGAACAACACCAAGCACTGAGATGCCACGCAAGCGCTCCGGAAAGTCTCCGGAGTGGACGACAGCATGCCCGGATTGGGAGCGCCGGATTCTTGCTGGTAAGTCGCTGATCCCGTTCGGCCCGCTATTTCCCGCTGAGGCAAAGTCCGCGCTGTCGGTCTTCAACGTGCTGCGCGTGGCGGATGTCCAGGGGACGCCGACCATGGGCGAAATCTGCCGGCCGTGGGTGGCCGAGTTCGTCTCTTCGGTCTTCGGCGCCTACAACGCCGAGATCGGTCGCCGTCTGATCACCGAGTTCTTCCTCTGCGTTTCGAAGAAGAACATGAAGTCGACGCTCGCCGCCGGCATCATGCTGACCGCGCTGATCCGCAACTGGAGAGCATCGGCCGAGTTCCTGATTCTGGCGCCGACGATCGAGATCGCGAACAACTCGTTCGTCCCCGCTCGGGACATGGTTCGCAACGACGAGGAACTGTCGGACCTGTTCCTGGTGCAAGAGCACTATCGAACGATCACGCATCGGGTCAACAAGTCGTCTCTGAAAGTCGTCGCCGCGGATAACGAAACGGTCGGCGGCAAGAAGGCGACCGGTGTGCTGGTGGATGAGCTCTGGCTCTTCGGCAAGCAGCCGAACGCGGAGAACATGCTGCGCGAGGCCTGCGGTGGGCTTGCCTCTCGACCGGAAGGCTTCACGATCTTTCTGACGACGCAGTCCGACAATGCGCCGGCCGGGGTGTTTCGGCAGAAACTCCTGTACGCCCGCGGCGTTCGGGACGGTCGCATCGAGGACAAGCGATTCCTCCCGGTGCTGTACGAATATCCGCCGCAGATGGTCAAGGAGAAGTCATTCCTCGACCCAAAACACTTCTACGTCACGAATCCGAATCTCGGCGCGTCGGTCGATCGCGAGTTCCTCGATCGCGAGGCGATGAAGGCGCAGAACGACGGGATCGAGTCGCAGGCGGGGTTCTTCGCCAAGCACCTGAATGTCGAGATCGGCCTTGCGCTTCGGTCTGATCGATGGGCCGGCGCGGACTTCTGGCAAGACCAGGCAAGGCCTGCTTTCACTCTGGACGAGCTGCTCGCACGTTGCGACGTAGTCGATGTAGGGATAGACGGCGGTGGACTGGACGACCTCCTGGGGTTGTGCGTGATTGGTCGCGACAAGGCGACTGGCGAGTGGTGGGTCTGGACGCACGCTTGGGCGCATCCGTCAGTCCTTGAGAGAAGAAAGCAGGAGGCCGAGCGCTTTCGGGACTTTGCTGAAGACGGAGACCTCACGCTCGTCGAGCGCATTGGTGACGACGTGGACGAAGTCGCGGACATCTGCGGTCGGGTCAATGACTCTGGGAAGCTGGACAAGATTGGCGTCGATGCTCACGGGATCGGCGCGATTCTGGATGCGCTCGTCGCGGCCGGGGTGCCGCAAGAGAAGATCGTCGGCATCTCGCAAGGCTGGAAACTGACCGGTGCCATCAAGACATCCGAGCGAAAGCTTGCCGAGGGCGGGATTCTTCACGGCGGGCAACGTATGATGGCCTGGTGTGCTGGTAACGCCAAGGTCGAGCCGAAAGGCAATGCGATTGTGATTACGAAAGCCGCATCTGGCTCGGCCAAGATCGATCCGTTGATGGCGATGTTCGATGCCGTCTCGTTGATGCAACTCAACCCAGAGCCAGAAGCAACGCCGCAAGTCTTCTTCATCTAAGCAGCAAGCAACTCACCAAGCCCCGCACGGGAAACCGTCGCGGGGCTTTTCATTTGGAGAGCCCGGAATGTTGAAGCGCGCATGGTCGACGATCGAGTTCAAGGCGGTCGACGAGGACAAGCGGATCATCGAGGGCATCGCCAGCACGCCCGCGACCGACCGCTATGAAGACGTCGTCGAGCCGGAGGGGGCGCAGTACAAGCTCCCGCTCCCGTTCCTTTGGCAGCACCGACACAGCGAGCCGATAGGCTGGGTCGAGGAAGTGAAGACTTCCGCGGCCGGCATTCGTGTCCGCGTGCGCATGGCTGCGGCCGGCGTCACCGAAGAAATCGACAAGGCCTGGGCGCTGATCAAGGCAGGCCTCGTTCGCGGCCTGTCGATCGGCTTCAGCCCGATCGAGTCGGCGCACATCAACGGCACCTACGGCTACCACTTCACGAAGTGGGACTGGCTCGAGCTCTCGGCCGTGACGGTGCCGGCCAACGCCGACTGCTCCATCACCTCCATCAAGTCGATCGACCAAGAGCACCTGCGCGCCGTGTCCGGCGCCTCCGCAGGCTCGCGCGTCGTCCGACTGAAATCTCTTCCGGGTGTCCCCGGGCAATCGAAACGTCCCAAGGACACCATCATGAAGAAGACCTACCAGGAACAACTCGCCGCATTCGAGGCGAAGGCCGTTGCCGACCAGCAGCGCATGGACGAACTCATGGAGAAGGCAGCCGAAGAAGGCCGCACCTTCACCGACGAAGAGAAGACCGAGTTCACGCAGTTGGAAGGCGAGACCAAGGAAGTCGGCGAGCACATCGCTCGGCTGAAGGCGCTCATCGAGCGCAACAAGCAGACCGCGACCCCCGCGAAGGAAGAGAAGGGCACCGAGATTCCTGCTCGTCCGAACGGCGGCGTCATCACCGTCAAATCGAACCTGCCCGTAGGCATCGGCTTCGCGCGCTTCGCCAAGGCCATGTACCTCGCCGAAGGCAATCCGCTGCACGCCGAAGAGATCATCAAGCAGCACAAGGGCTGGGCGGATCAACGCGAAGGCCTGATCCAGCTCACCAAGGCTGCGGTGGCTGCGGGTGACACCACGACCGCTGGTTGGGCCTCGGAACTCGTCTACGCGCAGAACCTTGCCAACGAGTTCATCGAGTATCTGCGCCCGATGACCATCATCGGCCAGATCGGAAACTGGCGCCGTGTGCCGTTCAACGTCCGCATGGGTTCGCAGACGGGCGGCACGACCGGCTACTGGGTGGGTCAAGGTGCGCCGATTCCGATGTCGAAGGGCACCACGTCGTCGACCTCGCTGGCGATCACCAAGGCCGCCGGCCTGACTGCGCTGGATGACGAGCTCATCAAGTCGTCCTCGCCGTCTGCGGAAGTCCTGATCCGCAACGACCTGGCGAACGCGGTGGCAGCGATCTCCGACACGTCGTTGATCGACCCGAACCAAGGCGGGCAGACGAACATCCAGCCCGCCTCGCTGACCTACGCTGCAACGGCGCGGGCTGCTTCGGGCACGAACTACGCCGCGTTGTCTGCGGACATCCAGTACATCATGGGCACGATCACGGATGCGGACGTCGATATCTCGGCGATCACGCTCGTGATGGCACCTCGGACTGCGCTGGCTCTGTCGCTGATGGTCACGTCGTTGGGTCTGCCTCAGTTCCCGACCATGTCCGCCAGTGGTGGAACGCTGTTCGGTTTCCGCGTGGTGGTGTCGCGGTACGTCGGGGCCATCACCGGCTCGCCGGACTTCGGCAACATGATCATCGCCATCAACGCGCCGGAAGTGTTCCTGGCCGATGAAGGCCAGGTCATGATCGACGTGAGCCGCGAGGCCTCCATCCAGATGCTGGACAACCCGACCAACACGTCGACCGGCTCCACCGCGGCGACCACGATGGTCTCGATGTTCCAAACGCATTCGGTGGCGATGAAGGCTGTTCGCTACATCAACTGGACCAAGCGCCGCTCTGTCGCCGTCCAGTACATCCGCAACGCGCTGTACGCGTAACGGCAACAATGCGCCCGGGGCAACTCGGGCGCATTCCCAAGGACATGAAATGAAAACGCTCATCGCTCTGCAAGAGTTCGTCTATCCCTACGGCCGAGAAACGGTCCAGCGGGGGCAGCGCTTCGAGGCGCTGAACGACACCGACGCGCATGCGTTGACGCTCGCCAAGCTCGCCCGCGAGGACGACGGCACGGCGGAGAAGGGCGCGATCACCGACGCCGAGGCGCGGATTCGCAAGGCCGGGAAGTACAAGACCCGGGACATGCAGGCGCAATAGTTGAAAATCTTCGGCCGGGAGTTCTTCGCGCGGGAGAAGCAAGCGGGCACCACCGTGTCCTTTGCGCCCGTTCGCGGAGTTTCTTATTTCCTCGGTCCGTTGATGGAAGGTTTCAGCGGTTCGTATCAGCGGCACATTGCCACGGAGTCGACCGAGAACCTAACGAAGTTCTCCCCGATCTACGCCTGCGTGAGTCGCGTGTCGAGCGACATCTCGATTCTGCGGCCGATGCTGATGCAGCCCGGGAAGGGCGGCACGACGGTCGAGGTTTCGGATCAGAGGTCGCCATACCTGCCGCTCATCAAACGCCCGAACCCCTACATGAACTGGATTCAGTTCCTGGAATGGTGGGTCGTCTGCAAGCTGCTTTACGGCAACGCCTACGCCATCAAGGACCGGGACGCCCGCGGCATTGTGGTCGCACTGTATCCGGTCGATCCTCGTCTGGTGAAGCCGCTCATCGCGAGCGACGGTCAGGTGTACTACCAGTTCTCCGGCGATCAACTCGCGCGGATTCCGTATGGCGAGGCCGCGCTCCCTGCATCCGAAGTGATCCACGATCGGACGTGTTGCATGTGGCATCCGCTCGTCGGCGTGCCGCCGATCTATGCCGCCGCCGCCTCTGGAACTCAGGCCATCCGCATCCAGGCAAATTCGGAGGCCTTCTTCGCCAACATGAGCCGGCCGTCCGGGCACCTCGCTTTTCCCGGAAAGGTCGGCGACGACCAGCTAGCACTGCTCAAGAAGCAGTTCGAGGACAACTTCTCGGGGGCGAATTTGGGTCGCCTGCTCGTTACAGGCGGCGATGCGAAGTACGGCCCGATGACCATTCCGGCGGAGCAGTCACAGCTCGTCGAGCAGCTCAAGTGGGCCGTCGAGGATGTGGCAAGGTGCTTCCACGTCCCGCTGCACAAGATCCAAGTCGGCGCGATGCCGACGTTTAGCAATATCGCGGCCCTCAATCAGCAGTATTACGACGAGGCGCTGAAGCCGCACATCGAGGCCTTCGAGCGCTTGATGACCGACGAGGTCGTCATGAAGGAGGACTACTGCGTCGAGCTCGACCTGTCCGGACTGCTCCGCATGGATCCGAAGACTCGTGCAGAGACGGCCGAGATACTTGCTCGAGCCGGACACCTCACGCCGAACGAGGGCCGACTCCGCGAGAACTTGCCGCCAGTCGAGGGTGGCGATACATGCTATCTGCAGCAGCAGAACTTTAGCTTGGAGGCGCTCGCCAAGCGCGATGCGCAGGCGGATCCGTTTGGAACGGCGAAGCCTGCCTCCAATGACCCGCCCAAGGATCCGCCAGTAGCTGCAGAGGATGATCCAGAAGACCCTGCCAAGGGCATTGGTGCGCTCTTGGTTGCGATCAAAGATGTGGCTCGTCGTGACGATCTTCAGCCGATCGATCTCTCGGACCGGATGAAGTCGATTCAACAGAAAAGGGCGGCATGATGGACGTAAAGGCCGTTGCCGCTGAACTGCTCGGAACGTGCAAGTCGTGGTTTGACAATTTGGTCGACGACCTAGCGAAGCAACTCGTGTTGCTGGACGACCGCATCAAAGCTATCCCCGCAGGACCGAAAGGCGACCCGGGCGAGCGCGGCGAGAAAGGCATTGACGGTGCGCGCGGAGATATTGGGCCGCAAGGTGAAGCCGGTCCAGTGGGTCCGGCCGGCGAAAAGGGCATGGACGGCGCTGTCGGGCCGCAAGGTGAGTCTGGGCCGCCCGGCCCGCAAGGTGAAGCCGGTCCAGTGGGTCCGGCCGGCGAAAAGGGCGCTGACGGCTTGCCCGGCCCGCAGGGCGAGAAAGGCCTCGAAGGCGCTCCGGGACGTGACGGCAAAGACGCCTACGCGCTGGCGGTCGAGAAAGGCTTCGCCGGCACCGAGCTTCAATGGCTCGAATCGCTGCGGGGGAAGGATGGCGAGAACGGTATCGGCAAGGACGGGCGTGATGGTCGCGATGCCGTCGAGCTGTCGATTCTCCCGATGCTGGAGGACGGCAAGACCTATCCGAGCGGCGTGTACGCACGCCATGCCGGCGGGCTGGTGCGAACCAATGGCGCAGGCTTTGACGTCATCGTGAACGGCGTGGCGGGCTTTGAGATCGAGCACACGGGCGAGCGATCGTTCACCGTGCGCTCGTTGCTCACGGACGGAACCAAGCACGAGAAGACGGTGACGCTGCCGGTCATGCTGCACCGGGGTCTCTGGAAGGAACAGACCTACGAGCACGGCGACTGCGTGACTCGCTCGAATTCGACGTGGCACTGCCGGGTTGCATCGACGACCGCGAAGCCCGGAGAGTCTCCCGACTGGCAGTTGATCGTGCGGCAGGGTGAACGCGGTAGAGACGCCCCGGCGCCAACCAAGCAGGGGCCGGTCAGCATCAAATGATCGGCCGCATCGACCCGGAATGGGTCGGCTATACCGCAGTCTGTATTGCCTCTGGTCCGAGCCTCACGCTCGACCAGGTCAACGCGGTCAAGGCGTGGCGAGAGCGCGACGGTTGCCGCGCGATCGTCATCAACGACAACTACCTGCTCGCGCCGTGGGCAGATGCGCTCTACTTCGCCGACGTGCGCTGGTGGGAGCATCACCGGGATAAGCCGTTCTTTCGCGACTTTCCCGGGCGGAAGATCAGCATCGAGAACGGCGCGGGTC
>CAYVDO010000409.1:0-6993 GCA_964450125.1 uncultured bacterium
GGCCACGTAGCGCTGGTCTCGATCGCGCGGCTCGGTCCCGAGTTCTACGGATCTCCCCCGGACCCCGCGCTCACCGCGCTTCGCGCCGTCACCGAGATCCTTCACGAGCTAGGCCACGTCGCCGGTCTCGAGCACTGTCCCGACCGCGGCTGCATCATGAGCTTCGTGCCGAACGTGGAAAGCCTGGACCTGCGCGGTCACGGTTTCTGCGCGCGCTGCAACGAGCGCACGCGCGCCCGCATCCCCCTCGCACGACTTCCGAATGCGCCGTGATCGCGAGTCCGCGAGCTCGGCCGATCGCCCGCCGGCGTGGCATGTTGAAGGTGTCGTGAACGCTGAATCCCCGTCGCTGCCGCCGCGCCGCGAGCGCGAGCTCCGCACGATCGCCGTGTTGATCGCGCGCTTCTGCCGCGACCATCACACGCGCACGCGGGCGCTCTGCACCGGCTGCGACGAGCTCACCACGTACGCCCGCAGGCGCCTCGAGCGTTGCCCGTACGGCGAAGCGAAACCGGCCTGCACGAACTGCCCGATCCACTGCTACCAGCCCAAGATCCGTGCGCAGATCCGCGCAGTGATGCGCTACGCCGGACCACGGCTGCTCCTCACGCACCCGATCCTCGCACTGCGCCACTGGCTCGACGAGCGAAAGCCGGTGCCGGATCGGCCGGGGCGGCTCGCAGCACCGGAACGCGGCTGAGCCCGCAACGCCCGCGCGCGCAGCAACGTCCCCGCGCGCAGAAGCACGGAATCACTTCACGGGCGCCATCAGGTGCTGATACGGCGTTCCCGCCCACATCACGTACGGCACCGAGGTGTCCGGATCGGCGCTCTTCGGATAGGTATCGTAGAACGACGCGTCGGCACCGACGATCATCACGTGGGGCCCGGTCTCGATCCAGTGATTGCCGGCGCTGGGCGCAGTGGCGTACGGATCCGTGTTGCTGGCGTCGGTGCCGCCCGCGAGCATGTACATGAAGCCGACCTTGCCCGCCGGCGGCGGTTGGTGGTGCATCCACGCGTGCACCCAGCCGCTGGCGTTGACGTCGTAACACATGGGATCGGGCCCGGGGGTGGTGGGATTGTCGGGCATGCACGTGAAACCATTGGTGCCAGTCTTGAGGGTCCGCATGGAGCCGTCAGCCTCCATCGCGACGATGGTGGCGTTCTTGCCGACGTTCGCCGGCGCCGCGGTCAGCGCGCTGGCGACGAGCTGCTGGTCGGTGGGCTTCGCCGCGGGCGTGTCGCCGCGAGCGGCAGTCGCGACGGCTGCAGTGGAAAGCGCGATCAGCACGGCTCGAACACGTTTCATCTGCATCGCAAGCCTCCAGACCCGTTGAAGGTGTTCGGGGTTGGGATCGACGAGCACCGAGCTCCGTCCTGACGCGAAACGTTACCCGAGCGCGGCGCCAACCACACGCTGGCAGGAGTCGCGACCGAGCGCGTGGGCCGCGGGGCGCGCGCCGCAAAGGCCCATCGCGCCGCCGGCCGCGGGGGCAACCACTCCGAGTCGGATCCGCGGCTGCGCTCGCAATCGCGGCCTCGAATGAGGCTGCGCTACATGAAGCGCAGCGGCGGGTTCTCGCGCGCGAGGATGCCTTCCATTCGCTCGCGCACCCGGGCGTCGTTGTCGTCGCTCGCGGGGATCAGCCAAAAGCGGTCCTCGCGAATCCCCTGGAATGCCAGCTCGGCGACTTCCGCGGGCTCGGTCACCGCGAACGGCAGCCCGGCGCTCTCGATCATGACCTTGATCTCGTCGAACGTGGGCGGCGGCGCATCGGGCTCGCGCTCGTAGGGCGCGTCTGCGGGACGGTTGCGGTGTGCGGTGAAGATGTTGGTGCGCACCAGGTGAGGGCCGGGGAAGAGCACGCTCGCCTTGACCGGTGCGCCCGTCATCTGGAGCTGCGCGTGGAGCACCTCGGAGACGCACGTGACCGCGGCCTTCACGGACGCGTAGATGGGGGTCGTCGGCAGCGGGAAGAGCCCCCCGTTTCCCGACGAGGTGTTGACGACGTGCGCCTCCTCGCCACGGTCGAGCAGGATCGGCACGAACGTCTTGACCCCGTTGAGCACACCGAAGAGGTTGACGTCGAGCACCCAGCGCCAGTCGTTCTCCGGCGACTGCCACAGCATCTGCCGGGTCTCGTCGGTGCCGACTCCGGCGTTCAAGAACACCAGGTGGATCCCACCGTAGGTGGAGAGCGTCTTCTGCGCGAGCGCTTCGACGGCGGCAGGCTTACGCACGTCGGTCACCACACCGGTCGCTTCGACACCCGCGCGGCGCAGCTCCGCGACCGTGCGATCCAAAGCACCCGGCTCGACGTCGGCCAGCACCAGCTTCACCCCTTCGCGCGCGAGCCGTTCGCCGATGGCGCGGCCGATGCCGCTCGCGCCGCCGGTGATCACTGCGACCTTACCGGCGAATTCCTTCATGCTGCCTGCTCCGCCGCCACCGCCACTTCGAGCCCGGGGAACATCGGATCGTCGTAGCGCTGGTGCAGGAAAGGTAGCAGCCACTCGCCCTTCACCGGCTTCAGCACCTTGCCGCCCGACTCGGCGTCACTGACCTCGAGCTCGAGCGTCACCACCCTGCGCACCGGCAGGTCGGCCACCGGGTCGAACGGGGAATCGGACAGGATCACCTCGCCGTCGAGCACGGTGCTCGTCGCCATCGCGAGCGTCCATTCGAGCTCACAGAGCAGCGGGTCGACATCGAAGCCCTGCCCCGGAGGTGGTGAGGGCAGAACCTTGAACGTGAACGCCCGATCGATGCGATCCGTCGGCTTCTGCTCCCGCAGTGGACGCCCGCGTAGCTCGACATAGGTGATCCCCATGCGGGTGATTCGCCCCACGTGCACGCCGTCCTCCTCGCTGAGCGTGATCTCCGCGAGCTTCTTGGGCTCGCCGTAGATCTCGCGGCCCGCCACCACCGCGCCTTCGGTCGTCATCGGCATCGTGATCGGGTAGAAGCCCGCGACGCCATCGCACGTGCAACTGACGGCGAACGTCCCTGCGCCGAGCGGAAACGTCATGTCGCCGGGCAGGTGGATCGTCACGTCGCTCACGATCACGTGGACCTCAGGACGCGAGGCCGGCTGAAGCGGACGCGGCAGCACCGCGGCGATCAGCTCGGGATCGGTCTCGTAGATGGCGCGGATCGAGCGCACCTCGCTGCGCAGGAACCCGGGCCCAGCCGCGCGGGCCTCGGCGAGTTGCTCGTTCGACTTCGCGTAACGCAATCGTGCCATGAGTGAATCTCTCCTCCTGCGAATTGGACGACGAACGGCGCGCCAGCGCAACCGTTCAGCCAGCCGACGCCGCACGGCGCTCGTCGGCAGGCAGGCTCAGGTCTCCCGGCCGCGGGCCGATCTTGGCGACCAAGGGCGCCAGCGCCTCGACGTCGAAGCCGTAGACCTTGGCGGCGGTGAAACCGAGCATCTGCCGGACGTCGTGGTCGGGGATGTCGTGGAACGACTCGGCCATGAACTTGCGCGTGTACGGCCACGCGCCTTCGGGATGTGGAAAGTCGCTACCCCACATCATGCGATCCACGCCGATGCGATGCCGCATCTCCACGTCCACCCGGCTCGTCACCGAGGCGCCGACCCAGATGTTGCGATCGAAATACTCGCTCGGCTTCATCTTGAGCTCGGTGCGGTAAGGCGCGAGCTTGGCGGTGAAGTGGTTGGCCTCGAAGCGCTGATCCATGAGCGCCTTGAGCTCGGGCACCCACGAGGCGCCCAGCTCGGTGATCACGAACTTGAGCTTCGGATGACGCTCGAAGACGCCGCTCCAGATCAGGAACCACGCCGGGCGCGTCGACCACCACGCGACCTCGGTGATGAAGATGCCGATGTTGCCGGGGTGGTCGCCGTAGTCCTCGGTGGGCGCCGCGCCGCCGTGAACGTTGATCGGCATGTCGAGCTCTTCGCATACCGACCACACCGGCTCGTAGACCGGTGAGTGGTAGGGCTCGTGCTTGCCCCACATCGGGCCGATGAAGACGCCGCGCAGCCCGTTGGCACGGGCCCAGCGGATCTCCTCGACGGCGCGCACGGGGTCGTGCGCCAGCGGGATCACCGCCATGCCGGCGCGGCGTTTGGGCTCTTCCTGGCAGAAACCCGCAACCCAGCGGTTGTGGGCCTTGGCGCCGGCCCAGATGAGGTCGCTCGGCACCTCGGGCGGCAGCGTGAGCCCGGCGCCGAAGGGCGGCAGGTTCCCGTCGTTGACGCCGTCCGGGAAGATCACCTCGCCTGCGATGCCGTCGGCGTCGAGCTGGCGATTGCGCTCCGCCGAGTCCCACGCCCCGTGCCAGCCGTCGCCGGTATCGCGCCGCCACGCCTCCTTGAACTCGTCGGGCATGAACTTGCGCGTGAGCCGCGCGACCTCGGCTTCCTGGATCGGAAACGCGACGTCGAACATCTCGCGGTACTCGGGGTCCACCCATTCGCGGTACTTGGCCCCCGGCAGCCCCGCGTGGCAGTCGGAGGAGATGACGAGGTAACGATCGCTGGGTTGGCTCATGCGTGGCCCTCCGCTTCTCGATGCTCGAGGGTTGGCGCCGAGGCTCGCTCACGCGTGCCAGCGGCGCTGGCTGGTGCGGCTGGGCGAGCAGCGGCCTCGGTCACGGGGCGCGAGTAGAACTGCTTCACGTATTTCCGGAACTCGGCCAGCTCCCGATCGGCCTTGCAGAGCACCGGATCTGGTCGGTGGATCTTGTTCTCCCAAATCGGGATGTCCTGTTTCACCCCTTCGATCGCCCACGGCAAGAACTCGGCACCGACGGTGTCGGCCAAGTCCTCGCCCACGGTGATGAGCCAGCGCGAGACGCAGCGATGCTCGTCGATGGGACTGGTGGAGGTGTACATGAGCAGTCCCTTCTCGCCGAAGCCCATCATGCGCACCGAGGTCAGCCCGAGGCCCCAGGTGTCGCGCTCCAGATCCACCGTGAACTTGCCGTAAGGCGTGTCGTTGGTGTGCTTGCTGCGCACCCGCAGGAAGCGTCCACCCTCGCCGTAGTCGATCTCGACCTCGTCCTCGGGTGGGCCGTGGTGGACGTAGAGGAAATGCTGCGGGTCGAGATTGTTCTCGGCCATGTCCTGCATGTGCACGCCGACCTCGACTTCGTGAATGATCGGTTCGGTCCAGCCTTCCCCGCCGATCTCCGGCATCTCCGGCACGTCCCACGAGGGCGGCTCGTCCTCGGCGTGGCGCCACACCAGGATCATGCGGTTGCGCTCCAGCACCGGCCAGGACTTCTGGCGGGCACGCTGCGGGATCGAGTCGCAGTAGGGAATCGACTCGCAGCGCCCGCTGGCACCGAATTCCCAGCCGTGGAAGGGACATCGGATCCGCTCGCCGAGTACCCGCCCACCCTGCCCCAGATGCGCCCCGAGATGGGCGCAGTACGCGTTCAACGCGACGGCCTTGCCGGCGCGAGTGCGGAAGAGAACGAGCTCCTCGCCGAAGTAGCGAACTCTCCGCACCTCACCCGCGACCAAATCCTTCGACCAAGCAACGCAGAACCAGCCGTTGGGCAATGGCAACGTCGTGTCGTGATTCACGGGTAGCTTCAACGCTCGCACCTCGCACGCGATGGCACCTCGACGTGAATGCCGAGGACCGTGAACGCAATCCTAGGCTCTCGTGTCTGGGACACGCGAGGACCGGTTCGGCCAATCACCGAACCCGAGCGGCCAATCGGGACGGAAGTGCTCAGCCGTGCCGCCCCAGCGCGAGGCGCGATGGAATCCACAACGCCCGGGTCTCGCCGCCGGGATCCGCCACGACGCGGCTCGTGGCGATCTCGCCGTCTGCATCGAACACCAGCGTAGGGCGGTGGACCGTGTCGTACGCGGGCCAAGACAGTCCACCGCGAACGCTCGGGTTGCCGGTCCTCGCGAACGCGATCCACGCGTCCATCATTTGCTCGACGAGGGCGCGGGGAGCCGACGCGCCTGCCGGGCCGTAACACCCCGGCCATCCGTCGGGCGTACCCAGCACGAGCCCCACCTCGGCCGCATGCCGGGCGCCCATGTCGATGCCGGGATGGTCCGGGCTCGGCGGCACCCAGTCGAAGCGATAGACGAAAACGTGCCCGGGCTCGAACGCGAGCGCGGACTCGGCGAGGTGGAGGATCGGCAAGCGGAACAGCGCGTCGGTCCCGATCGCCATCGAGACCAGGTTCGGCGGCAGGCCGGGGTTGTCGCGTTGGTAGACGTCGACCGCCTGCGCTGGCGCCACACCGTCCACGAGCGCATCGGTGAGGACATCGAGGAGCGCAATCGGAATCGCGGGTACGAAGAGCGGCGACTGAAGGAATGGAATGCGGGGCAGCCAGCCGCGGGCCTCGTCGCGGGTAGTTCCCGTGAGGATCGGAACGTGGGCCGCCGAGCCCAACTCGACCGCGCGCATCGGCGCCACGGGAAAGACCACACCATCGAAGGTCGGACCGAAGCTGCCATCACCGAGCGCCGACTGCGCTGCCAAGAGCTCCGCCACTGGCACTTCGCGAAGCTCGCTCTCGTCGGCGAGGCCGAGCGACGCCACAAGCTCCGCCGTCACCGCGCGCGCCGCCTTCCACGGACGGATGAGCGACGCGACGTTCGCCTGCACGATCGCCTTGTCGACCAGCTCGCTCGCGCCCGGCATTCCCAGGAGCGCAGCCACGGCCATGCCCCCTGCGGACTGGCCGAAGAGCGTCACGTTCGCGGGGTCACCGCCGAACGCCGCGATGTGGTCGCGCACCCACGCGAGCGCCAGCCGCTCGTCGAGAATCGCCGCATTCCCGCTGCCATCGACGCCCTCGAGCTGCGTGAAGCCGAGCGCGCCGAGCCGGTACTCGATCGACACCACCACGAGCTGACCGCGGGCGGCGAGCCGTGCCCCCGAATAGAAGGGGTCCTCCGTGCCCTCGTAAGCGAACGCGCCGCCGTGTACCCACACCATCACCGGGCGGCGCACCGAATCGGCGGAGGGCGTCCAGACGTTGAG
>CAYVDO010000410.1:0-6992 GCA_964450125.1 uncultured bacterium
TCGACGGCATCGAGCAGCTCGACAAGGTCATCGACATCGACCAATCGCCCATCGGCCGCACGCCGCGCTCGAATCCCGCCACGTACACGGGGCTCTTCACGCCCATCCGCGAGCTCTTCGCCGAGCTACCCGAATCGAAGGTGCGCGGATGGGGACCCGGGCGTTTCAGCTTCAACATCAAGGGCGGGCGGTGCGAGGAATGCAGCGGAGACGGCATCGTCAAGATCGAGATGCATTTCCTGCCGGACGTGTACGTGACCTGCGACGCGTGCCACGGCCAGCGCTACAACCGCGACACGCTGGAGATCACCTTCAAGGGTCGTTCGATCGCTCAGGTCCTCGATCTCACCGTCGATCAGGCGCTCGAGGTGCTCGGCGCCATCCCGTCGATCCGCACCAAGCTCGAGACGCTGAGCCACGTGGGGCTCGGCTACGTGCGTCTCGGCCAGCAGGCCACCACGCTCTCCGGCGGCGAGGCGCAGCGCGTGAAGCTCGCCAAGGAGCTTTCGAAACGCGCCACCGGTCGCACGGTCTACATCCTCGACGAGCCCACCACCGGGCTGCATTTCGACGACGTTCGCAAGCTTCTCGAAGTGCTCCACCGGCTGGTGGATCAGGGCAACTCGGTCATCGTGATCGAGCACAACCTCGACGTCGTGAAGTCGAGCGATTGGGTGATCGATCTCGGCCCCGAAGGCGGGGACGGCGGCGGACGGCTGATCGGGTCCGGACCGCCCGAAGAGATCGCTCGGGTCGAAGCGTCCCACACCGGGCGCTTCCTGCGGACGCTGGTCGCCGCTCGCTGAACTCCCCCGCACGCGGCCGCGAGAGCGAGGCCTCGCTCAGCCTCGTCGAGCCGCGCGCGACGCGACCCGCACGCGTTGCGCCCTCACTCGATCACGTTCACCATGCCGTTGGCCCACTTGGCACGCTCGACGCCTTCCGCGCTCACCGCCGTGGCCTCGGCGAACCCCTTGTCCGCGAGCACCGACACCAGCGCTTCGAATTCGCGCTGACGGGCAACTTTGGGCTTGTTTTGCCAATCCGGTGGCACCGTGATCTTCACCGTGCTTCCGGAGACGCTCACCGCCTCCACCGTCATGTTCGCACCCTTCGGTGCTGCCGTGAGCGCTTCGGCGAGCGCTTCCACGGTGAGCGAGCTGGGCGGGACGATCTTGGCTGAATCGAGGATGGTTCGCGACTTGAGCACGCTCCAGTACGCCGCACCGGCCGCCATCGCGAGCAAGAGCACCGCAACGGCGATCTGCCACACGGGCGTCGCCGCGTGCTTTGGCATCTTGGTGGCGATCGTCGCGGTCGCGGTCGGGTCGAAGAGCCGCTTCTTCGCAGGCTCCTTCGCGCGGGCCTCGGCACGCGCTCCCTTCTCGGCCTCGACGAACTCGTCGTAGGCATGAAACGCCTCGTCGGAAGGCGTCAACGCGCGGGCATTCCAGAGCACGCGGTCCAGAAACGCCTCGACCGCCGAGAAGCCACTGCCGCCGTCCGCGGCGGAGAGTGCTTGGGAGGCGGTGTCGGCGCCGATCTCTGCCAAGCGGGCCGTGGCCTCTCCCAGCAACGCCCGCGCCTCCTCGATCGACGAGAGCTGTTCGGTCCACATGTGCTCGAGGCGCCAGCCGCCGCAGCCGAGGTCATCGACGATACGCATCTGTGCAGCGAGCAGATCCAGAAGCACTCGCCCGCGCAGCGCCTCGGCCGCCGCTCGTGTGAGCGGCTGCGACGCCGCCGCGGGGCTCGCTGCAGGGGACTCGGTGACGGGCTCCGGCTCGGGTTGCGGCGCGGCTTCGACGGCAGCTGCGGGAGCGATCTCCGTCGACTCGGGCAAAGCGTCGAGATCCGTCAGGTCGAGCGTCCACCCCGCATCGCCGTCGTCCGTGGCCGTCGCCACGTTGATCATGGGCGGCGGCACTTCGCTCGCTGCAGGCGCTTCGACGCGGGCTTGCTCTTCCTCGCGATCGAGCGCCATCAGGCCAGCGACCAAGAGCGCTTTGGGAATGCCTCCCAGCGGCCCGAGCCGGCGACCTTGGTAGGCGAACTCGATGGGGTCGGAGTCACACGAGAGGATTTGCGCGTTCAGCTCGCGGACCATCTCCAGAAGGTCCTGAATCGGGCGGTTGAGCGCCGTGCCTACCGCCATCGCCGGCGCTTCGTTGCCGCGCTCGCCACTCGCCCCCACCCAATCACGCTGCACCGCGATGCGCAGCCCATCCCCCTCGTGGCCCATGTCCGGGCGCTCGGGATCGGGGATGATCGGCCACACCAGGCTGCCGTGGGTGTCGAGGCGAACCGCACCCGGGTAAGTCGGCTCGAGGTGATTCAGCGCGTCGTTGACGTCGTCGCGAGGCTCGTCGAACTCGACGCCGAATCCGGTGACGACGTCGGTGCCGAAGCGGCGGTTGAGCGTGCCGACTTTGGCTCTCCCGCGCAGCGGCGGCACTACGCCCCCGAGACCGAGGTCGAACCACACGCTGGCCCCCAACGTCGGGACGCGCCCGGTCTGGACGAACATCCCGATCGAGCTCAGCGACGTGACCACACCCTCACCGAAGTTCTCGCCGTCCTCGGTGAAGCGAATCGGCAACGACACGTCGAAGCGCGCAGTCTTGCGCGCCTCCGAGGAAAAGTCCTTGGTGGTCATGGCGATGGGCTGTAAACGGCGGGTTCGAGTCGGCGCGCACGGCCGGCCCGTCCAACGCAGCGATAGTAGTCGAGCCGCGAGACTGCCCGCAAGAACGCGTGGATCTCGCCTCTCGGGAGTTGCCCGAGGTCGGCGCGTTTCTCACGCACCGAAGCGATCCGGCCGAAACGGCGTCGGATCGAGCGCGCTGACGCGGCCCAGCACCGCATCGGCGAGCAAGTCTGCGGTGACCGGCGCCAGCAAAATGCCGTTGCGGTGGTGCCCGCTAGCGACGAAAAGCCCATCGATGGGTGTTGCGCCGATGAGCGGCAGCCCGTCGCGCGGCGCGGGACGGAAGCCCGCCCACGTCGACTCGAAGGTGGCCTGCGCCAGCCCGGGCATGATCGACAGCGCGTGACCGAGGATGCCGGCGACACCACCCGCGGTCACCCGTTTGTCGAAGCCCACGCGCTCCATGCTGGAGCCGAGCAGCACTCGGCCGTGGGCGCGCGGCACGGCGTAGCCACCCGAGCCGAACACCACCGTACGCGGTGCAACCACCTCGCCTTCGACCTTGAGCAGCACCATCTGTCCACGAACCGGAGTCACGGCATCGGGTGGAAGCGCCGCGCCGACCACCTGCGCCGTCCAGGCTCCCGCGGCGACCACGACAGCAGAGGCGGGGCGGACCCCGGCGTCGAGGTCGACTCCAGTCACGCGGTGCCCCTCGAGCCGCAGGCGCAGCACCGTCGCGCGCTCGAAGCGCGCACCCGCGCGGCGCGCTGCCTCGGGGAGCGCGAGCGCCAACGCCTGCGCATCCACTTGCGCTTCGTCGGCGAGGTGCACGGCCACCGGCACGTGGGCACCGAGAGCAGGCTCGACTTCCGTGATCTCGGCACCGCGCAGCACGTGCAGCGAAAGCCCGGCCCCCGCCTGCCAGGCACGCTGGCCGAGCCAGCTCTCGAGCTCGCCCTCCGATGCCATCGCACGCACCACGCCGACGCGGCGAAAGCCGAGGTCGTGACCGGTTGCGGCGTGAATCTCCTCACTGAACGCCGGATATCTTTCGCGCGAGGCCAGGCCCAATCGGAAGAGCGGTCCGTCCTCTTCCGCCTCGACTTGGGGACCGAGGATGCCGGCCGCGGCGCTGGAGGCTTCGGCGCCGGGGACCGCTCGCTCGAGGACCAGCACCCGCTGTCCCGCCTGCGCGAGACGCAGCGCGATCGCCGAACCCATCACACCGGCGCCGATGACGATGCTGTCGACCGAAGATTCGTGCGTCATGCCTCACGCTCCACGGGTTGCGCGCGTGCGCGCACGCAACCTCGCGACCGGGTTGCCCAACTCTTAGCCCGGATCGCTCACGAGCGGCCAGGCGTTCCTCATCGGGCGTCGCGACGGCGATCGGGAACCGAGCGTTCGCGCCGTGCTCGGGCAAGCCGAGGACGGAGCGAGCGCTACCGGATCCCCAAAGGGGTCGGGCCGGTCTCGACGCTACCGGCCCGACGGACCCGCGCGTGGGTCTGGGACCTCTGTGCGATCCCCTTCGTGGGAGACGAACGGCACCCCGGTCTCCACGCGCGCTGTGCGTCTCTCCGCGAGCCGCGAGCGTGGCGAAACGACTTGGGGGGCCCAGCGCGGCTCGGCCGCGATGGGCGGGGGGATTGAAAAGCCCCCCGCGGAAACCTCACCTACGACGCACGCGACGCCGGAGCCACGACGCCACGATCATCGGGATCGCGATGGGAGCGGCCAACGTGAGCGAGCGCGCCGCTGGGCTGCCTTCGGTCACGATCGCGCCGCACGGCGTACCGCCGCCGAGGCGCGGCTTGAAGTACTTGGCGTAGATCTGGGCGGTGAACTGGTTGTAGCCGCTCGACGACAGGTGCACGCAATCGAGGTTCTCGGAGGCGACGTAGCTCGACGGGCTCCATGCCAGGATGTTGGGAAGTCCGGGACTGCCCTGCCCAGTGCCCCACAGACCGAGAGGCTCGTTCACGTACGTCACGTTCGCGTAGCTTCCCGACACCGCGTTCAGATGGCTACCGAGGTCGAGGTAGATCGGGTTGATCTGGGGAGCCAGGATCTGGTTCTGGAACACCGTGGCGGCGAGCAACAAGCACTCGGTGGACTTGTCCCACTTCAGGATGTCGTAACCAGTCAGCAGGATCTGCAAGCCTGGGCGTGTGGAGTTGATGCGATCGACGATGACGCGGATGTCCTGCTCGATGATGGCGTTCGAGTTGAGCCCCTGCGACGGGTAAAGCGCGTGCAGGTCGTTGCCGCCGAGCGAGATCACCACGTATTGCACTTCGGGTGTCGCCACGATGTAGGCGAGCGTCAGGTCCATCACGCCGCCCACGTTGTTGGCGTAGGCGTCCGCAGTGGAGCCGGGAATCGACAGGTTGAGCACGTCGTAGTCCGAGTGCCCGTTCACGTCGAACTGGGTGGCGAGCGGCGAGCCCATGAGGGCACCCCAACTGTCGCCGAACAGAATCACCTTGTTGTTCGCCAACGCCGGCGAGGCACCCGCGAGCAAGCACGCTCCCGCGACCGCCGCGACCATGCGCCGCACCCCGGGTTTCATCCAACGCGCGCTAAGCGCACCACGCATGACGCTCTCCTTCCCTGGTTGATGGTTCTCGTCGATCATAGCTCGGCTTACAGAAGTTCGGTCAACGAACGAATTTTCGTAATATCATGAGTCTCGAGGCACCGTGACTCGCACCCCTGCCTCTGATTCTAGCGACGGCGCTCTCGCCTACCCCCTCAAGCGTTTCGTCGTCGACGTGCTGGCGGCCAACGACGGGCCTTTGCCGGTCTCGGCGATCGTCGAGACCGGTCGGTGGTTCGGTTTTCGCGAGGGCTCGGTGCGGGTCTGCCTGTCGCGATTGGTGGGACACGGCCTGCTCGAGGTGCACGACCGCCACGCCCGTGCCGAGTACGGTTTCACGCGCGTCGCCGATCGCTTCAATCGCGAGATCCGCGAGCGCGTGTGGTTCGACCAGCGCCGACGCTGGACGGGGCGCTGGCTGCTGCTCGTCGCCACCGGCGGCAGCGCGCCGCGCGAGGTGCGTGAGCAAACCGCGCGTGAGCTGCGCGCGCTCCACCTCCGCCCCATCCACTCCGGCGTGTGGGCGCGGCCCGCGAACGTGCCCCTGGCGCTCGGCCCCATCGCCGCGAGCTTCAACGCCAGCGGCGGCCTCGCCGACGTGTTGGTGGCGCGCCCCGACGACGGCGCGGCCTTGGCGGCGCGCGTGAACGAGCTGTGGCAGATCGAGCTGCTCGCCGAGCGGATGCGCGCCGAGGTCGATGCGCTCGACGCCAGCCGCGCCCGCCTCGGCCAGTCTCCGCGCGAAACCGCATTGGTGGAGACGCTGCGCGTGGGCACGCGCGCGTTCCGGCTGGTGGCGAGCGATCCGCTGCTGCCGCTCGAGCTGCTGCCGTCGGACTGGCCGGGCGAGCGGCTGCGGCGCGCGGTGATCGCCTACAACCACCTCGCGTGCGACCTGTGGGCCGACGTGGAGCTCGGCAATCCGGCTCGCAACCCACATCCACATCGTATCCGCACACGGATCCGCATCCGCCGTCCGCGCCGGTGACGTGACGCGATTCGCCGTGGCGAAGCCGAGCGTGGCACCTGCTACGCTCGCGAAGATGCGCACCGGCGCTCGCGGATCGCTCGTGAACGACCTTCTCGCCTATCTCGCCAGCGTGTTCCGGCTGGGCTTCGGCTTGCGCCGTGCCCACGACGCTCGGCCCGCAGCGCAACCCTTGGTGCTCTACGAGTTCGAGAACTGTCCGTATTGCCGCAAGGCACGCGAAGCGCTCTCGCACCTCGACCTCGACGTCGAGGTGCGCCCAGTGGCGCGGGGGAGCGCACGACGCGCCGAGCTGAAGGCACGCGGCGGCAAGATGATGGTGCCCTACCTCGCGGACCCGAACACCGGGCGCGAGATGTACGAGTCCGACGACATCGTCCGCTATCTCTACACGACCTACGCCGAGGGTCGAGTGCCGGGAATCTTCCGGTTCTCGCCGCTCGGCAATCTGCTCTCGTCGCTGGCGAGTGCTGTGCGGATGCCGCGCGGGCTGCGTGTGATCGCCGAGCGAAAGCCCGCGCCGTCACGGCCCCTCGAGCTCTACAACATGGAAAGCTCGCCCTACTGCCGGAAGGTGCGCGAGCTCCTGAGCGAGCTCGATCTCGTCCACGTCGTCCGCAACGTCCCGCGCGAGAGCCCCAAGCGAGAGGCGCTGGCGTCCCGCGCCGGCAAGGTCCAGGTGCCCTACCTGATCGATCCCAACACCGGCAGCGAGATGCTCGAATCCGAAGAAATCGTCGCATATCTGCGCCGCA
>CAYVDO010000411.1:0-6968 GCA_964450125.1 uncultured bacterium
TGGCGACGAGCTTCTGGACATCCTCGCTGAGGTGGAACGCGAGCAGCAGGACGAGGAGCTGGCGATCACGGCGCGCACGATCATCCCCGAGTGGCGGGGGGAGCGGATTCTGTGGTCGTGGGCGGTGGACAATCTGCAGGATCGGACCCACGGGCCCGGCGTGTAGCGCGCGGCAACCCCGGGCGAGCTGGCGCTCGCCCCTACGGATTTCGAGCGGGTGCGGCGGAGCAGGCGCTCCGCCCTCCGAACGATCGCATTGATCTCGGTTCGTTCGTCAGGAGCATTCTCGTGCCGCGCACGGCCTGGAACGGCTGTCGGCATTGCCGACCAAAGCCGTCACTCTTACCGACAAAACGCCCCAGCGCGGGCGGCGCGGTGAGGCGACGCGTGCTCGACTACGCGCGCAGCTTGGGGTTGAGGGTGTAGGTGCCGGTGATGCGGGCGCTGGCGAGGATGTGGCCTTCCATCGCCTTCAGCGCTTCGGGGCCGGTGAAGCGGTCGTCCACGTCCAGGCTCGCGGTGTCGAGGGCGTAGAGCGTGAAGTGGTAGTGGTGGATGATTTCGTCGTTCCAGGGCGGGCAGGGACCGTCGTAGCCGTAGTAGTCGCCCTTCATGTCGGGATCGGCGGCGAACCAGCCGGTGTAGTCGTTGATTCCCTGGCGCGCGCCCTGGTTGGTGTAAGAGTCGGACTTGCCGCGCGCCACGACCTGACGCGAGAGGTCGCCCTCTTCGAGCCGGGTGCGGTTGGTGGGCATCTCGATGAGCGCCCAGTGGAAGAAGTTCGCGCGGGGGAGCGACGCCGGAATGCCCTTGCCCTCCTGGTTCACCAGGCTCGGATCGGTGGGCACGTCCGAGTCGTGGCAGATGAGCGCCAGGCTCTTGGTGCCGGCGGGCAGGTCCGACCAGCGGAAGCCGGGGTTGAAGTTGTCGCTGAGGGTGATCTTGGAGGCGGGATCGGGCTTGCAGAAGGCGAAGCGGTCGGGGATCACGGCACCGTCGCTGAAGCTCACGCACTCGAATTTCATCTCGTCTCCTCTGGGGCGAATCCGGAACGACTGGGGTCGGGATTCTCGGATGATGGACGTCGTGGCAGTTTGCGGCTCAGCATCGTATAGCGCGGCGCGTGCCCCTGTGACTTCCCGCACATTTCGATTTCGACCGAGCGCGATGAGCCGCGTGCGATTGGCGTTCGCGCTCGCCGTGCTCGTCCTGGGCTGCGCGGATGCGCTGGCCCGCGCGGCCGCTCCCATCGAAGCCGGCCCGCGCGATTGCCCGCAGCTCGCGCTCACCTTCGATCTCTGCCCGGTGTCGCATGCGCCTGGCTTCGAGTCGGCGCTCGTCCAGATGCTGATCGAGCGACGCGTTCCGGCCACGTTCTTCGTGTCCGGGCGGTGGGCGAAGAAACACGAGGCGGCGTTGCGGGAGCTAGCGGCGGTTCCGTTCTTCGAGATCGGAACGCACGGCGCGCGTCATCTCCACTTGCCCACGCTCGGCGCTCCCGCGCAGCGCGCCGAGATCGGCGGCGCGGTGGAGCTTCTGGCGCAGCGCTTCGGCCGCCCGCCGAGCCTATTCCGTCCGCCTTACGGCGAGTACGATCGCACCACGTTGGCGATCACCGAGGCCCTCGGGCTGCGCGTGGTGACGTGGGACGTGGTTTCCGGCGATCCGGCCGCGGGGCTTTCGGCCGAGCACATGTGGAACACGATCACCGAGCAAGCGCAGCCGGGGAGCATCGTGGTGTTCCACGCCAACGGGAATGGCCACCACACGCAGCAGCTGGTGATGCGTACGATCGGCGAGCTGGCGCCTGAGCGAGGCTGGCGCTTGGTGACGGTGTCGGCGTTGCTCGCGGGCTGCGCGCCTTCGCCGGACGATCCCGCGACACCCACCGCCGCGCCGGCGGGGGGAGGCCCGACGTGACCACCGCGATCGACACGCCGCTCACCGTCCGGCGCATGGAAGCGCGCGACCGCGACGCCGTAATCGCGATCTTGTCGAGCTCGGACCCGTGGCTTCGCCTCGGTTCCACGCGCCAGGACTGGCTCGGCTTCTTCTGCCCTGTGCCCGTGGACCGCGAGGCGTACGTCGCCGAGAGGAACGGCGAGGTCGCGGGTCTCGCGGTGGTTCGCCCCGCGTACATGCTCGGCGACTACCTGAATCTCTTGGCGGTCGCTGCCTCCCATCGCGGTCATGGCGTGGGTGCGCGGCTCGTCGAGCACGTCGAGCGCATCGTGTTTGCGCGCACCAAGAACTTCTTCGTGTGCGTATCGGACTTCAACGCCGGCGCGCGGCGTTTCTACGCCCGTCTCGGCTACGAGGAAGTCGGCGTTCTCCAGAACCTGATCATCACCGGAGCGTCCGAGATCCTGCTGCGAAAGACCGTCGGGCCGCTGCGCACGGTCGCGGCGCAAGATTCGGTTTCGCACGACTAACCGGAGCGGTAAGCTGGGTCTTCGTCACAAGGGGGCACCGACCGGTTGGCCGGTTGGTGTGTGGGGGGGCGCGCGATGACGGGCGAATTCGCGATCAGCGGTGTGTCGGCGCGCGAGCAACTCGCGGCCATCGTCGAAGAGCTTCACGAGCTGGTGTCGCGGGCGCAGGAACCTCGGCCCAAGCAGGCGTTCGAGGCCTGGTCGCGAGCACTGTCGGAGCGCAGCGCCGCGCTCGCCGAGCGCGTCACCCAGGCGCGGGCGGCGGTCGCGGGGCGAAGCCGCAGCCTCGCCGAGAGCCTCGACCGCGTCGAGGACACGCTGCGTGCGTATGCGGCCGAGGTGGCGCAGGGGCCGATGGCCGCGCGCCTCGAATCGGCGCAAGCCACGCTCGCCAAGAGCTACGAAGACTTGCTGCATCAGCTCCGGATACGCCGCGCGGCGCTGGGCGCGATCCGCTTGCCACACCTGAAGCCGGTGCGGGTCGGCCGCAGCGTGTTTCACGTGTTCTGTGGGCTTCTGGCGGCGGTGCTCTACGAGACGATCCTCGAGCGTGGTCAGGCGATGACCATCCTGCTCGCGCTGCTCGGGCTCTTCGGCAGCCTCGAGATCACGCGCCGCTTCTCGACACGCTGGAACGATTTTCTCGTCGACAAGGCGTTCGGATTCATGTCGCGTCCGTGGGAGCGCCATCGCACCAACTCCGCGACGCTCTATCTGGTGGCGCTCACCATCATGACCGCGCTCATGTCGCGGCACGCGGTGGCGGTGGGGGTGCTGGTGCTCGCGGTGGGTGATCCCGCGGCGGCGTTCGTCGGCAAGCGCTTCGGCCGCCGCAAGGCCTACGGCAACAAGTCGTGGGCTGGCCTCGGCGGCTTCGTCGCCGCGTCCGCGCTCGCGGTTCTCACGTTGCTCAGGCTCGCGGCGCCGGCGTTTCCCTGGACGTCGGCAATCTTGCTCGCCGTCAGTGCGGCGACGGCGGGAGCGCTCGTCGAGGTGATCTGCCAGGACCTCGAGGACAACTTCGCGATTCCCATCCTCGCCGGAGCCGTCGCGACACTCTGGTTCTGACGCCGTTCGCGGCTGCTCGCGCACACACGGCCGCGCACGGCTGAGCCGTCGTAGCGTTCGCGCCGATTCGTCCCGCTCGACGCGATTCCATCGGTTGCACGCCTGACGTGCGTCGCTGGTGCGGAGCGCTGTCGCGCTTCGGTACACTGCGCGCCCCGCGAGCGGTGGCGGTCGCGGTCCAACCGCAGTTCCGGAGGGACGCATGCGCACCCGTCTCGCCGCGGCTCTCGTGTCGTTCCTGGCGCTCGCTCCCGTCCGCTCGTTCGCGTTCTCCACCGCGAGCGGGCTCTCGACCGTGCAAAACCAGCTGTGGAAGCAATCCAACTTCCTGCAGGTCAGCGAGGAGGGCGACGCATTCGGCGCGGCAACGGCGGTGGGCGACGTGAACGGCGACGGATACGACGACCTGATCCTCACGACGCCCGGCGAAAGCACGAGCAATCCTGCGGTCGACCTCGGCTCCGTCTACTTCATCCCCGGTGGGCCAGCCGGGCTCGTGGCCTCACGTCGGCGCGGTGAGCCTGCTGCGCGGCGGTCTCTTCGGGCTGGTCGCACAGAACACGCTCTGGACCGAGCTGAGCACGGGTGTGGGCGGGACGGTCGCGCCGCTCGACGGCTTCGGTAGCGCGCTCGCCGCGGCGGATTTCAACGGAGATGGCGCCGACGATCTCGCGATCGACATTCCGCGCCACACCGTGAACGGGGCCGCGAGCGCAGGAGCCGTCCGCGTGCTGCTCGGCGCCGCGAGCGGACTGACCCCCGGCGGTAACGAGTACTGGACCAAGGCGACGGGCGGGATCGCCGGTGATCCTGTTGCCTCCGACGAATTCGGCTACGCGCTCGCGGCTGGCGATTTCGACGGCTCGGGCTTCGCCGACCTCGCGATCAGCTCCGCCACGGATCCCGCAGTGCCGAGCGCGCCGCTGGCCGGCAGCGTGCAGGTGCTCTACGGCGATCTGTTTGCGGACGGCTTCGAGGCTGGGGGGATCGGCGAATGGTCGGACACCTCGCCGTGAACGCGGTGGACCCTGCTCTCGGGGCGTCCTCGGTCACCCCGCCTTGACCGCAGGTGCCTTCTTTTCCGAGAGCCGCATCGTGATGCGTGCGCTGAAGACCTCGACGCCGTTCGCGTCGTGAACGCTCACGGGTAACACGCGCTCGCCCGGCGAGCTCCAGTCCACGTCGCGGCCATCGCACACCGCGCGCACGTCGCTGCGCGCGATCTTCTTGTATTCGACGCTCATCGCCACCGGGATCCAGCGCAGCGCCGGCGAGACCGAGAGCTCGCAGCACGTGCCGGCGACGAGCTCCGCGGCGTTGCACATCGCGATGGCGTGGACCGAACGGATGTGGTTCTGCACCCGGCGCCGATTGGCGACGCGTGCTTGGACGAGCCCCGGCTCGAGCCGCGTGAAGAGCGGGCGGATCGAGCGGAAGTAAGGCGCCGTGAAGCACACCGCCTGCGTGATCAGCCAGCGGCCGAACGGTGAGTGACCGTAGCGTCCGGACATCGTGCGAAGCAGGTTTCGAGGTTCGGGCTGGCTCATTCGCGGGCTCCTCTCCCCAATGCGATCGCGTGCGTGAGGAAGCGCACCACGATCTGAATCTCGTCTTCTCGGAAGCCGTGCGTCAGCGCGGCGTTGGCCTTGGCGAGCGCGCTGAGTCCGCGGGTCGCACGCTCCTTGCCGGCAGGCGTGATCTCGACGAGGCGGCTGCGTGCGTCGGTGTCGTGCTCCGTCCTGCGGACGAGTCGCTTCTCTTCCAGTCGCGTGACGACTCGCGTGATGGCTGCGGGATCGAGAGAGAGCGCCGCGGCGAGCTCGGTGGGGCGGCTGGCACCGTGCTCGACGAGCTGAAAGAGACACACGAGCTGCGAGACCGTGATGTCGAGCTGAGCGACCACTTCCGCGTTCGCGCGTGTCAGCAGTGCTTGGCGGGCCTGGTTGAGCAGATGGAAGAGCCGAGGTCGCGAGGCCATGCGCGAGCGTGCCCGATTTATATTTGACTAGTCAACTATCGACTCGAAGCGATCGTGGCGAGGAGCCCGGCCGGCCTCGTTCGGAAGACCGAGCGTCAGCGGGCGCGAATGCGATCGCCGTCGATGGTCAGGTCCGGCGCTTCTGCGAGGAGCGCACGTACCGTCGTGACGGCGAGGCCGGTGTCCCGGGCGACGGCCCCAACCACGGTCTCGAGCGTGGCGTCGAGCGCGGAAGGTGCGTTCGTCGCACGGGAGAGCGCGTCGAGGGCGATCGCGCGCAGCGCGCGCGCCGCCACCTCGGCCACCGTGGCGCGGTGGCGCTGCGCTGACACCTGCCGTGATTCCTCGGCAAACCGCTCCGCGAGGGTGCGCACGAATGGCGTCATCCACGAGCTCGCACCGAGCTCGTCGAGAAGTGCGTCGCGGGAGATCACGGTGACGCGCAAGGGAGTCACCGCGCGCACGCTGGCGCTGCGGCGGGTGCGCGCGAAGATCGCGGTTTCGCCGAAAACCTCGCCGGCTTCCATCCGCCGCAACACCACCCAGCCGGTGGACTCCTCGCGCACCGCTTCGCACGCGCCGCTCGCGATCACGTACGCCGAGTCGGCCTCGTCGCCCTCGTGGACGATCCATTCCCCGGGTCCGAACGACCGCTCCGGGAAATAGGCGCTGCCGCGCAGGAAACGTTCCAGATCTTCCTGCAGCTCGCGGATGGACGCGTGGCGGTCGGCGGGATCGCGTGCCAGCGCCCGCGTCACGATCGCGCACAAGAGCTGTGGCAGCGCGAGCCCCGGACGCATCTCGGCTGGCGGGATCACGGCCCCGCGTTGCGCCGCCGCGATGGTGTGGTCGTCGGTCGCCTCGTGGTGCGGAGGCCGTCCCGTGAGGATGGCGTACAGCACGCCACCCACCGTCAGCACCGCGACGTCCTGCGCCACGATCGCCACCAGCAGGCCCATCGTGCCCAGCGCGGCGCCCGCGATGACCGGCCAGCCCCGTGGGAACCGGTCCAGCCGCGGGCCGATGATGACCCGCGCCACCACCATCGCGAAGCCCAGGGCGGGGTAGTAGAGCGCGAGCGCCTCCACGGGGATGCCGTGCTCGCGCGCCCACACGGGCGGGAAGATGAAGAACAGGCAGTTCGTGCTCATCCACAGGAACTCGAGCGTCATGGGCAGCACGACCCGCCGCTCGAGCAACGACCCGAGACCCGTCGAGCGCGTCGCTGCCGCCCGGGTCGTCCGGTTCGCCAGGCTCGGCCCGAAGACCGCGATCCCGAGGCCCAGGGACGCGAGCATCGCAGCGAACAGGAACGGACCGGGTGCCCCCCACGCACCCAGCAGCGCGAGCCCGAGGGCGGGCATCGCCATCTGCGACAGGCCCGGCATCAGGCCATAGATGCCTGACGCCTCGCCCCGGCGCTCGGGCGGCGCGATGTCCGCGAGCGAGGAGTTGCCCCCCGTGTTGAAGGCGCCCCACGCCGTGCCGTG
>CAYVDO010000412.1:0-6951 GCA_964450125.1 uncultured bacterium
CCGCCCCGGCCGAAGTGAATTCGGCCGGGGCCCCACCCCCAAGGCGACTCGCGGAGCGATCGACAGCGAACGTGGAGACTGCTGCGCCAATCGGCTGGAGGGCCGTCGGTCCCTCGACGGCCCCGCCCAAGCGGTTGCGTGATTCGGTGGCGTTTCGGACCCCCACCCCCAAGGCGACTCGCTGCGCTCGCGGCGATTTCGGCTCGCTGCCGACTCGTGCTCGTCGGCGGCGTGGCGATCAGGGCAAGGCCGCGAACGCTTGGGTGCGACGGTCGGGCGGTCCGAATTCGACGAAGTAACGCAGCCCGGCGAGCACCGGCACGCCGAACGTGGTTCGTTCCTTCCACAGCCGGACCAGATTCGCGAGCGTGCGAAACGGGATGAAACGCAGCGTCGCCAACCTGCGCACGAGTGGCGCGATCCATGGAATGGCGGTGGCGAGCCCGAAGAGGTGGTAGAGGTTTCGCATCTCGCGCGTGGCATCCGGGCGCGCACGTCGCTCGACAAGTGCCTCGGGCTCGCCGAAGGGCGTACCCGGCAAGGCCACCGCCAACGTCACGCGCGCGAAATCCGCGTGCAGGCGCTGATTGAACCGAATCGTCTGCCACACACCGTCGGCGTCCTCGCCCGGCGAGCCCACCAAGTTGAAGGTCACGAGCGCGATGCCGGCAGCGCGCACCCGTCGCGCCGCGTCGATCACCTGCGCGTCGCTGGCGCGCCGGTTCAGCACCTCGCGGCGATGCTTCTCGTCACCGGACTCGACGCCGATGCCGAGCGCACGGCAGCCCGCGCGCGCCAGCGCACGCACGGTGCGCTCGGTGGCGAGCTCGGGAGCGAGGTGGCAGGAGAACGGGATGCGAACGACGCGCGGATAGTGCGCGGCCAGCTCCTCGACCCACTCGGCGCGCGCTCCGAACACGTCGTCGCCGAAATGCGCGTGCTTGAGCGGCGCACGCGCCGCGACGTCGCGAATCTCCTCGACCACGCGTCCGACGCTCTTGATCCGCACCCACCCGCGCGGCTCGCCATATCTCCGTCGCAGGGCAGGCTGATAGCAATACGCACACGAATACGGACAACCGCGCCCCGCCAGGAAGCGCTTCCACGGGAACGCACGCAGTCCCGGATAACGCGCCCAATAGAGATCGCGATCGGGAAACGGCAGCGCATCGAGGTCGGCGCGGAGTGGCCGCAACGGATTGCGAACCGTGCCATCACCGTCTCGGTACGCCGTCCCGGCCAACCCCGCGTACCCGGCACCACCGGCCACCCGCTCGGCGAGCTCCGCGAGCGTGTCTTCGCAATCACCGAACACGGCGACGTCCGCCCGCGATTCGAGCGCTTCTTCCGCCAGGAAGGTCGGATAGCTGCCCACCAGCGCCACGGGCGCGTCGAGCACGACGTGGGCGCGGTACGCGGTACGACGCGCCCACTCGCGCGCCAACAGCGACGCTTGCACGACCGCCAGATCGGGACGCAGATCACGCGCCAGCGTCCAGAGCCCCGGCTCCTGCGCGTCGATGAGTAGCGAGGTGTGGTGCCCCCGAGCGCGCAACGCCGCCGAGGCCTCCGCCAGCACGGGGGACTCGTCGAACGCGCTGCGTGCGATGAAGAGCACCTGCATGGGCGGCGTCCGTGGCTCGCTCAGAGGTTCACGCTCGCCGCCACGACGGCGAGCATCGCCAACGCCGAGACCTTGCCCATGCGATCGAGGCGAAGCTCGGCGGCACGGCGAGCGTCGAGGTCGCTACCCTCGCTCGCGCCGGCGTACGCGGCGATCGCGCTGGTGGCCTGAAGCTCGAGCACCGTCGCCACCGCGAGCCACGCGACGCACACGAGCTTGAGGCCGAGCACCCACCCGTGGGGCGGATGCTGGAGATGGGCGAGCGCAGCACCGCTCACGACCGCGAGCACCATGCCAGGCGCTTCGAGCATCCGCGTCGGCACCCGTGCTGCGAGGCGCAACGCGCGTGCACGCTCGGAATCGACGGCCTTGCGCGCCTGACCGAGCAACATCGCCTGCGCCAGTGCGCCACCGGCGGCGGCGAATACCGCGTAGAGATGGACCACCAGCGCCAGCTTGACCATCCGCCCCTCCGACACGAGCACCAAGCATCACCCGATGCGAATCGCAGCGCGTGCAATCGAGCTTCCATCCTCCGTCGCGCCACCTGGGCGTTCCGTGCCGCAGATCACTTGCGCGGGGGCGCCACCGTGAAGGCTGCGAGGAGCGCGCTCACGCCGCGGGTCGTGTAGCGAACCGCTTCCTCGCGGGTGAGCGTTCCCGCGCCCCACTCAGCGAGCACCGCCCGTCCCGCTGCCACCACCATGCGCGCCACGGTCACGACCTCGAGCGGCGTGGCACCCGTCGCGGCGCCGATCGATTCGAGCCACGGGGTCACCAGACGATCCAGGAGCTTGCGGCCGTGCCGCGCCAGCTCGGGATCGGGGCCGTGTGCGTCGAGAAGCTCCCACGGGCCGGCGCCGTTCGTCTCGATGGCATCGCATACCGCCTCGACGAAGATGCGCGTCGCGTCCTCGAGGGTCGCCGCGGCGCTCCGCGCAGCACCCGCCGTGAAGCGGGTTTCCACGTCGCGCACGAAGTGCTCGAGGACCGCGGCGATGAGCGTGCGGCGCGAGCCGAAGAGCTTGTACACGAGCTGGCGCGTGACACCCGCCTGGTGCGCGAGATCCGCGAACTGGAGCGCATCGACACCTCGCCGTGAGATCACCGCGGCGGCGAGCGCCACGAGCTGTGCACGCCGCTCGTCGGGCGCCAGGCGCCTGCGGCGGCGCACGCCGCGCCCCGCTGGCCGTTCGGGGTGCCCCGAGCGAGCGCGCGAATGTGATCGAGGTCGCAGTCGCGAAGCCATGACGCGAGCACAATTTTACACCTGTTAACTAAGAGGCCAGTGAATCACTCGCGCGCCTCGAGGCGCGCCGACGAGCGAAGCGAGTCGAAGTGGGGGTGCGGGCGTCGCGAGCCCTCGCAAGACACGTCGGGGCGGGGGCTCGGCCGAGACGCCGAGGAAACATCGACGAACACGGGAAGGAGGCGACCATGCGGGACTTCGACGTGGTCGTGATCGGTGGCGGCATCAACGGTCTCACGGTCGCGGCGTACCTCGCGCGCGCCGGGCAGAAGGTCGCGGTCTTCGAGGCCCGCGGTCAGTGCGGCGCCCATTGCGACACCATCGAGCTCGGCGCCCCCGGCTTTCTCCACAACACCCACGCCGCATGGCTGGTGCCTGCGCTCAGCCCCGCGATGGCTGATCTCGAGCTCGAGCGTCATGGCCTCGAGCTGCTCGGCACCGACGTGCTCTTCGCCAAGACGTTCGGAAACGGCACCAACGTGGTGCAAGCGCTCGACCCGTCGATCACCGCCACCAGCGTCGCGCGCGCGTCGGCGCGCGATGCGGCGGTGCAAGGGGCGATCGCGGCATACGTCGCCGAGCAGGCCGGCGACGTCCTGGAGCTCAACCAGGAGCTGCTCTACAGCGTGCCGAGCGCCGCCACGCTCGACCGACTCTCCGCTTTCGACGACGGCCTCTTTCGTCATTTGTCGCTGGCGCTGAGCGGTGACGATGCGTTGCGCATGAACGGCTTCGAGATCCTCGAGGTGCTCTTCGAGTCGGATGCGGTACGCACGCTGCCGGCAGCTCTCGGCGAGTTCACGGGCCAATGGCCGCTGCATCGCCGGGTGGGGGCCTTGGTGCTGAGTCTCGCCGGGCTGTCGCCCATGCCCGTGCACACGGCGCGGGGCGGCTCGCACGCGCTCACGCACGCCTTGGTGCGGAGCCTGGTGGCGAATGGAGGCGAGATCTTCACCACCTGCCCGGTCGAGAAGATCCTGGTGCGCGACGGTCGTGCGTGCGGAGTCCGCCTCTCGCCCGAGGCACTATTGCCCAGCGAGGAGATCGGCGCGCGCGTCGTGGTCTCGAACCTGACGCTCGTCCCCACCTGCCTGTGGCTCTTGGGCGAGGAGGTGATCGGCCCCGAGCGTGCGCGGCTGGTGAAGGGTTTCGACTACGACGACCCGCAGCTTCTCGGTGTCCACTTCGCGCTCTCGGGCGATCCGGAGTTCGCATCGGCCCAGCACGATCCGGCGATCCAGCGCTCGTGGGTCGGCTACCTGGGCGGCGAGACCCTCGACGAGATGCGCTCCGGTCTCACGCGTCTGCTCTCGGGCGTGATCCCCGACGACGTCATGGGTGGCTGGTTCATTCCCACCCGCGCCGATCCCTCGCAAGCACCGCCCGGCGGGCACACGCTCTTCGCGTGGATGAGCGTCCCGCCTTGCCCACGTCGCTGGCGCGGGCGCCGGCTCGACGGCTGGAACGCGTGGCGCAGGCTCGCCGAGCCGCTCGCCGACGCGATCACCGAGCGCTTCGAGTCGCTCGCTCCCGGATTCCGCAAGCTCGTCCTGGAGCGGCACGTCAACACGCCGCTCGACCAGCAAAACGCCAACCCCTCGGCGATCCGCGGCAACATGATCGGCGGCAGCGCGATCCCCGAGCAGTACGGGCGGAATCGCCCGCTGCCAGGCATCGTCCACGACGGCGCCTCCCGAAGCTTCCTGCCCGGGCTCTACCTCTCGAACTCGATCCATCCCTACGGCGCGACCCACCTCGCCACCGGCTGCATCGCCGCAGCCGAGGTCGCCCAGGATCTGGGTTGTCGCGAGCAGGACTGGTGGTGCAATCCACCCTTCCTGTGGTTCCTGCAGCACGTCGCGGACATCCCGGTCAATCGCGGCGTCGGTGCACGCTGGCTCGCGCGATCCGGAACGGAGGCGAAGCGATGAACGCGTGCGAGCGGTACGATGCGATCGTCCTTGGGGCAGGACCGAATGGCCTTCTGTGCGCGGCGTATCTGGCCCGCGCTGGGCATCGCGTGGCGCTCCTCGAGCGCCGTCACGAGACCGGTGGCGGCCTCAACACCGAGGAGTACTTCGGCTTTCGCTTCAACCTCCACGCCGTCTACCACATGATGGGCGAGCGCATGCCGGCGCACGCCGAGCTGGGGCTCGCGGCACTCGGCGTGCGCTACCTCTACCCGCCCGTGGTCGCGGCGTTCGTGCTTCGCGACGGCCGCTCGCTGGTCTTCACCCGCGATCCCCGGGAAACCGCGCGCTCCATCGAAGCGCTCTCGGCTGCCGACGCCCCGCGCTACCTCGCGATGTGGGACGGGTTCCAGCCCATGCTCGAGGATTTCCTCGTACCCATGACGTACGAGCTGCCCAAGCCCGGGCTCGATCAGATGGTGGCCCTCGCCCAGTCGCCGGTCGGCCGAGCGCTCGCCGAGCTCTCCGAGCTCACCTTCCTGCAAGTGATCGATCATTTCGGTTTCACCGACCCGCGCGTGCGCATGGCGTTGCTGGCGTTCCCGGCGATGTGGGGACTCGCCCTCGACGAGCCGCTCGGCTTTCTGTTTCCGCTCTATCTCTGCCGCATGCTCGCCGCCGGCCTCGTGAAGGGCGGCTCGCACCGCCTCTCGTCGGCGATCTACCGTGCGTTCGTGAACGCCGGCGGCACCGTGCTCGACGCGTGCGAGGCGACGCGCATCGTGGTCGAGGACGGGCGGGTCGTGGCCGTCGAGTCCGCCGATGGGCGCCGGCTCGCCGCCTCCACGGTGGTTTCGACCCTCGATCCACCGCAAACCTTCGGCGCGTTGCTGGCGGGTGTGGCGATGCCCGAGGACCTGCGTTCGTCTGCAGAAGGCTGGCAGTGGGAAGAGCGTTCGCTCTTCGGGTTGCACCTCGGCGTTCGCGGCGACGTGCGCTTCCACGCAGCCAACGCAGAGCCGCACGTCGCGGAAGCGATGATCGTGTTCCTCGGTCTCGATACCGAGGACGAGCTGCTCGCTCATCTGCGCCGCATCGACACCGGTGCGCACGACGCCTGCGAGTGGATGCACGTGACCGTGCCGAGCCGCTTCGACGCCTCGATGGCTCCCACTGGGCACGCCGTGGTGCGCGCCGAATCGGTGGTCGGTTACGACCCCGCTTGGCCCGAGCGCGCTGGTGCGTTCGGCGATTCCGCGCTCGCGCTCCTGGCACGCCACGCCGAGGTCGGCGAAGTCGTGCTCCGGCGCCACCACACGCCCGTCGACATCGAGCGCAAGCTCACCACCATGAAGCGCGGCTCGATCAAGCACGGCGCCTACAAGCCGCTGCAGATGGGCTACTACCGGCCCAATGACCTGTGCTCGCGCAGCGCCACACCGATCCCCGGCCTCTTCCTGGGCGGTGCCTCGATGTACCCCGGCGGCATGATTCTGGGCGCGCCCGGCTACCTGGCCGCCCAGGTGGTGGGCGAGCACCTCACGCTGAAATAGCGCCTCGGGAGGACCCACAAAACCTGACGCTAGGTCGCTATTCGGATTGGCGGTTGGCTGAAGTGCGCGCAATCAGTGAGGGAGAGCCTTGACACCGAGCGTTTGCTGACGACCGGCCGGGGGTGGATGGGAGCCGATCGCGGACAACGCCACGGCAGAGGAGAAGGCTCGGAATTGGTGGGTGCGGACCAAGGACTTCGGGGCAAGGAGTTAGGGTGACTTGGCGCTCTTCTTCTGCTCCGGCCGCGGCGCCTTGGTGGGTGGCAGCAACGGCCGGATAGCATTCGACTTCGCGAGTGCGAAACGCGATCGACTTCAAACCGCCCCATTCCGGCCCAACGCGTGCGGCGGCACGGGTGAGAAATGCCTGACATGGCTCTTCATCTGCGCCTCCGCCCGGGCAACCAAACGCGTCTCGTTCGCTTCTTGATCGTGGGTGTCGTCGTCTCCCTGTTGGCCGCTGCCACGACTTTTGCGGTGCTTCTCAAACGTGGGACCAGCGCTTCTGCGGCCTCGCCCATCCCCGCCGACTTGGCGAAGTTCGTGAAGACGGCGCCGGAGCTAGGAGCCTGTCGGGAAATAGTTCCCGATGGGTGAGTCGAGGCCCCGTCGTCC
>CAYVDO010000413.1:0-6935 GCA_964450125.1 uncultured bacterium
GGCTCGCCTTCTTTCGCTACGCCTCGTGCCCGCTGTGCAATCTGCGGGTACACGACGTCATCCAGCGCCACCCCGACCTCACGTCCCGCGGGCTCGCCGTCGTCGGGGTGTTCCAGTCGCCGGCCGCGAGCATCGCGCGCCACGTCGGGCGCCAAGCGCCCCCATTCCCGCTGCTCGCCGACCCGGACGAGGGTCTCTATCGGCTCTACGGGCTCGAGTCGAACGTCGCTGCGTTCGTGAGCCCGAAGAACTACGGCCGCCTGGCGCGCGCCGCGCTCGCAGGCTACGGCCCCGGCTTCCCCGACGGCACCAAGACACGAATCCCTGCGGACTTCCTCATCGACGAGACCGGTGTGATCCGCGATCTCTTCTACGGCGACGTGATCGCCGATCACATTCCGTTCGAGCGCGTCGAGGCATTCCTGAGCACGGCGTCGACAGGAGCTCGCTGATGCGCGTCGAGCTTTCGCTTCTGGGGCATTCGTTCCAGGACGACCCCGCATGGCCGGGCTACGCAGGAATCGCCACCAACGCACGCGCCATCGAGAGTCTGGGATTCGACGGAGTGCTGGTGCCCGAGGCGGGGCACGATCCGTTCCTCCCGCTGCTCGTCGCCGCGGGGGCAACGGAGCGGTTGGGACTGCGCACGGGCGTCGCCATCGCGTTCCCGCGCAGCCCGGGTGCCATGGCGCAGACGGCGTGGGATCTGGCGCGATTCTCGAACGGTCGCTTCGAGCTTGGGCTCGGCACGCAGGTCAAAGCGCACAACGAGCGGCGCTACGGCGCACCGTGGACGGCGCCGCCGGTTCCGCGGCTGCGTGAGTATCTCGCGTGCCTGCGGGCGATCTTCGCCACCTATCAGCACCCGTCGCAGCCCACGTGGTTTCGTGGCGAGCACTATCGATTCGACCTCATGTCGCCCTACTTCAATCCCGGCCCGAACGCGAATCCGGATCTGCCGATCTACGTCGCCGTGGTGAACGACGCCATGGCACGCCTCGCAGGCGAGCTGGCAGATGGCTACTACCCCCATCCGATGTGCAGCGCGAGCTACGTCCGCGAGGTGATGCGCCCGCAGGTGGAGGCCGGTGCCCGGAAGGCCGGGCGCGACCCCGCGACCATCCGCGTTCTCGGCTCACCGATGATCGCGAGTGGGGCGACCCGCGACGAGCTGGCGAAAAACGCGCTCTTGGTGAAGCAGCGTCTCGGCTTCTACGCGTCCACGCCCACCTATCGGCCGGTGCTCGAGCATCACGGACTGGGTGCGCTGGCGGACGAGCTGGGGCGCCTCGCGAAAGAAGGAAAGTGGCCGGAGATGATCGGGCTCGTCACCGACGACGTGCTCGCCACCTTCGCCACGGTCGCGATCTACGACGAGTTGGGCGCGGCACTCGCCGAACGCTGGCGCGGTACCCTCACCACGATGCACCTCGATCTGGTGGCCGAGCTGGATCGTCACGCCGTGGTGCTGCGTGCCCTGGTCGACGTCCTTCACTGCGCCTGAACGGCCGTCGCCCGGGCGGCGTGCCGATTCCGGCGCTTCCCTCCGACGCTCATTTGTACGCGATGCCGGCGCTGCAGGGTCCGGCCAGATGCACGATCTCCACGCGACGGAAGCCGGTGTCGAGGCACCAGCCCCGGAACTCGGCACCGGTGAAGTCGAAGGCGTCACCGAACTCGATCAGCATGTTGAGGCTCATCATGAGCCCGAAGGCGTTCTCGCGGCGCGCGTCGTCGATCAGGTTCTCGACGACGATGAAGGCGCCATTCTCCGCCAGCGCGTCGTACGCGGCGCGGATCAGGTGGCGCTTCCTCTCGAGGTTCCAGTCGTGGAGGATCATGCCCATGGTGATGACGTCGGCCCTGGGTAGCGCGTCCACGAAGAAATCACCCGAGTGGACTCGAATGCGTTCGCCGAGTCCGTCGTGCTCGATCCATTTGCGGGCAATCGGCGCCACCGCAGGGAGGTCGAAGGTCGCGCAGCGCAGATGCGGGTAACGGGCTGCAACGATACGACACAGGAGCCCCGTCGCGCCCCCCACGTCGCACAGGGTCTGGTAGCGAGCGAAATCGAACTTCTCGGCGAGTGCCGCGAAGTTGCCACGTGAGATGCCGGTCATGGCACCCATGAACTGCTCGAGACGCTCCACGTCGGCGTAGAGCTCCTCGAAGATCGGCTTCTGGCTGTGCTTGACCTCGTTCTGGGGCTGACCGGTCTTGAGCGCCGGTCCGAGGTCGCTCCAGAAACGGAAGAGGCGAGCGCTCGCCATCTCCAGGATCCCGCCCACGGACCCGGCTTTGCGCCGATCGAGGAAGTGGGCGGCCTCGGGGCCGTTGCGATAGCGACCGGCGGGGCCGTCACCGTCCCGCTCCAGAAATCGCAGGGCGACCAGCGCATCGAAGAAGTCGTAGATGCCACGGGGATGCAAGCCGAGCTCGCGTCCCAGCTCCTCGGCCGTGAGCTCGCGGTCGGAGAGCGCGGTGAACACGTTCAGCTCGACGGCGGTGAGCAACACCTTCGACGCCCAGAAGCCGAAACCGACTTCCAGGATGCGGGTGGGATCGTGCGGTTGGGTCACGGGTGATCTCCTGACGACGGGAAGCCGAAGCGCCGCGACGCTACCCGAGCCAGCCGACCATGCGCAAAGCGAGTGACATCGGGTGTGGGAGCCATCGCGAGGCGTCGGCGGCGCGGGCACGATCGCCGATGCGTCGGCCGCCACGGGAACGCTTGCCGCCGCCGCAATAGATTGCGAGAGTCGGAGTCTCTCGCCGTGCTCGATCGGAGAGGCCGTCATGATCCTTCTCGATCCCCGTGCGCCGTTTCCCTCGCACCTCGACTCTCGGACGCGCGAGGTGCTCGAGAAGACCATCGAGTTCTTCGAGGCCAAGGGAAAGGCGCGGATCAAGGCGGACTACTACGCACTCGGCTGGTACCAAGATTTCCTCGATTTCGTCGCACGCGAGCGGATCTTCGCCACCATCTGCACGCCCAGCGGCGAAGGCGCTGCCGACGCCCGCTGGGATACCTCGCGCATCTGTCGTTTCGCCGAGATCCTGGGCTTCTACGGGCTCCAGTATTGGTACACGTGGCAGGTCACGGTGCTCGGGCTCGGGCCGATCTGGATGAGCGACAACGCTGCGCTCAAGCGCAAAGCGGCCGCGGCCCTCGAGGCGGGGGGCATCTTCGCGTTCGGGCTTTCGGAACGCGCCCACGGCGCGGACATCTACTCGACGGAGATGCGGCTCACGCACGAGCCGAGCGGCGGTTACCGCGCCAACGGCGGCAAGTACTACATCGGCAACGGCAACGCCGCGGCGATCGTGTCCACCTTCGGCAAGGTGGCCGGCGCCGAGGGTCAGGACGAGTACGTGTTCTTCGCCGCCGATCCCCGTCACGAGCGCTACCACCTGGTCCAGAACGTCTGCGCCAGCCAGAACTACGTGTCGCAGTACGAGCTTCGTGACTACCCGATCACCGACACCGACATCCTCTCGCGCGGCTCGGCGGCGTGGGACGCCGCGCTCAACACCGTGAACATCGGGAAGTACAACCTCGGTTGGGCGTCGATCGGGATCTGCACGCACGCATTCTACGAGGCGGTCCATCACGCGGCGCATCGCCGGCTTTACGGCATGAGCGTCACCGACTTCAGCCACGTGAAGCGGCTCTTCACCGACGCGTACGCACGTCTGGTGGCCATGAAGCTCTTCGCGCTGCGCGCCTCGGACTACATGCGCTCGGCTTCACCGGACGACAGGCGCTACCTGCTCTACAACCCGATGGCGAAGATGAAGGTCACCACGCAGGGTGAGGACGTCATCAACCTCCTCTGGGACGTCATCGCCGCCAAGGGCTTCGAGAAGGACGGGTACTTCTCGCAAGCCGCGGTCGACATCCGTGGGTTGCCGAAGCTCGAAGGCACGGTGCACGTGAACATCGCGCTGATCGTGAAGTTCATGCCGAGCTATTTCTTCGCTCCCGCCGAGCTGCCTGCGATCCCCCGCCGCGAGGATCCCACGAACGACGACTTCCTCTTTCGCCAAGGCAGCGCCAAGGGTCTGAGCAAGATCCGCTTCCACGACTACCAGCTCGCCTACGGTTCGCGGGATACGCCGAATCTCGCGTTGTTTCGCGAGCAGATCGAGGCGTTCAAGGCGATGCTCGCCACCGCACCACCGCTCGGCGATCAGCTCCGCGACGTGGACTTCCTGCTCGCCGGTGGCGAGCTCTTCGCGCTGGTGGTTTACGGCCAGCTCATCCTGGAAGCTGCTCCGCTTCACGGCATCGACGACGACCACCTGGACCAGATCTTCGATTTCCTGGTGCGTGATTTCTCGCACCACGCGCTCAACTTGAGCGAGAAGGCCTCTGCGACGGCGGAGCAGGCGAGCGCGGCGCTGAGCATGATTCGGCGGCCTGCGCACGACGAGGCGCGCTACCAGCGGATGTGGAACATCGTCCACGGGCTTGCGGACCGCTACGAGATGAGCCCCTGAGCCGAGCGTGTGGGCGGCGCCAGCGATAAGCTGCGCCCAGCGCGGCGCTCAGGCATCCCGCTCGATGCGCAGGCGCGCAGCACGCGCTCAGTCGGGCTTCGGCTCGGTGGGGCGCGGCACGCGCGGCGCGGGCAACTCCCACGTCTGTGAGCAAACCAAGCATTCCCAGGTTGGCGGCGCCGTGCCCTTGTAGCCGATCGAGCGCCGGACCTTCTGGATGTTGTAGGCGCCGCACTGCGGACACCGCTCGGGTTCGACTTCGTTACCCACGTTTGACCTCCCATTCGTTCTGTCCGAAGCGACAGGCGGCATTTCAGCTCGCGTCCTCGATTCGGCGCGCTGGCGACATGCACGACGCCCGGCTGGCTCGTGTGCCCGCTACGGGCAAACGTCGGCCGGCGGCATCGGGAACGCCAGCCAGACGCGGGTTCCAGTCTCCCGTCCGGTCGGCGGTGACTCGATCCACACCGTGCCCACGTGCGTTTCCACGACGCGTTTGACGATCGTGAGGCCGACGCCCGTTCCTTGCCCCTCGCGATCCAGCCGGTGGAAGAGGCGGAACGCCTGGTCGTGCAACGCAGGCGGTATTCCCACGCCCTGATCCTCCACGAAGTACTTGAGCCGATCCGCGTCGCGATGGCCGCCGATCCGGATGATCCGCGCATCGCCTCCGCAACCGTGGCGGAGCGCGTTCGAGATCAGGTTCGCGAATACCTCCGCGATCCGGACGCGATCGCCGAAGAGCTGCGGGATGCCGGGATCGAGCTCGATTTGCGCGCCCCTATCGGCGATCTCGGACGCGTGGTTCTCGACGATCGTGGTCACGAGTGCCCCGATGTCCACCCACTCGAGCTCGTTGTCGACCAGCCCGGTGCGACTGAACTCGAGCAGATCGTCGAGGTTCTGGCTGAGCCGCATCGACGCCGCTTCGATTCGGCTCACGATCTCGACCATGTCGCCGAGACCACGCCGCTCGGCGTCCTGACGCACCCAACCCGCGAAGCTCGCGATGGTGACCAGCGGCGACTTGAGGTCGTGGGCGATCGTGTAGACGACCTCCTCCATGTCCCGATTCTTTCGCACGAGCTCGTGGTGCGCCTTCTCGATCTCCGCTTCGGCGTGCTTGCGCTCGGTCACGTCGATCAGCGCGGCGACCACCATCGGGCCTTCGTCTCCGTCGATCCGGCTGAGGCCGATCTCCACTGGCACGCGGCGGCCGTCGTCGCGCATCGCGAGTCGACCGCGATCGACGCCCGTGATGTGATCTGCGCGGTCGACGGCGAGCGGCGACCCGAGCGCTGGGCTCGCCGCCGGTCCGATGCGGGGAACGAGCGTCTCGAACGATCGACCGGTGAGCTCGTCCGCCGGGCATCCGAAGATCTCCGCAGCTCGCGGGTTCGCGAGCACGATTTGGCTCCGGCCGTCGAGCAGCAGCTTGCCGATGGGCGACTCCTGGAAGATCGCGCGAAATCGCGCCTCGGTACGGCGACGCTCGGAGGCGACGGTGCCGAGCAGCAGAAACGTGGGTGCCGTGATCGCCATGAAGCCCTGCAGCGAGGCCAGGCTCGCCGAGAGCTCCGTCCTCACGAACGGACCGTGACCGAGCGACGTGCACCAGATCGCGATCGCCGAAACCAGCAAGGTCGCGCGAGCCGCGGCCCGTTGACCGAATCGAAGCGCCGCCCAGATCAACGGAGGCGCGAGCGCATACGTGCCGAGGGCGAGATCGAGGCGGAACACCGCGACCGCCGCAGCGACGAGCGCCAGGCTGAGCGCAGCCAGCTCGCCGCGCCGCAGCGGTGTGTGAGCGTGCTCGCTCCCCGGGACGTTCCAGGTGAGCAGCACCGGCGCGACCACCAGGTCGCCGATCATGTCGCCCAGCCACCACGCCTGCCACGTGGCGCGGGCGTCCGGGATGGCGAGGGTTCCGCCCCAGCACAGGCTCAGCACGCCGATGCTCGCGCTCACCGAGGTGCTGAGCAGCGCGGCGGGAAACACCAGTGCGACGGCATCGGCGAGGCGATCGAGCGAGCGGTGGAATCCGGGTACCCGGCGCAAGATCATCGCTCCGAGGACAGCCTCGAGGGTGTTGCCGCACGCGATACCCATCGCCACCAGCAGCGGCGCGCCGACCCATCGATTCACGATGAACGCGCCGAGCGCGATCGCGGGCCAGAGCCGGAACCCGCCGATGACGAGCCCCGCGAGCGCGATCCCCGACGGCGCCCACACGAGCGTCGCGAACCCGCTCACGGCGCCGAGCATGAGGCCGAGCTTGGCGACCGCGACGTAGACCACGACGAGCGCTGCGAGCGCGGATCGGTATCCGAGGCCGCCGCGGGTCATCATCGAAGGGCCGCACAGACGAGCACGTTCGGGGGCGCGCGCCGGCGCTTCGTGCTCGGTCGCAGACTATCCGTCGAACGGCGCATGTG
>CAYVDO010000414.1:0-6910 GCA_964450125.1 uncultured bacterium
CCGGCAGTCGCTTCCAACCCCCGACCTTCGCAGCTTGCTCAGACCACGGAATCCACGGCACACGCCGTTGCCCAGTCTAAAGGCGGCAGCGGAGCGACTGCGCAACGCTTCGCCCGACCTCGATCCGGCGTTCGCTCGCGAGCTCGCGCAACGGATCCTGGAGCCCGTGGAGCAGGGCTGGCGCTGGCGCTGGGATCCCCGGCTCGAGCTGCCATATGAAGGAAATCTCCTGCAGCTGGAGCAGGCGCTCCGCGCGAAAGGCCTACCGCTGGCGGCGATCTTCGGCTCGCGTAGCCCCCTGACGCGGCCCGAGGACTCGGCGTGGATACGCGAGCTCGGCGGCAGAACGACGCTCGTGGACGCCGCACACGACCCCCACATCGCTTTCCCGCAAGCGGTCGTCTCGCTCGTCGCGGCCGTCGCAGCAGGACCGGCATCGCCTTGACGCGCCCTGGGCTTCGGTTCTGGTTGTCGATGCTTTGGGAGCTGCCGCTGGGTCTCCTTTCGTTCGCGTTGTTTCACACGCTCCGATTCCTCGTGACTCTGGTAATCAAGCATCGAAGGCCGCCCCGCCTCGGCGGTGGGCCCAAATGGGGCGTGCTCGATTCGCGGGCAATCGACGAGCATCTGTGGGTCATCATGCTCATCGGGCCACGCTGGAATACCCACGCGACCATCGCGGGCACCGGTGTCATCCGGATCGAGCGCAGCCTGGCGCTCGACGTGTGGACCGCGAATCGCTCAGCGGAACAATGGACCGGGGTGCTCTGCCGGCCGGATGGCACGGTTGCCTGCACGATCGCGGGCAGCGAGCCGACGGACGATCGGCGCTACCGAGTGTTGGAGGTCGGGCCGGGGAACTACACCTTCACGATGCGCTACTACGGGGCTCGGGCCGGCGGGTTGCTGCCCGAGCTACGCATCGACGAGGATACCGCCGTGCCGGCGCTCCCGGTCCCGTCGACGAGCTTGGACGTGTATCACGCGGTCCGCGACAGGACCGGTTTATTCTACTGGGCGCTCGCTTGGTACATCTATCCTTTGCTCCGCGTCCGGCGCTGGCTTCCCGCCGCGTTCGTGACCGGGGAGTTCCTCCCCGCCGGCAATCCTCGCACGAGCTATGCGTTCGACGTCGTCGAGCGCCGGCAGCGACTCAGCATCGACATTCCGGCGCCGATCCTCGCGAGTCATCGCGTCATGTTCACGGCATTCAACCGCGCCAGCTTTCCCACACTCTGGTTTCCCATCACGGCGACCCACACGGAAACAGAGCCGATGCCGCAGCAGGGCTTCTGGCTGCTCCGGTTCCATGGCCTGTCCGACGGGGCGCCCGGTGTCGAGCCAGGGCAGATCGCGGTGACCTCAGCCTGAATGACTCACCACGATTTGGAACGACCTCATCGTGGCTCGGGCTGGAGGGCGGCACTCCGTCGCCGCCGACACCGAGGGGACGCCGAGAACGATCGTTACGAATCGTGACGCCGCATCGAGCTTCCATGCGAGCAGGACTGACGACATGACGCAACAGCCCAGCCAACCCGTTCCCGCGGCCAAGGCCAGCCCTTGGCTCTACTTTGCTGCCCGCCGCCCGAGCCCGCGACTACGCTTGTTCTGCTTTCCCTATTCGGGAGCCAGCGCATCGGTGTTTCGTAGCTGGCCGGAGCAGTTGGGCGACGACGTGGAGGTCGTCGGCGTCGAGCTGCCCGGTCGCGCCTGGCGACGCAACGAACCTGCCTACACCGACGCGCAGCTGGCAGCGCAGGCTTTTTGCGATGCCGTGGCAGGCGAGCTCTCCGTCCCGTTCGCCTTTTACGGTCACAGCGTGGGAGCGCTCCTCGCTTACGAGATCGCTCATACGCGGCGCTCACGCGGTTTGCCCATGCCGGTGGCGCTATTCGTCTCGGGCCGCAAGCCGCCGCACGACCCGAGGAACCGCATTACCTACTGCACACTTCCCGACAACAAGCTGTTTGCCAGCATCGCCGAGCTGGGCGGAGTGCCGGACGCCGTTCTCAGAGATCCCGACTTGCGGCAGATGATCATCTCGGTGCTGCGCGCCGACCTGACGATGGCCGAGCAGTATCCCTACGTCGAGCGGCCTCCGCTTGCCCAGCCACTCTTCGTCTACGCTTCCGATGCAGACCCGCTGCTGGACATCACCGAAGTCACGGGTTGGGAGCGCCACACCTCGGCCAGTTGCAAGCTACGTCGGTACCGCGGCGGTCACTTCTTCATCCAGGACGCCGCGTCGGGTTTCTTCGCCGACCTGTCTGAAGATCTGCGCGGCCTCTCGCGCGCCGTTCCGCCGCCCGTCCAGGTTCGCGTATGAGCACGTCGTGACTCTGGCTTCCACCGCGAAGCGGTGAGCCGGCACCGCAGCCAACGCGCGTGGATACGCGAACCGCGACACCTTCTGGCTTGGCTCGAGCGCCAGCGGAATCGAGATCCAAGTACCCGCCATGACCCTGCTTGCGATCAGCGACCTTCACCTGCGTTACGAGGCCAATCGCAAGGCCTTGGCCCGGATGCCGCCCCACCGCGACGCGGGCCTGATCCTGGCCGGCGACTTGGGTGAGACCGAGGAGGACCTGCGTTTCGCGTTCGACACGCTGCGCCCGAAGTTTCGCAAGCTCTTCTGGGTGCCAGGGAACCACGAGCTTTGGACCATCTCGGAAACTGGCTTGCGGGGCGAGGCGAAGTACCGTCGACTCGTCGAGGTGTGCCGGGCGTACGAGGTTCTCACGCCCGAGGACGATTACGTTCTGTGGCCGGTTCCGGGTTCATCCGGCGACCCCGGTCACGAGTCGCGCCATTGGGTCGTGCCGACGTTCCTACTCTATGACTACACCTTCGGGCCACCCCACCTGACTGCCGCCGGGGCGGTCAGGTGGGCCGCCGAGACCGGCATCGTGTGCGCCGACGAGGCGCTGCTCCACCCGGATCCGTTCCCCAGCCGGGAGGCGTGGTGTCAGGCGCGCTGCCAGTGGACCGAACAGCGCCTCGCACGCCTCGATCCACGCCATCCGATCGTGCTCGTCAACCACTTTCCGCTGCGCTCCGAGCACGCGGTCACGCCGCTGATCCCACGCTTCTCGATCTGGTGCGGCACTCGGCGCACCGAGGATTGGCACCGCCGCTTCCCCGTGCGCGTGGTGGTGTCGGGGCACCTCCACATTCGCAGTACGCGGTGGCGGGACGGAGTGCGGTTCGAGGAGGTGTCGCTCGGCTATCCCCAGCACCGGGATCCACGCGTGCCGATCGAGTCGTACCTGTGCGAAGTCTTGCCAGGTCCTCCGGGATGACTCCCACGATCGAGCGTTCGCGCGTCTCGGATGCCGACCGGGATGGGCTCTTCCGGGGCGAAGTACATGTGTGGCTCGCCTGGCCTGATCGGGTCCGCGATGAGCCCCTCCTCGACCGCTGTCGTGCGCTGCTCACGGAGCAGGAGGAAGCCAGGCGCCAGCGCTTCGTCTTCGAGAAGGACCGGCACCAGGACCTCGTGACGCGGGCGCTGGTGCGGACGGTCCTGAGTGGATATGCGGATGTCGATCCGACCGCGTGGCGGTTCGTCGAGAACCGGTGGGGCCGGCCCGAGATCAGCGAGCCCAGCGGCGTCGGCCCGTTGCACTTCAACCTGAGCCACACCCGAGGGTTGATCGCTTGTGCAGTGGCCATGAAGCGCGAGATCGGCGTCGACGTCGAAGACGTGACCCGCAGGACGCCGATTCAGGACCTGGCGCCGACCGTATTCGCACCGGCCGAGCTGCACGCTCTCTGGGCGCTCCCGTCGACGGATTGGCGCGAGCGGTTCTTCGTGCTCTGGACGTTGAAGGAGGCCTACATCAAGGCGCGCGGGATGGGGCTCGCGATCCCACTGGAACAGTTCGCGTTCCAGCTCGAGGATGCGGCGCGGATCGGCGTGGCGTTCGACCCGCGCCTGGACGACGACCCGGCCAAGTGGCAATTCAGATCCGTTCGGCCGAGCGACTCGCACCGGCTCGCGCTCGCGGTGGGGCGCGCGGATGCGGCCGATCTGCGGGTCCGCTACTTGGAAACGATCTGTGACCCCGAGGGCTGGCAGCCGCGTTGATCGAAGCCGAACGGCAGGTCGACTCGCTGCGGGCGAGCTCGGTGCGCTCCGGTGACCAACCCGTCGACGGAGCCGGTGGGTCTTCGCGGCCGTGGCGGGCGCAGGTGCGTGCTCCACGAGCACAAGCTGCAAATCCGCCTCGGCTGGGGTCGTGCTGATCCGGCTGGCGGGGCTTGCTGCCGAGCGAAAGGCGGAAGTCGTTCTCCTCGCCCTGGGGCGGCACGGCGCCCAGATGAAGCGCGCGTTCACCGTGGTTGCGAGTGGTGCCATCCGAATCCGAAAAAATCTCGTGAGTCGCTCACCTCGGCGCTGAGCCTACGCAGCAACGGCAGAGGGGCATCTCGCTCGCGACACGCCGACGCGGCACCTCACGACTCTTGCGGATCGGCTACGCCGCGAGCGGACTCCTCACCGCGCGAGCGCCAGGACCAGCCTGCTCCGGGCACCCACCGAGCTCGTGGCGATCGCAATCGGCGAGCGTGTCCACGGTCGCATCAACGAGCGCCGCTTCCGCGTCGCCGTCGTAGCACCGCTCGCCGTCGCGGGATCCGCACTCGCGTAGCCGTGCATCGGCCGACGCTTCCGAAGCCGCAACAAGCCCCTGCGGCGGGTTTCTCTCGAGCTTGACGGGGCGCCCGAGACGGGAGCAGCGTGAGTCAGAGCCCGAACGATTCCATGCGGAGCGATCCATGCGAACATCCCTGCGCACCGCGGCGGCCGGCGCGGCGCTCTCACTCACGCTCGCCCTTCCGGCGGGCTCCGCGATCATCGACGTCACCAGCACGGCCGACGACCTCGGCGACGGCCCAAACGGGAACTGCACGCTTCGCGAGGCGATCGTCGCCGCCAACACCGATGCCGCCGTGGACGCCTGCACCCCCGGCGGCGGCGCGGACACCGTCCGGGTCCCCGCCGGGACGTACACGCTCTCGCGGATCGGGCCGGCCGAAGACGCGGCCGCGACCGGCGATCTCGATGTCCGCGGAGACCTGATCCTCTCCGGAGCTGGCCGGGAGACGACGATCCTCGAGTCGGGCGGCTCGACGAACCAGACGGGCGATCGGTTGCTCGACGTCGAGGGTCCCGGCGAGGTCGAGATCCGCGACGTGACGATCCGTGGCGGCCTGGTTTTCGTCGAGAGCTTCGATGGTGAGCCTATGGGTGGAGCGCTCCGCGCGGTGGGCGCCAGGGTCACGATTCGCCGCACCGCGATCCTCGGCTCGGCTTGCAAGGTGCTTTCGTACGGTATGTCGTGCGACGGCGGCGCGGTCGGCGCCAAGGGAGGCGAGCTCGCGATCCGAGACTCCCTCCTCGAGGGAAATCAGGCCACCATCGGCGGCGCGGTCGCGGTGACCTCTACGTCCGCAACCATCATGAGAAGCGTCGTTCGCGAGAATCGCGCGGGGGCGGGGTTCGGCGGTGGGATCTACGTCGGCGACGGCGCGAGCTCGCTCGAGCTCGCCGAGACCGCCGTAGTGGACAACATCGCGGCGGCTCCGGTGTGCCCGGGGACGTGCTTTCCAGGCTCCACGGGCGGCGGAATTTACAGCGCGGGAGCGCTCGTCGTGTCGAACTCGACGATCGCCCGGAACTGGTGCGAGCTAGGTTTCTTGCCGCAGGCGCCGCCGGGCGCGGGCGTCCGCAGCACGGGCTCGCTGGTGCTCTCCCATTCCACGGTGGCCGGAAACGTCCGCTACGGCTGGCCGATCAACGGTCCCGACGGCGTCGCCCGGGGCGGCTCGGGCGCTGCTCTCCTCCAATCCTCGATCCTCGCGGATCCGTGCACAGGGGGCGGCTTCACGAGCGGCGGATTCAACGTCGCAGCCGGCGACACCTGCGGCCTCGCCGACCCCACCGACCTGCCGAGCACCGATCCCCACCTCGGCGCGGCGCTGCTCGAGCGGCAGGGTACATGGGTGTACCCGCCCGCGCTGACCAGCCCGGCCGTCGACAGCGGCGATCCAGGCGATTGCCCCGCCACGGACCAGCGCGGCGCACCGCGGCCCCTCGACGGCGACGCGAACGGAGCGGCCGTGTGCGACCGCGGCGCGGTCGAGACCCCGAGCGGCCCGGACAGCGACGGCGATCTCTACGCCGACGAGCTCGATTCGTGCCCGGCCGTCGCCAATCCGGACCAGACTGACGAGGATCTCGACGGCATCGGCGACCTGTGCGACCCCTGTGTCGACCGCGACGAGGACGGCTGGGGCGACCCCGCGTCACCCGGTTGCGCGCATCCCGAGCTCGACTGCCGAGACGACGCAGCCGCCATCAACCCGGGCGCCACCGAGGTCCCCCGCAACCAGCACGACGACGACTGCAACCCGGCGACGCTCGATTGCGAGGACCAGGACGGCGACGGCTTCTATTATCCCGTGAGCGACGTCTGCGGCTTCGAGCCCGAGGACTGTCAGGACAATGATGCCACGGTGAATCCGGGCATGACCGAGGTGGTGGGGAACGGGAAGAACGACGATTGCCGGTCGACGACCAGCGACTGCCCGGATGCGGACGGTGACTTGTTCGAGACGTCGGAAGGCCTCTGCCCTGGTGCCGACTGTGACGACGCCAACCCGGCCGTGAACCCCGCCGCGCCGGAAATCCCCGGCAATGGCATCGACGACGACTGCAACCCAGGGACCCCCTGGGCTTGCATCGGCCCGGAGGCAGCGACGGCGCGAGGGCTCGGTCCGGAATCACAACCCCTCGGCGATGTAGGGGGGCTCGCCATGGGCGCGGGCGCGGTCTTCGCCGCACTGCGCATCAATCGACGCTCGCGCCCGGGGCGCTGATCCGCGAGCCAGTGGATCGAAGATCGCG
>CAYVDO010000415.1:0-6907 GCA_964450125.1 uncultured bacterium
TCTCGTGGACCGCATGCAACCGGTGGTCGTGGATCAGCTCGCCGTCGGCGTCGCGCAACCGGTGGCCGAGCTGGGGAGCGCCCTCAGGCCCGTTCGCGCCGACGTCGAGGGCCACGCGACCGCCGGCGTCGGTGACGCGCGCCGAGAGCCAGATCTGGAAGAGATCGGTGGGACCGCTCGGGAAGTCGTGCCCGATCTGTCCTGAGTTCCGTGTGCGGATCACCAGCGCATCGGCGGCGAGCTCCGCCTCCATCACCAGCAGCGGCCCGGGGGTCGACTGCGGCGGGCGCTGCCGCGCCAGCGCTGCTTCGTCGAACGGCTCGCGGCCCGCCGGCGGCAAAGGAGTCTGGCCGGAGAGCGCCGCCACCACCTCGTTCATCCCCTCCTCGCCGCGGCTCACCGCCGCCACGTAGGTGCTCGCGGCGAGGAAGCGGTGGTCGTGGACCGGAGTGCCGTAGGCCCGCTGGTAGTGGGTCATGTGACAGGTGTTGCAGGCGATGCCGGCCTCAGCCGCAGGCGAGGTCCGCCACGATGCGTATTGATCTTGCAATGCGTCGTGCATGCGGCCCCCCGTGGCGGGACCGAGGGTCTGAACGTGGCAGGGGCGGCAGGAATTCGCTTCGTGGATCGCGAACCGATAGCGTTCGCGGTGACGCTCGAGCCGGCTCGACACCAGCGAGTTCTCGACGAACCGCCGCGCGCCAGGTGCGAGGTCGATGCGTCGCCCGAGCCCAGGACGCTCGGTGAGAATCGCGAATTCGGCGCCACCCAATGGTTTCGCGGCGAGCGCCCCGTCGGCTTCGCCGTCGGGCGTGGTGCGATGGCACGACACGCAGTGGACACCCGCCCGGTAGCCCTCGCTCCCCACGACCGCATCGAAGCTCGCTCCCAACGGATCGCGGGCGTGGGGCGCGTGGCAGCGCAAACAAATCCGCGCCTCTTCCGGCCCACGCTGGTCGTGGATCCTCCGCAGCATCGCGGTGAAGAGCGGGTTGTCGGCGGCGCGCGCGTGCGAGGAACGCGCCCAGCCGTAGACCACGTCCACGTGGCAGGTGTCGCACGCCGCCGGCAGCACGTCGCTGAAGCCCGCCCCCATCGGCAAGAGCGAGGTCGCGTCCGGCCCGAACGGCTCGACCCGGGCGCGGCCCACGACGGCGAGCACGATCGTGCCGATCACCGCCACGGCGAAGGTGGGCACCGACACGCGCCGAAACGGCGCGGCCCACGGGTACGCTCGCCGTGCCGGGCTCGCCGAGCGTGCGCTGCGGTTTCGCGACGCGCGCACGTGCGCCAGCACCAGTGCCACCGCGATCCCCGACGACGTCACGTGGACGAACCAGGGAATCGGCAGCTTCTCGAGCCCCGGGACGCGGGTGTAGAGCATCAACCCGAGAGCCGTGCCCGCGCCACCGATCGCGGCCACGAAACACGCGAGCATCGCCAGCGCACCGAGCCCGCCGGGGGTCCGCGTGACGGTACCCGTGCTGCGGGCCACCGCCCAGGACACGAATCCCGCCACGATCACACCGATGAGGAGCACCCGGGGTGCGTTCGAGCCGGTGGCGATCGCGATGAGCACGAAGACCAACAGCACTCCCGCGATTCCGATCGCCAACGCGGGCGCGCGGCCCAGGCCCACGATCCGCACCCCCGCGAGCACGGCCACGATGCCGCCGCCGATGACGAACGCCCGCACCGTGCCCGCCGTGTAGGGTCCGTGCGTCATGAGGTAGGCGATCGCGAGCCCCACCACCACCAGCAACGCCGCGAGCTTCTTGGCCTGGAACGGACGATCGGGCGCGAGCCAGGTACCGCCGAAGAGCGAGCGCACGGCGAGCCACGGTGTACGCGTGGGCTTGCGTCCCGGGCGCTCGGGCGCGGCGAGCGTCTGCGCCAAGTGCACCGCGACGTACGCAATCCCCAACACGATCACCACGAGCCCCGCGGCGGCGTGAGCGAGCTGAACGAACTGGATGGCGAGCCCGGGACGCGACTGCGTCCAGGTGACGAGACCGGTGGTCGCGAGGAAGCACAGCAACCCCGCCAGCAGACCACGCAGCCGGCTCTCGGCGTTCACGTCCTCGCCCCTCGTGTCGCGCTCACGGGCGAGCCTCCGGTGTCGTGCCGGACGTCTGCGTCTCGGCGCGGTCGGCCTCGCGCAACGAACGCCACCAGCCGAGGACTGCGAGCAGCATCGTCAGGCTGCCGCCCAAGCCGAGCGCGATCGTGTGCGCGAAGATCGGCGACGGCGACCCGAGGAGCACGCCCGCGGCGCATCCCCAACCGAAGAGCGAGCCGACGATCGGCAGGAGCGCCAGCCACAGCACCGCGAACGCGGTCCCCTGCTGCGCCATTGCGCGCCGGTAGAGCCAGCGTCCCGTGAGCAAATACGCGGGGATCGCGAGCAGCGTCGCGGCCGGCGGCATGGCGTCGAAGCGCCACGTGTAGAGACTCAGGAACACGCACGGCGGATAGAGCGTGCCGAAGAAGAGGCGGCGGGCGAATCGTAGCAGCGCCTCGCTCGGAGGCGTGGTCAGGCCACCGACGGTCCGGCTCATGCGCAGCCCGAGCCAGCCCGTGAACACGATCGTCCAGGAGAAGGCGCTGAACAGGAACAGCAGGTTCATCCGGAACGCCGGGCTCATGCGCGGCGGCGTGAACGCCGTGGCGTAGAGCGTGAGCTTGCCCATGTGGATCCACATGATCTGGCCCGCGCTGGATGGGACGAGGGTGGAGGCGATCAACGCGATCGAGCCCTTGCGCAAGCGCCGGCGCGAGCGCTCGTGGACATCCGGCGGTGCTGCCGAATCGGGTGGGGCTTCCTCGGTATTCGACATGAGGGCTGCCGTCTCGCTACGAGCGTGAAGGTGGTGCGAGTGATCGCGACCCACGGGGGCAGGCACACCCGCGGCTCGGTCCGTCGGCGCCACCGGCCGACGGACCGCTCGCGCGCCTCAACGACGCGCGAGCGCGAACAAACGCGAACGAGTGCTGATGAAGAGCACGCCCTCGTGGGCGACGGGCGTCGAGTAGATCGGGCTGCCCATGTTGATCTCGCGGATGAGCTGTTTCGTCTTGCCGTGTTTCAGGATCGCAACGTCGCCGTCCTCGTCGGCCTGGTAGACCTTGCCGTCCGCGACCACGGGCGACGACCAGATCGCCGCCATCGCGTCGTACGTCCAGTAGAGCTTTCCGGTCGCGACGTCGAGGCAGTAGAGGAAGCCCGAGAGATCCGCCGCGTAGAGCAGGCCATCGGCGATGGCCACCGACGCGATGGTGCGATGGAAATCCTCGCCTCCTCGGGTCCAGACCATTCCAGTCTCGGTGATGTCGCCACGCTTGCGCGCGTCGATCGCGTAGAGATGCCCGACGCCTTCCCCGTGCTCGGGGTCCTCACCGACCGCCACGTAGACCTTGCCGTCGTGGAAGACCGGTGTGGCGATCACGTTGTTGCGGGTCCCACCGCCACCCAGATCCCACACAGCGTCCTTGGGATTGCAATCGAACTTCCAGAGCAGCTCGCCGGTTTCGGGGACGAACGAGTAGAGCCATCCGTCTCCCCCGCCGAACACCACCTGCTCCGTACCGCCTGCCTTGCCGAATGCCGGGCTCGACCACGTTCCGTGCAGGATGTTGTTGCCGGGAAGGTTGCTGGTCCAGAGCAGCTTGCCGGTGGCTTGCTCCAGCGCCACGAAGCTCGGTGCTCGAGGGTTGGGGATGTTGATGTGTCCTTCGTCCACGCCGTTGCCGGTCACCGCGTAGAGAATCCCGCCTTTCGCCAGCGGCGACGACGCCGCCAGGTTGTGCGGGAAGACACCCAGCTCGTTCCTCAGGTCGTACTTCCACACCACGTCACCGGCGCCCGGACCGGTTTCGGTCTCGCCGGTGAAGGGACCGTCGTTTTCACCCCGATCACGGAATCCTTCCGTGTCCGCACACACGATCTCGCCTCGATTGGACACGTAGTAGAGGCGATCGCCCTGCACGAACGGAGACGAGCACACGCCCTGCAGCGGCCAGTCGTTCACCTGCCCGGTGGGCAGCTTGGGATGGATGATCTGCCACAGGAACTCGCCGGTCTTCTCGTCGAACGCCATGACCACGCCGCGGTCACCTTGGACGTTGGGATCGCGCGGCGATTCGTTGTTGGTCCCGACGAAGACCTTGCCGCCGAAGACCACGGGACCGCCGTAGCTCTGAGATCCGAGCTTCGCCTGCCACGCGACGTTCTTGCTCGAGGCGATGTCCCAATCGTCGGGGAGGCCTTTCGCCGCCGAGACCATGTTGCGCGAGACGGTGCCGCCGAGCATCGTCGCCGGCGGTTCGGGCTTCTTGCGGCGCGCGATCAGCTCGGGGCTGAGCACCGGGGCAGCGGCCGGCACGGTCGCGACCTCCGGGGATGCGGGTGGGCTCGCGGTGGTCGGAACCGCCGTCGGCCCAGCGCTCGGGATCGCTTCCACCGCGGCCAGCGCCGCGTTCGGTGCGAGTTGCAGGTTGTCGTAGTAGACGTCGACGGGGGAGTAGCCGTAGAGCCCGGGTGCGCCCTCCGTCACGCCGTAGGGATCGTCGACCTCGATGGTCCACTCCTTGGGCTCGGCCTCGGCGCGCGGCCACACCTTGCCGCGCACCAGCGCGTGGTGCTCGCCCTTCGGCTCCACCACGAGCCGCACCCGGTACCAGGTGTCCGCTTGCCACGGGAACGGCACCGTGCGCGCCATGCGCAGCGCCGAGTGCCAGCTGCTCACCTGGATCGTCTGCTGAGCGCCGACGAGCTCGAGCGTGTAGCCGCTGTTCACCAGGCCCATGTCGGCGCGTTCGTTACCGCCCCTCTTGCTCATCAGATCGGCGATGATCGTGTAGGCGCTCGAGCTCGCCGGACCCATGTAGGTACGGGTGCGCTGCAATCCGGTGGGCGCCGGAAACTTGTTGAGCACCTTCTCGCCGTCGAGCTCGGCGACCTTGAAGCGGCTGCCGAAGACCCAATGGGGCACGGGCTGTCCCACGGGCAACGACGTGAAGTCCTCGCGCCAGGGCAGCGGCGCGATCACACGAACGCGTGCCTTGGCCGTCAGCTCGCCGAGCTTGGCCACCACGAAGCCCGCCTGGAACGGCGTCGCCGCAGCTTGAAACGTGGTCTCGGCAGAGCTGGGTTTGCCGTCCGGCGTGAGTGAGCCTGCGAGCTTCTCCAGGCTCACGCTCGCCGGGGTGACCGTGCCGAGCGGGCGCCCGAGGGCGTCGAAGGCGCGAGCGCGGAAGCGCACTTCCGCGCCGGGCGTGATCAGCACCTCCGCGGGCACCAGCGCGAGCGTCGCGGGCGCACCATTTCCTGCCTGGATCGCCGGTGCCGCGGCGCCGGGAGCGCTCACGAACGGCTTCGCCGGATCGCCCAGGCAGTAGATGCCTTCTTCGGTGGTGAAGAAGATACGCCCCCCAGCGATCGCCACCGAGCCGTAAATCTCGGCGTAGCGCCCGCTCGGCATCGTGATCTCGTCGCGATCCACCAGCTTGGCGCCGTCGCGGCCGACCTCGATGATCGAAAGCCGTCCGTTCACCTCGGTGGCGTAGAGCCGGCCATCGGCCCACACCGGCGAGCCCTTGCCCACCGTGCCGATCTTGAGCGCGGGCCACAGCGCCTTACCGGTCGCGGCGTCCAGGCCGTGAAGACTCGCCGAGTCGTCGACCACGTAGAGCACACCGTCGTGAAACGTGGGCGAAGAGAAGCCCGCTCGCAGCTCCTCGACCCGCCAGCGCTGTGCGGTCTCGGTGACGTTGCCAGTGCCCGTGGCGTCGATGGCGACCACGGCACCCATCACGCCGCTCCTGGGATTCTCTTCCCCGTGTGTCGCATAGACGGTGTTGCCGTCCACGACCACCGTGGAGTTGATGTGCTGCTTCGAGAGCTGGAACTCCCAGATCTTGCGGCCGGTGCGCGGCTCCAGCGAGTAGATCCAGCCATCGGCGCCACCGCTCAGCATCTGCTCGCGCCCGGCGATGGTTGCGATCACCAGATTCCCTTGGGTGTTGAGATCGGCAGCGGCCTTTCCCGGCGACGCGGTCCACACGATCTCGCCGGTGCGCTTGTCGAAGGCGTAGTAGCGATGCGAGGGCATCTCGTAGCCGAGCACCGAGGAGCTGATGACGTTCACGATCACCAGATCCTCGAACACGATCGGATTGGCGGTTCGGCCGCCGTAGCCGGAGAATCGTCCTTGCTCCTCGTGCAGCGCGCGCTGCCAGACGATGTGCCCGTCGCGGTCGAAGCAAGTCAGATGTCCGTCGGAGCTCTGCGCGTAGAGGTTGCCGGTCTCCGGATCTCCCGCCGGGCTCGACCAGCCCGCGCGATTGAACGGGATGGTGGTGTTGTGTGGGACGAGCGTCAGTTCCCAACGCTTGGTGCCGTCGGCGGCATTCCAGCACGCCACGCGTTCGGCGCGATCGTCGCCACTTCCCTGGCGACCGAAGGCACACACGCGGCCGTCGAAGACCACCGGTGTCGAGCGGCCGACGAAGTCGGCGCGCCACACCAGGTTCTGCTTTGCGCCGTCTCGCGACCACGATGCGATCAAGCCCGTCTCGTCGGACACTCCGTTTTGCCGCGGGCCGCGCCAGCTCGACCAGTCTGCAGCGGAAGCAGATGCGATCCCGAGGATCCAAGCGACGAGAGCGACGGAACGTGCGATGCGCATGCGACCTCCGGGGGGAGCCCGAGTGTACTCACCGGGAATCGGCGTGGACGAGTCGGTCGGCAGCCTTCGGAACGAGGCACGCGCCAGCCGCTCACCAGGTCGACTTCGGCGCGTGAGCGTAGCGAGGCGGCGGCGGCGGACGCGGCAATAGCCCCACTTTTCGCGGTGCTAGGAGCCTGTCGGAAAATGTGCTTCGCACGCCGACAGGCTCCTCGCTTGAT
>CAYVDO010000416.1:0-6838 GCA_964450125.1 uncultured bacterium
CTGCACGAGCGGCTCCCGAAGACGCTGCACGCGGAGAAGCCGAGTCAGCACATCGCGTGGGAGGGCAGCGGGCTCAAGCTCCTTCAGGAGGCGACCGCGTGGCCTCGCCGAGCCGAACGACCGCGGCGAGCCGGCGTGAGCAGCTTCGGCATATCGGGTACCAACGCGCACTTGGTGATCGAAGAGTCGCCTGTGGAGACGGCAGCGGCCGTTGCCGCGGCGCGCGCGCCGCTCACGCTGCCGCTCGTGGTTTCCGGCCGCGACCGGGCAGCGCTGCAAGCGCAAGCGAAGCGGTGGGCAGCGTGGCTGAGTGCCCACCCGGAGACCGATCCCGCTGCGCTGGTGCGAACGGCGGCGCTGCACCGCACGCACTTCGACGCACGAGCGGCCATCCAATGCGAGAGCCTCGCCCAAGCACGCGAGGCGCTGGAAGCGCTCGGTGAGGGGCTTCCGCACGCCGCGGTGACGCTCGGTACGGCACGCGCGCACGGCGGCGTCGTGTTCGTGTTCTCGGGGCAGGGCAGTCAATGGCCGGGCATGGGGCGAGCGCTGCTGGCGGAGTCGGCGGTGTTTGCGGAGACGATCGCTGCCTGCGATGCGGCGCTCGCGCCTCACACCGGGTGGTCGGTGCGAGGAATCCTGCAGGGGAATGCTGGCGAGGAGCTACCGCCCCTCGATCGGATCGACGTGGTCCAGTCGTCGCTGTTTGCGATGGGGGTGGGGCTGGCGGCGGTTTGGCAGAGCCTCGGGATCAAGCCCGATGCGGTGATCGGCCACAGCCAAGGCGAGATCACGGGTGCGGTGGTGGCGGGCGCGCTGTCGCTGGAAGACGGTGCCCGGGTGGTGGCGCGGCGCGGCGAGCTGTTGCGGCAGATCGCGGGTCGGGGCGGGATGGCGGTGGTGGAGCTCGGCGTGCAGAAGGTCGAGGCACTGCTCGAGCGCGATGGTCTGGAGCTCTCGGTCGCGGTGGTCAACACGCCGACGTCGACGGCGGTTTCGGGCGACGCGCGAGCGATCGAGCGCTTCGTGGCGCTGCGCACGGCGGAGGGAGTGTTCTGCCGGCGTGTGGACGTGGACGTCGCCCCGCACAGCGCACCCATGGATGCGCTGCTCGAGCCTCTGCGGGCGACGATTTCGGATCTGCGCCCGCAGGCGACGTCGGTGGCGATCTTCTCGACGGTGAGCGGAGAGCGAGTCGAAGGGACGGAGCTCGACGCGGATTACTGGTGCCGCAATCTGCGGCAACCGGTGCGTTTCGACCGGGGTGTGGAAGCGCTCCTGAAGCACGGGCACGGCGTTTTCATCGAGCTGAGCGCGCACCCGGTACTGGGGATGGCGCTGACGACGGCTTGCGCGGACGGGCGCGGTGCGGTGGTGGGGTCGTTGCAGCGCGACGACGGTGGGCTTTCCGCGATTCATCGGGCGCTGGGGGAGCTGCATACGCAGGGTTACTCGGTACCGTGGGCGCGACTCTTCGAAGGGCAGGACGGAGCGCTGGTTTCGCTTCCGACGTATGCGTTCCAACGCCAGCGCTACTGGCTCGAGCCGGTGCAGTCGAAGAGCTGGCTCGACTCGATTCCGGTAGCGAAGCTCGAGCAAGAGCTCTCGGTCGAGGCCCGTAGCGCACTGCCCGAGGTGCTCGACGCGCTCCGCAGAAGCCACGACCGAGCCGTGGACGACAACTCACCGTCGACTTGGGCTTATGGGCTGCAATGGCAAGAGCTTGCAGGGCGCGCGGAACCTCCCGACGCCGAAGGAAGTTGGCTCGTGCTGTCCGACGGCACGCCGCACGGTGACGCCGTCGTTTCTGCTTTGGAGGCGCACGGCGGCGCTTGCCGCGTCTTGAAACCCAAAGACGTACACGACGCCACGCCGCTCGCACCGGGTGTCGTCGATGCCACGGATGTCGACGCCGTTGCTCTGCAGATCGCTACCTCGGCCGCGGCGCTGCAAACCCCATTTCGAGGGGTGCTGTGCCTCTGGGGACTGACGCAGGTCGCCAGCGAAGACGACGTGCCCATCGGTATCCTCGGGGCGTTGCGCGCCATTCAAGCGCTGGCGAAGTCCGGCCTCGACGTTCCGATGTGGGTGCTCACCCGGAGCGCGGCGGAAGTCGCGGGTGACCCAACGCCGATCGACCCGGCTCAGCGCGCCCTTTGGGGTCTGTCATGGGCATTCCGACTCGAGCACCCCCGATTGTTCGGCGGAGTGATCGATCTGCCGCCGCAGACCGACGTCGGGATCTCGGCACCGCTGGTGCGAGCGCTCACCGAATGGAAGGACGAGGACGTCGTCGCTCTGCGCGATGGAAACGCCTGGGCATGGCGCATGGCGCATGCGCCTCTGCCGGAAGCCGCCTGGCGACCTCGCGGCACGGTGCTGGTCACCGGTGGGCTGGGCGGCATTGGTCAGCACGTCGCGCGCTGGCTCGCGACCTCGGGTGCCGAGCATCTGGTCTTGCCGAGCCGGCGCGGCTCGGACCATCCGGACGCGGCCCGAGTTCGAGCGGAGCTCGAAGCGCTCGGCGTCAAGGTCACGATCCTCGCCGTCGACCTCGGCGGGCGCGACGAGGTCTTCCAGCTCATCGAGGAGCTTCGCGAAGCGGAACCGCGGCTTCAGTCCGTCTTTCACCTCGCAGCCGTGCTCGATGACGCGCTGCTCGTGAACCAGACGCCCGAAACCTTTGCGTCCGTTTGGCGCTCGAAAGCACTGGCGGCGCGCTGGCTCGACGAGTCGACGCGCGACGTCCCGCTGGACGCGTTCGTCCTGTTCTCGTCCTTGGCGTCGCTCTTGGGAAACATCGGCATCGCCAACTACGCCGCGGCCAACGCCTATCTGGACGGTCTGGCCGCCGCGCGTCGCTCGCTGGGACTTCCGGCCCTGACCGTCAACTGGGGGATCTGGGCGGCCGCTGGCTTCACCGCCAAGGTGAAGAGCGTTCATCGCGACGTCGAAACGAAGTTCGGTGTGCGCGCGATGCAGCCACCCGCCGCGCTCCAGGCACTGGCACGACTGCTCGCGTCGCCCCCCGCACAGGCGGCGATCGTGGATCTGAACCGCCTACACGCGGTTGCCGGTACCACGCACCCCGCCGCCAGGCACTCGGTCCTGGCGCAGATGCTGAGCGAATCCGGAGGCGATCCGGCCGACGTCGAGAGCTCGGACCTTCATCGGCGTCTCGTGGGTTTGTCCGACGCGGCGCGCACGGAGGCGCTCGTCGGCTTGGTACGAGCCGAGGTCGCCGCCGTGCTCCGGCTTCCTCACGCTTCCGCGGCGGCGGCGGAGCGCCCGCTGCGCGAGCTCGGCATGGACTCGCTCACGGCGGTCGAGCTGCGCAACCGCTTGGCTGCTGGAGCGCAGACATCGCTCCCGCCGACACTCGCCTTCGATTACCCGACACCGAACGCCATCGCCGAGATGCTGGCTGCTCGGCTCTTCTCCGGCTCGGCGGTGTCGCTCGCCAGGCAGAGCTCCAGCGTCGCCGCCGACGAGCCGATCGCCATCGTCGCCATGGCTTGCCGCGCTGCCGGCGGCGTCACCGATCCGGAGAGCTACTGGGGTTTGCTGGACGAGGGCCGCGACGCCATCGGCCCATTCCCGAGTCGCTGGAACTCCGTTGCGTTGTACGACCCGAATCCCGATGCGAGCGGCAAGAGCACCGCGCGTGAAGGCGGTTTCCTGGGCGACGTGGCGGGCTTCGACGCCGCATTCTTCAACATCGCCCCGCGCGAGGCGGTGTCCATGGACCCGCAACAGCGCTTGATCCTGGAGGTCGGCTGGGAGCTCATCGAGCGCGCACGCTTGCGTCCGGAAGTCCTGGAGCAATCGAGCACCGGTGTCTTCATCGGGTCCACCGGCGCGGACTACGGTCTCGACAACGGCACACTCGACGAGCTCGACGGCTATGCCGCAACCGGGCGCGCCACCAGCGTGCTCTCCGGTCGACTGGCATACGTGCTCGGCCTGCAAGGTCCAGCGCTCACGATCGACACCGCGTGCTCGTCGTCACTCGTTGCCATGCACATGGCTTGCGCGGCCTTGAGCCGCGGCGAGTGCGATCTGGCCGTCGCCGGTGGCGTGCAGGTGATGAGCACGCCGGCACTGTTCGTCGAGTTCAGCCGCATGCGCGGCCTCGCGCCAGACGGGCGTTGCAAGCCGTTCTCCGATTCGGCGGACGGGGCCGGCTTGTCCGAGGGCTGCGGTCTGCTTTTGCTTCAACGCCTCAGCGACGCTCGACGCGAGGGCAACCCGGTTCTGGCGGTGATCCGGGGCAGCGCCGCCAATCAAGACGGTCGCAGCCAGGGGTTGACCGCACCGAACGGCCCCAGCCAGCAGCGCGTCATCCGGGGAGCGCTTGCAGCGAGTGGGCTATCGCCGCAGGACATCGACGCCGTCGAAGCACACGGCACCGGCACCGCGCTCGGCGATCCCATCGAAGCCGGCGCGCTCGCCGAAGTGTTCGCGGCCGAGCGCAGCGCCGACAGGCCGCTCTGGCTGGGTTCGTGCAAATCGAACCTGGGCCATACCCAGGCCGCCGCCGGTGTGCTGGGAGCCATCAAGCTCGTGCTCGCGCTGCAGCACGAACGGCTGCCGAAGACCCTGCACGCCGAGAAACCGAGCACCCACGTGCGCTGGCAGGGCAGCGGGCTCGAGCTGCTGCAACAGGCACAGCCTTGGCCCTCCCGTGCGGATCGGTTGCGCCGCGCCGGCGTCTCCTCCTTTGGCATCAGTGGAACGAACGCCCACCTCGTCCTCGAGGAGGCCCCGCGCGTCGAACGCAAGGAACCGGAGGCGCACCGTGCGGTGCCGGCGTTGCTTCCCGTGGTGCTCTCCGCGCGCTCGCCGGAAGCGCTTCGAGAGAATGCGGCGCGCCTGGTACGGCACTTGGCGAAGAGCGACCCGAGCCCGATCGGTCTGAACGACCTGGTGTTCTCGCTCGCCACCACCCGCACCACTTTTGCAACGCGTCTCGCGCTGCCGGCGAGCGCCGCGGATGCGCGCGACGGGTACCCGGCTCTCAGGCAGCAGTTGCAGGCGTTTGCCGAGAGCGCCGCGCTGCCGCGCAACGGCCATCTGAGCGCGGACGCAGGCAGGGCTGGCGGCGCTGGCAAGCTCGTCGTCTTGTTCAGTGGACAGGGCAGCCAGCGGCTCGGGATGGGGCGCGGTCTCCACGGCCAGCCTGGGCTCGAGGTCTTCACGGAGACTTTCGACGCCGTTGCGTCGGCTTGTCGCGCGCATCTCGACGTCTCGCTCATCGACGGGATGTGGGCGGACGAGACGGATCGAGAAGCGTCGCAGCTCATCCATCGGACGCAGTTCACGCAAGCTGCGCTCTTCGCGCTCGAGACGGCCTTGTTCAGGCAATGGCAGGCCTGGGGGGTACGACCCGACTTGCTGATGGGCCACTCGATCGGCGAGCTGGTTGCGATCCACGTCGCCGGCGTTCTCTCGCTCGACGACGCGGCCAAGCTCGTCTGCGCACGCGGACGCCTGATGGAGGCGCTCGCGACGGCGGGTGGCGCCATGGCGTCGCTGCGGTTGTCTGCAGAAGGGGCCGAGCTGGCGCTCGCGTCACTGCCGAGCGCGCTGCAGAGTCGGGTGGGTGTCGCAGCGCTCAACGGGCCGGAGCAAACGGTGGTGTCCGGAGACGCTGCCGCGGTGGAAGCGCTCATCGCCGCCTTGGAAGCCCAGGGTCGCAAGTGTCAACGGTTGACGGTCTCCCACGCGTTTCACTCCGTCCACATGGACGGGATGCTGGACGAGTTCAGAGCGGTCGCGGCGAGCCTTCGCTACCACGCTCCGGCGCTGCCCGTGATCAGCAACGTGAGTGGGGAGCTCGCCAACGTGGACGCCGGGGATCTGGTCACGGCCGATTATTGGGCGAGGCACGTTCGGCAGACGGTGCGCTTCAGCGACGGCGTGCGCACCGCGTTCGCCGGCGGGGCGAGAGTCTTCCTCGAGTGCGGCCCGAACGCCGTGCTGACGGGTCTGGTGGCGAGCAGCGCGATCGGCGACGAGAGCTCCCGGCCGGTGGCCTTGCCCTCCTTGCGCGCTCGACAGGACGAGTCGGAGGCCCTCGCAGCGGCCCTAGGCGGTCTTCACGTCCATGCGCGCGCGATCGATTGGAACGCGGTCTTCCGAGACACGGACGCGCGGCGCATCGATCTGCCGACTTATGCCTTTCAGCATCAGCACTACTGGTTGACGTCACGGGCGGTTCCCACAGGCGAAAAGCTCGATCCGGCCTGGCCCAGCACCCACATTCCTGGCCGCTATCTCGCGCTCAGCGGCGACCGGCACCTGTTCGAGCTTCACATCGGGCGTCCCCTGCAACCCGAGCTCGCCGACCACGTCATTCAAGAACAGGTCATCGTCGCGGGCGCCTGGCAGATCAGTGCGATTCTCACGCTCCTCCAGCGATTGTGGCCGGGTGAGCCGCTGCAACTGGAAGCGGTGCTGTTCATCTCGCCGCTGGTCATGCCCCATCCCGATGCGGTCGCGCGCTTGCTCCTCGAGCTCGAGCCGAGCAGCGAAGGCCGCTACGCGTTCGTTCTGCGAGAGGACGGCGTCGATGCGAAAACGTTCAGCAAGGGCATCGCGTCCAAGGCGACGGCCATCCTGGAGCCGGTGACTTTGCCACCTGCGCCCGAGGGCGACGCCAGCCGGTTGCTGGACACGCTCGAGCGGGGCCCCGTGCATTTCGGGCGACTCTGGCGCTGGCACGATGCGTTGCACGTTGCTGGCGATGAAGCCGTCTTGCGGCTCTCGCCGCCGTCGCCTGAGGCCGGTGGGGATACGCCGGTCCCGGGAGCACTGATCGACGGAGGTCTCGCGCTGC
>CAYVDO010000417.1:0-3253 GCA_964450125.1 uncultured bacterium
ATACCGAACGTCGCCGAGGTCCATGATCTCCATGTCTGGGCCATCACGAGTGGGAAGACGAGCCTGACGGCATACGCAGTGATCGATGCGCCGCAAGAGGTCCAAGAACAAACCCTGACGCAGCTCGCGCGGCTCGTCCGGGAGCGCTTCGGAATCGTTCACACGGTCATACAAGTCGAGCGTGTGCGCCGCCGGGCGCACGACGAGGGACACGGCGGGAGCCAATCGCCTGGTTCCCGCGGGCCCGGAGGCGATTGACGTGAAACCGCGAGGAATTGCCGCACCTCCCCCTTGCATGCCGCGACTCTCCTCGGCTCCGATTCGGGGGATTGACTCTATAGCGGCTGCAGGGTTCAGAGTTCGCGTCGAGCGCTCGCGACATCCCGAACGGGGAACGCTCACGCGCGTCAGCATGAACGCCTCGCTGGTCCGCATCAAGCACTGAATCCGGAGAAACCCTCATGATCCGTCAGCTTCTTGCCATGCTCGCATTTGCCGGGGCGGCGCTCGCACCGATCCTCGCCGACGCCCAACAGGCGAAGCCATTCCTGGAGCTCAATCCGCCCATCCTAACCGAGCGCTCGGGCAAGGTCGAAGTCGTTGAGTTCTTCTGGTACGAATGCCCGCACTGCTACTCGCTCGAGCCCCTCGTCGAGGGGTGGCTCAAGAAGCTGCCGAAGGACGTCGAGTTCAGGCGGGTGCCGGCGATGTTCAATCAGCAATGGGCCCTCTCCGGCCGCGTGTACTACACGCTGGAGGCGATCGGCGAACTTGACAGGCTGCACAAGCCTCTGTTCGACGCCATTCACAAGAGCGGATTGAAGGTCACGAACGCGAAGCAGCTCCAGGACTGGCTCGAGCGACAGAAGGTGGACGTCGGGAAGTTCAACGCGACCTTCAAGTCCTTCGCAGTCGAGAGTCGCCTCAAGCGCGCGCTCGATCTCACGGCGGCGTCCAAGATCGACGGCGTGCCGGCGCTGATGGTGAATGGCCGGTACCTCGTGACCGAACGCAGTGCCAACGGCGAGGAGCGGATGTTCGCCGTCGTCGACTCGCTGATCGAGCAGTGGCGAAAGCAGGCTGCCTCCACAGGGACGAAGAAGTAGCGTTTGCGCGGGGGACGGGGTCATGTCGATGAGCATGTACGCGAATCATCGTAGCGCCGGCCTCCGGGCCGGCATCGCGGCGCTGGCGGCCGCGGCGCTCGTCGCCGGCTGCGACAGCGGGCAGCCGCGCTTCAAGAGTATCGACGTAACCGGCGCTGAGTACGGCAAGTCCCTCGCCCTGACCGGGCACGACGGCCGGGCCCGCACGCTGGCCGATTTCCAGGGCAAGCTCGTGGTGCTGACGTTTGGATTCACGCACTGCCCCGATATCTGTCCTACCACGCTCGCCGACGTGGCGCAGGCGCTAAAGAGCCTCGGCCGCGACGCCGAGCGCGTGCAGGTGCTCTTTATGACGGTCGACCCGGAACGCGACACCCCGGCGCGGCTCGCCAAATACGTGCCGGCGTTCGACCCGCGCTTTCTCGGACTGCACGGCGACGCCGAGGCGACGCAGCGCGCGGCGAAGGACTTCAGGATCTTCTATGACAAGCGCGAGGGTTCGTCGCCGGACAGTTACTCCGTGGACCACAGCGCCCAGATCTACGTGCTCGATGCGAAGGGCCGGCTGCGCTTGTTCGTGAAGCACGAGAGCATTGGCGCCGATCTGGCGGACGACCTGCGGACGCTGCTGCGCGAGCGGGCAGGATGAAGGCACTGCAATGGCCGACACGGAGCGCCCCCGTTTGAGGAGCTACGCTCGCCTCCGCGCCCCCATTCCGCTTCCCGTGCAGGCGTTCGGCGGCGCGGCACTCGTGGCGCTGGCGGATCAAGGGACCAAGGAAATCATCCGCAGCTCGCTCGCTCATGGCGAGCGCATTCCCGTCACGGGCTTCTTCAACGTCGTCTTCTATCTGAATCCCGGCGCAGCATTCGGGATGCTGGCGTCGAGCGGCTGGCAGGCGCAAGCGCTCCTCGCCATCGGCGTCCTGGCGATCATCGTGCTGAGCGCCATGCTGTTCCGGACTCGGTCCGATCGCTCGACGGCCGCCGGCTTGTCGGCAATCCTGGGGGGAGCAGCGGGCAACGTCATCGATCGGCTCCGGCACGGGGCCGTCGTCGACTGGCTCGATTTTCACGTGTCGGGGTGGCATTGGCCGGCCTTCAATCTTGCCGATATCGCGCTCACCTTCGGAGCGGCAACGCTCATCTTGGCGGAGATGAGAAGAGGATCCTCGTCGGCGAAGCGAGTCCCCAAGGCAGTCAGACCATGAGAGCCGCATGCGGCGGCATCCGCGCGAACGTCAGATGAAAGCGCCGCTGAAGGAAGCATTCACGATCGAGATGGCCGCCGCGCGCGGCGCACTTGCGCGCGACGAGCTCGACGCCGCGTTCCGCCATCTGGAGCGCGCCCACGTTCTCGTGGCAGCGCCATACCGGGCCCCATGTGCTCGTGCATTGGCAGATGCTTCGCGTCGGATGGCTGAACCGCGACCCACGCGAAGTATTCGGACAACTCGTGCGGATCGCTGCCGCACTGATCTTCTCGCGCATCTGGGTGCCGGTCGGCAATACCGGCGGCGCGAACGTGAGCGCCTTCAGGCCGATGCCGGTCCCGGACGATCTGCACAGGTGGCTCGACCCATGATCGCTCGGGGTAGTCTCGGGAGACGACGCGAGCGCGGTGTGGCGCGGCGGGCCGGCGTTACCGCGAGTGGCCTGGGGGGGCCGTCTCCCCGAGGCGACCGACTGCAGGTCAGCCGATGACCGATCGCCCCCAACCGGTCCGATGGCCCCTGATCCCCCTCGCGGTCTTTGTCGTGGTGGCGGCATTCCTTGCGGTCGGGCTCGGACTCAATCCGCGCGAAGTGCCTTCGCCGTTCATCGGCAAGCCGGCGCCGGCGTTCGTGGCGCCGCAAATGCTGCGGCCGGAGCTGACGTTCTCGCCGAAGGACATGCTCGGCCGAGTCTGGCTGCTGAACTTCTGGGCGAGCTGGTGTCCGCCGTGCCGCGAGGAGCATCCGCTGCTCGTCGAGCTGGCGCGCTCGCAGGGCGTCGCGATCGTCGGCATCAACTACAAGGACGATCCCGCGCGCGCCACGGCGTGGCTCAAGCAGCTCGGCGACCCTTACGTCGCAACTGTCGCCGATCCCGACGGCCGGATCGGCATCGACTTCGGCGTGTACGGCATGCCCGAGACTTTCCTGATC
>CAYVDO010000417.1:3263-6838 GCA_964450125.1 uncultured bacterium
CGACCGAACAGGCGTAATTCGCTACAAGCGCATCGGGGCCATCACGCGGGAGCGGCTCGAGGGCGAGATTCTTCCGTTGCTCAAGAAGTTGCACGCGTCATGAGAAGGGCACTCGCGGATCAGGTGACCGCCGGCTTCGAGACGAGCGTCGTCGCGGTCCTCGTGAAGCAGATCGAACCTCGGAGAACTCCCGCACGGCTGCTCTCGGTATCGCGAGCGTCTCCCGAGGTTCGCGGCTCACTGACCCGTCAAGCGGCCGCGCGACATCGATTCTCCGCGGGCGCTCCAGAGACGGGCTCTGCTCAGACCTCGACAGGACGACCATCGATATGACACGCCTCACCCTCCTCGTTTCTTCGGCGTTGCTCGCGATGAATGCGTGGGGCGGCGATCTGCTCGTCTCGGGTGCCTGGATCCGGTCCCTGCCAGGCGGGGCGCCAGCTGCCGGCTACTTCGTCGTTCAGAACACGGGGCAGAAGCCCGCGGTGCTACTCGGCGCGAGCTCGCCGGCCTTCGACACGGTCATGATGCACCGAACGGTGGAGAAAGGCGGCGTGTCGCAGATGCTCCACACTGAAAAGCTCGAGTTGCCGCCGGGCGCGCGGGTGGCCTTCGCACCCGGGGGCTACCACCTCATGCTCATGGCGCCCAAGCGGCCCCTCTCGGCGGGCGACAGGATACCGATCACGCTGCAGCTTTCCGACGGGACCACGCTCACCGTGGAGTTCGACGTCCGCGGGCCGTCGGGGAAGTAGCGAATGGCACGCCTGTCGACCGAGAATCGGCCTCGCCCGGGGTACGCGGCCCCCGGGCGAGTTGCCGCTCTGCCGGAAAAGCCCCAGTTGTTCAATTATCTCGTCGTTACGCGCTTTCCAGTGCCCGAGCAACCCGAACGTGATCAGCGGTGCGCGTCGCAGACGACAGGGACACGAAGAAGAAGCGTAGGCCAGGTGCCGCGATGAGCGCGCTCCGACGCCCGGCTGCCCGATGAGCGAGAAGCTGACTCTGGAGCTCGCGCTCGTGCTTCCGGAGATTCCGGACGAGCGCGACGCGTGCATCGGGCGGTTGACGGCGCTGCTCCGCGACGACGGTCTGGAGCAGGCGCACATCGCGCGGGAGGATGGCAGCGCGCGGCTGTGCCTGCACTATGACCCGCAGCGCTTCGGCGCGACCGAGGTCCGGCAGCTCGCGCTGGCAGCGGGCGCGCGCGTCAGCGCCCGCTACCGGCACGAGAGCCTGCGCATCGACGGCATGGACTGCGCTACCTGCGCGACGGTGATCGAGCATGCCCTGCAGCGGCTCGACGGCGTGACGGAGGCCTCCGTCAGCTACGCCGCCGAGCGCCTGCGCCTCGAATACGACGGCGAGAAGGTGTCGCGAAAGTCAGTCATTCGTCGCGTCGAAGCGTTGGGCTATGCGGTGCTGGCGAGCGGACGTCACGAGGGGTGGTTGCAGGAGCATCGAGAGCTGCTCGTAAGTGCCGCCGCCGGGCTGCTCCTCTTCGCCGGGTGGCTCGCCGGCGTGCTCGGCGCGCCGCCGACCGTATCGCTGCCGTTCCTCCTCGGGGCCTACGCCGCCGGCGGGTTTTTCACGCTGCGCGATGCCATCCAGAGTCTCCGCGCGGGCCGGTTCGAGATCGACACGCTGATGCTCGTCGCGGCCGCCGGTGCCGCCGTGCTCGGCGCGTGGGAAGAGGGCGCCCTGCTGCTGTTCCTGTACAGCCTCGGGCACGCACTGGAGCATCTCTCCATGGATCGCGCACGCAACGCGATCTCGGCGCTCGCCGAACTCGCCCCCAAGACGGCGCTCGTGCAGCGCGACGGAACCGAGCAGGAAGTGCGCGTGGAGGACCTGCTGCGGGGTGACCACGTGATCGTCAAGCCCGGTCAGCGCCTCCCGGCCGACGGCACGATCGCCTCGGGCAGCTCGGCGATCGACCAGTCTCCGGTGACCGGCGAGTCGATTCCGGTGGAGAAGGCAACTGGCGATAAGGTCTTCGCCGGGACGATCAACGGCGAGGGCACGCTCGTCATCGAGGTGACCAAGCTCGCCCGTGAGAGCACGCTCGCGCGCATGGCCGAGCTCGTCGCCGAGGCGCAGGCGCAGAAATCGCCCACGCAGCGCTTCACCGAGCGCTTCGAGCGGATATTCGTGCCGCTCGTGCTCGTGGGCGCGGTCCTGCTCGCCCTCGTGCCGCCACTCATCGGGATGCCCTGGGCGGACGCGTTCTATCGCGCCATGGCCGTCCTCGTCGCCGCGTCGCCGTGCGCGCTCGCCATCGCCACGCCGGCGGCGGTCCTCTCGGGAGTCGCCCGGGCCGCGCGCGGCGGCGTACTGATCAAGGGCGGCGCCCACCTGGAAAGCCTCGGCGCACTGGAGGCCATCGCGCTCGACAAGACCGGCACGATCACACGCGGGCGACCGCAGGTCACCCGCATCGTCGCGCTCGAGGGCAGCGAAGAAGAGCTGCTCCGGGTCGCGGCCGCCGCGGAAAGCCGCAGCGCCCACCCGCTGGCGCGAGCCGTGACCCAGGCCGCGCAGCAACGCGCCGTCTCCTGGAGCGAGCCCTCGGCGGTCGAGGCGGTGACCGGCAAGGGGCTGCGCGCCAAGATCGACGGCCGCGCCGTGCTCATCGGCAACCTCGCCCTGTTCGGGTCTCAGGCCGTACCTGAACCCCTCGCTCAGGAAGTCGCCCGGCTCGAGTCCGACGGCAACACCACCATGGTGGTGCAATCCGACGGCGTGTTCCTCGGCGTGATCGCCGTGGCCGACACGCCCCGCGCGGGTGCGCGGGAAGTGCTCGACCGCCTGCGGGCGCTCGGCGTCGGGAAGATCGTCATGCTCACCGGCGACAACGAGCGCACGGCGCGCGCCGTTGGCCGTTCGGTCGGCCTCGACGAGGTTCGTGCGGGCCTTCTTCCCGAGCAGAAGGTCGAGGCGGTGGACGCACTGGTGCGCCAATACGGACGAGTCGCCATGATCGGCGACGGCGTCAACGACGCGCCCGCGCTCGCCAAGGCCACCGTCGGAATCGCCATGGGCGGGGCGGGCACCGATGTGGCGCTCGAGACGGCAGATGCCGCGCTGATGGGCGACGATCTGGCCAAGCTTCCCTTCGCGATTGCGCTCAGCCGCGCCGCGCGCAGCGTGATCCGGCAGAACGTCTGGGTGTCCCTCGGCGTGGTCGCGGCGCTGGTGCCGCTCACCGCCCTGGGCATCGCCGGCATTGGCCCAGCGGTGCTGGTGCACGAAGGCTCGACCGTGGTCGTGGTGCTCAACGCTCTGCGGCTGCTCGCCTTCGAGGAACGGAGCGCAACGCGCGACTGCCTGGGCACGGGTCTGAGCTCGGGGCAAAGCGGGCGGCGGGCAGCGCCTGGCGAGGGCGCTGGACGGAGCTGATCTGCGAGGGCGCGCGGGGCGATCAGGTGGTGGAGACGTACGACGGCTCGAACCGGCCAGGAGAACGCCGGCTGGATCTGGGTGGTCGACCTAGACGCCGATCGGCAAGCGCTGATACACCGGCCTTTTGGCGGTCTACCCGGGCGTCTCGAGCGATGACTTCCCCGATAATCGCG
>CAYVDO010000418.1:0-3353 GCA_964450125.1 uncultured bacterium
CCGGACCAAGGGCTCCTTCTACCACCACTTCCGCGACCTCGACGCCGGTCTCTTCGAGCGCCCGCACCTTGGCCGGGTTGTTGGTCAGGATCCGCACCCGCTTCGCACCGAGGGCGCTCAGGATCTCGGCGGCGGCGGCGAAGCTGCGCGTGTCGGGCGGCAGCCCCAGCGCCAGGTTGGCTTGCACGGTGTCGAGGCCATCGTCTTGGAGCTGATAGGCGCGCAGCTTGTTCACCAGGCCGATCCCGCGACCTTCGTGAGTCAGGAAGTAGATCAACACGCCGAATGGCGCGCGCTGGATCTCGCGGAGCGCGGTCGCGAGCTGCTCGCCGCAGTCGCAGCGCAGCGAGCCCAGGACGTCGCCGGTGAAGCAGGCGCTGTGCAGGCGGACCAGCGCGGTGTCGCTCTCGTCCCCCGGCGCGCGGTGGACCAGCGCGATCACCTCGGCGTCGTCGTCGCCGCGACCGAAGGCGTACATCCGAAGCTGACGCGAAGTGGTCTCGTCGACGGGAATGAGGGCACTCGCCAGCGATGCATGCGGCTTCATCGAGCCCTCCGCGGAACGCGATGCGAGGACGATCGGCGGCGACGGAGCGGCCGCGCCGCCTGCGATCGCCACGGCCCGCTCGTCGACCGCCACGGCCACGCGCGCGATGACGCTCGCCACGTTGCGCGTGAGCTGTGCGAGCCGTGACCCGTCGCCGGCGAGCCCCGCCGCCGCGAGGATTCGCTCCGTGCTCTTCACCAGCTCGCGCGCGCGGCCGAGCACCGCAGCGAACGCCCCCGAGCGCACCAATTCGTCGAGCGCGGCGGCGAGGTCGGCCGTGGAAGTGGCGGCGGTGATCGCCGCCACGAGGTCGAATCCACGCGCCGCGGCCTCCCAGGCGGGGGCGACGCGCTAGCCCCGCCGCGCCAGGTAGAGCGGCTCGTTGTCGCTGGCGAGTCGGTGACCGACGAGATCGATCCACACGTCGTGGGCGAGCTCGACGGCGCGCGTGAGGGACTCCGCCCAGCGCGCGAGCGCATCGCGGCGCGCGGGCGGTAGCTCTTCGACGTCGCACACGATCGCTGCGAGCCGCGCCGCCAACTGCGCCGAATCGCCGCCGTCCTGGCTGGGCGCGAGTGCTGCGCGCGTGACCACGCGCCGCGCCAGGAGCCGGCCGACGTGGTCGCGCAGCTCGTCGCTCAGCGCGGCCCGGGTGGGCGCGTCGAGCCGGTTCATGACGTCGAAGAGCCGGGCCACCAGCGTGTCGCCGACCAGGATCGACATGGGGGTGTAGGCACGGGCCAGCGACGGCCCTTGCGGGCCGCCGAGGACGTCGCCGTGGAAGAGCGTGGACGTCGTGAGCAACTCGGCGGCCACCGCCAGATCGCGCACCGCCGCCGACACCGGACGATCGATCGAGCTGGCGCACGCGAGAAGCGTCGCGAGCCAGCCCGGTAAGCCGAGCACGCCGGCACGCGCGTACACCACCAGCTCGCCGAAGAGCGGCGTCTCGCTGCCGGCGATCTCCGTCACCTCGGCGTCGATGGCGCGCAAGAGGGGTCCGAGCGCCGGGTCGGTCGAGAGCCCGGCCCAGAGCAGCGTGCGAATCGGGGCGCCGCTCTGTGGCTCGTGATCGCTCAGCACGTCGCGCAGGCACGGTGCGAGGATCCCGTCCGCCGGTGGTCGCGGTGTGACGCCTTCGTTCGATTTCGGGGTCTGCCAGTCGTAGAGCCGCGCCATGCCGAACATGCGCGGGAACTGGTTGCGAAGGCGGACGTGGCGCCGGTAGCGCGCACGCAAGAGCTCGGGATAGCGATCCGCGACGTCCTTGCCATCGCGGAACGCACGATCCAGCGCTTCGCCAGCCAGCTCTCCGCTTTCCAGGGCGTACGAGATGCCCTCGCCGTTGAAGGGGTTCACCAGCGCCGCCGCGTCGCCCGTGGCGAGCAGCCCCGGCGCCACGGTTTCCCCGGGCACCGAGCCGATGCGCAGCGGTGCACCCACCAAGGGCGAGCACGAGATGCGCTCGGCGTCGGAGAAGCGCCCGTCGCCGAGCGCCAGCGCGCGGAGGAACTCTTCGTACACCGTGCGCACGCCGATCTTGGCGTCGAAGCCCGAGCCGTAGGCGACACCCACGCCGACGTTGGCGACGTCATCGGACACCGGGAACACCCAGCCGTAGCCGGGCACCACGATGCCGTGGTGGGTGACCGGAAGCACCACGTCGAAGAACGGCTCCATGCCGGGCACGCCGCGCACGTATTGGCGCACCGCGAACATGAGGTCGAAGGGCTTGCGCGCGCTCTTCTGGAAGAGATGGCCGAACCGACCCACCGAGCCTTCGGAGACCACGAAGAAGCGCGCCTCGATCTCCCGCTCCTCGCCGGCGCGGTCGACCACCAAGCGCCACGGGCGACCGTCGTCGTCCGTCAGAAAGCGCTGCGCCGTGGTTCTCATCCAGCAGTCGGCGCCTCGAGCGAGCGCCGCGCGCAGCACGTGGTCGTCGAGGGTGAAGCGTGGTACCACCACGCCGTAGTCGATGCCGTCGGCATCGCGGCGGAAAGTGACCGTACGGCCGAAGCGGCCGCGGTCGTCACGGATGCGGATGCCGTGCACCTTGTGCATGCCCGGAAGCTCGCGAATGCCGAGGCCGCGCAACGCGGCCAGCGAGCGGCGAGTCAAGCCGTCGCCACACACCTTCTCGCGCGGCAGCTCGTCTTTCTCGACGATCAGCACCCGGTAGCCGCGCCGGGCCACGTGAAAGGCCGTGGAGCAGCCGGATGGGCCCGCGCCGATGACGACGACGTCGTAGCTCGCGTGCGCGCGGCTCATGCCTTCGCCTCCTCGCCGGCGTGTCCAGCGAAGCGCCCCGCGACGTGGCGGGCTTGGTCGATGAGACCATTCACCAGAGCCTCGAGCTCGGCACGCGCGGCGGTGGTCGGCAGCTCGCTCAGTGCGGCGAGGGCGGCCGCACCTTCGCGTTCCGCTTGCTCGAGAGCGCGGGCGAGCCCGTCCGCGTCCCGCAGCAGCGCGAGCGCACGCTCGAGCTCGGGCGCCGCCAGCTTGCCGCTGCGACTGGTGAGCAGGAGCCTGAGCGCGCTCGCATTCGCGTCGTCGGATTCGAGCGCGCACAGGATCGGCAGCGTGTAGGTGCCGCTCCGTAGATCGGAGCCGGGTGCCTTGCCGAGCTCTTCGGTGGTACAGGCCACGTCGCGGATGTCGTCGAGCATCTGGTAGAGGACCCCGAAGCGGCGCCCGAACGTCGCCAGCGCTTCGACCGGGCCGTCGCTGGCGAGCGCCGCCATCCGGCACGAAGCCTCGAAGAGCGACGCAGTCTTGCGCTCCAGCGTGGCGCGGTGCTCCGCCT
>CAYVDO010000418.1:3363-6804 GCA_964450125.1 uncultured bacterium
TGGCAGGCTGCGGCACGGGCTCTCGTGGTTCGCGAACTCCTGCTGCAGGAAGCCCGCCGCTTGGATGCTCCGCCTGGCCGAGATTGGCGTTGCCGATGCTCAGGATCTCGGAGAGCTGGCCCACACAGAGATCGAGCGCCGCGCGGCTCACCGCGTCGCGGATGGCGCGCGCGGTGGATTCCACGAGCGGAGACATGTGGTGGACCACGTGAATCGCCTCCTGGAGCAGGTATGCGCCCGCGAGGACCGCGACCTCGGAGCCGTGGCTCGCGTGCAACGTCGGCCGGCCGCGCCGCGTCTCGGAGCGGTCCATGACGTCGTCGTGGAAGAGCGACGCGGTGTGGATGAGCTCCATCACGATCGCGATGGCGAGGAGGTGTTCTGGAGCGGCTACGCCGAAGGAGCCGGCGAGGTGGACGAGGAGTGGGCGCAGCCGCTTGCCGTCGCCGGCGAGTCGCGGCATCAGCACTTCGCGAACTTCCGGTGGCGCCGCTCGAAGACGTGCCACCAAGGCGCGGTCGAGCTCGATCAGAAACGCTTGCGCGTCCACGTCGAGTGCTACGGGGAGTGCGGCTGCACGCGCGGCGGCTGCGCTGCTTGCTGCCGTTGCCTCGACGCTCATCGACGCTCCTTCGCAGCTTCCTCGGGGGGCTGTTCCCGATCCCCGCCCCACGAGAAGCGCGGTTTTCGTGGGGCCCCACCCCTGAGGCGCCTCGCTTCGCTCGCGGCGCGCCGCTGGCGCGTGCCGTTCGTGACGGCTGCGGGCTGGCTCATCTCGATGCAATCATTTTCGCACCGGCGGCGGGGTTGCTCGGGTCACGATCCACGTCCTGCGCAAAGCACCGCCGCCATCGACAGCGTGCTCACCGCGCCGTTCACCACGTGAGCCGCTTGGATGTAGCGGCCGCGGTTCGCGAGCCAGAGCTCGGTGCCGAAGGTGGCGGCCAAGAGCGTCACCATCGTCGAGCTGGCCACGGTCGCGCCGAGACCGCCGGTGCAGATCGCCATCATCACGAGCGCCAGCGCGAACGCGGCGGTCGCGACCCGAAACGCGCCCTCGAGGCCGAATCGGGCGGGAATCGAGTGGACGCCGAGCTCCCGGTCGGCGGCGAAGTCCGCCATCGCGTAGATCACCTCGAAGCCCGTGCCCCACGCCACGATGAAGAGCGCGTACGTGAGCAGCACCGCGTTCGGGAAACGGTCGTGGAACACGATCCAGATCCACAGCGGGATGATGCTGAGCTGAATCCCCACGAACAGATTGCACACCCAGGTGAAGCGCTTGAGGTACGGATAGGCGACGAAGATCGCCAGCGCGATCGGAAAGAGCGCGGCGAGGCGCGGCGCGATCGCGTAGAGGCAGAGCGTGCAGGCGCCGAGCAACACCACCAACAGCGCCAGCGCCTCGGCGCTCGTGACCTGGCCGGAGGCGATCTCGCGCTCGCGGGTGCGCGGGTTGCGCGCGTCGAGCTCGCGGTCGATCCAGCGGTTGAGCACCAGCGCGGCGACGCGACCGCATACCAGTGCCACGACCATCAGGCTGGCGATGCGAAGGTTCGGCCAGTGTCCGACGAGGTGGAAGGATGCGACGAGGAGCGGCAGCGAGTAGAGCGCGTCCTGGACACGCATCACGCGCCAATAACGACGAAGCCTCTCCCTCACGCAGCTGCCCCTCACCCCGCGGCGAGGATCTCACATGGCAGCGGTCCTCACCACCGCAGTGCCGATCGCCCGCAGAAACGCTGCAACGGTCTACAAGTCCCGCGCCAAACGAGGGACAGGATTATTCGCGTGATCTTCGACACACACGCAGATGGTCCGTTTCCAGGAGTTCCGATGTGCGGGCTTGGTGCAACGAGCGCGTAACGATCGGCACCCGCTGGGATGCGAATCGCCATGAGAAATGCTGCAATGCGATGCGAATTGGTGACGACGTGCGCGGCAACACCCCCAAGCGTCGACACGTGGACGAATCATCGCGGGAGCACGGCAGGCCATTGCTGGATCGTCGACGGATCCGTAGCACCGCGGCTCGCGGCGCCACGATCGATCGGTCATTCTCCCACACCGCACTGGAGAACCGCATGCACGTGGCACGAATCACTCGCAGCCTGAGCGTGTGGTTGGCGTTGCTGGCCGCTGGATGTGGCGGTTCGGACGAGGGATTCGCCCTCGGCCCGACAGGCTGTGCAAACGGCAGCGAGCCGGTGGAGTTTCTGTGGCAGCCGGCGAGTCGCGCCAGCACGCCGCCGCTACCCAGCGATTATTTCGCCGAACCGGCGTCGGACACGCGCACGGGGGTGCGGATCTCGATCCGTCCCGGCGACAACCTTTCCGCTGATCACCTGCTCGCAACCCTCTTTCCCAACGTGCTCGCCGAGCTGAATCAGCTCGACGGATTCGGGACGGCAGCGCCGGCCTTGGTTCCGTTCTCGGGCTCGATCGATCTCGAAGCGAGCGGTGGCGTGCCGCTCGCGACGGCGTCGCCGGAGAAGCGTCAGCGCTACGTGTTCGCGGCGCCGGACGCGCCGATCTTCCTCCTCGACGTGGGGCCGACCAGCGCCTCGCGTGGCGCGCACGCGGGCGTGATCGTGGATCGCCTGCCCAACGACTATCTGGTGATCGAGCCCCTCGTACCGCTTCGCCCCGCATCCCGCTACGCCCTGGTGGTGACGCGTGATGCCGTGGGCGTCGCCGACGGCGCAGGGCCGCGCTGCGTCGTACCCTCGACGGACATCCGTCGTGTGCTCGCCTCCGATGAAGTGCGGTCACCGCAGGACGAGGCGCTGGCTCGTTTCGCGCGGAGCGCACTGGCGGAGATCCGCGCTGCGGACGCCGCGCTCGCGTCGGATCGCGTGGTGGTGCCGCTCACGTTCACCACGCAATCGATCGTCGACGACCTCCTCGAGGCGCGTGCACACGTGGAGGCGGAGGCGCCGCCCGCCATCCTCGCGGGCAGCGAGCGGGTCGAGGCGCTCGCGAGCGGCCCCGTGGCGCTCAGGATTCGCGGCCTGTTCCGCGCGCCGGATTTCCGCGGGCGTGAGCGGCTCTGGGAGCGCGACGCCGACGGCGGCGCGCTGGTGGTGAAGGGATCGCAAGACCTCGACTTCCTGCTGCAGATCCCGCGCGAATCCGAGCTTCATCGCCAGCCGTTCCCGATCGCCATCTACCTGCACGGCCTCGCAGGCGACCTCGAAGAGGGACGGACCGCGGGCGAGCGGCTCGCCGCGGCAGGCTTCGCGACCATCGGCATCAGCGCCGTCGGCCACCGCTCCGGCTCGTCGGTGCTGAGCGTGCTCGCGTTCTTCAACCTCCTCGACATCGCCACCGGGCAGGAGAACGCGTTCGGCGTGATTCGCGACAACTTCCGCCAGTCGGCGCTCGACCAGATCGAGGCGCTCCGTCTGGCGAAGCGCCTCGCCGACGACGGCTACGACGTGG
>CAYVDO010000419.1:0-3385 GCA_964450125.1 uncultured bacterium
GGACCAGGTTACGAATCGAATCCACCGAAGCGGCAGCACCGCGCGCCGTCGCTTCGGCAGCGCGCAATGCCGGCTTTTGCTTGGTCTCCGCCCAGAGCGGCAGCGAAAGACCGAAGCTGGCCTGCCACATCGGATCGAGCCCGCCGCGGTTCATGTAGCCGCCGCTCACGTAGAAGTCGGGCAAGATGGCCTTCTCGGCCAGCGATCGCTCGAGCCCGGCGCGCTCGAGCGTCGCCGCCGCCGCGACGAGCTCGGGGCTTTCCGTCTCGGCGGCGGTGAGCACGGCCTCACGCTCGGGCGGAGTCGGGTCCAGCTCGAGCGTCACGGCCTCGGGCATCGGCGCTTCCCTCGGCCGATCGCGAAGGCGGTTCAGCTCGCGCTGAGCCAAGTCGCGGGCCAGCGCGGTGTCGAGGCGCGCCTGCTCGAGACGCGCCAGCTCGACCTGCGCGCGCAGCACCTCGGGTTGCGACGCGAGCCCGGCCGCGTAGCGCGCACGCGCGATCGCCTCGAGATCCGCGACCGCCTGCGATTCCTCGCCGAGGATCTCGCGGTTGCGCTCCGCGAGAGCCAGCGCCACCCACGCTTTCTCCACCTGTGCCCGCAGGTCGCGCCGCACGCGCTGGAGACGTGCGCGCACCACCTCGACGGCGCGGCCGCGCGCGTCGCTGGCGGTCGCGAGCTTGCCTGGGAAGGGCAACGCCTGCGACCACACGAACGCGAGCTGCGTCATCTCCTCGCTGCCGAGCGACGGGGCGACGCCGTCGTTCTGGTAGCTGACGGTGAAGACCGGATCGGGCAACGCCCCCGCCTGGCTGGGCAGTTCGAGCGCGGCCGCGACCGCGGCCTCGGCGGCACGCACCTCGGGGTACCGCGCCAGCGCCTCGGCCACGACGGCGACACCTGCCTCGTTCTGGGACGCCGATTGCGCGACACCACCGAGAGCGAGCGTGCTCACGATGCTCAGCGGCGCCGCGATCGCGGCGCAACGACCTCGCACGCGCTGACCCGGTCGGCGCGGTGCCGACCGTCGATCGAATGCCATTCCCGCCTCCCGATGCAGGCCGGCGTGAACCACCGGTCCGCTCACGAGGGGCGAACGCCACGCCGCGCGATCTGCGCGGAGCTGCGCTGCCCCGTCAGTCGAAGAGCGGCGGGATCAAATCAGCAGGGTGCGATGGGCTCGATAAATCGGCACACCGGCGCGGTAGCTGAACAGCGCAACCGGCCCGGGTGCCACGCGCACGGAAGGTGCCGAAGCGGTAACGTTCTGTAGCGCGAACACCGAGCCCAAGAGCGGCGCGAACGAAGACACGGCGGCGGAGTCGAGGGGCGCGGGTTCCGTCGCCGGCCGCACGTTGCAGCACTCGAGCGGCGTGCGCTTTGCCTCGCTGCAATGCGGCGTTTCCGCAGCGTCTTGCGCACAACAGCACTCGGAACCTTGCGAGGCACAAGCCGCCAAAGGCAGCGCGAATGTCCACAGCGTCGCAAGCAACGCGACGACGGCGAACGTCCGGAGCTCACGCGAACCCATCACGTTACGCAGCATAGCAAGTTCCGCTCCGCGCCCGAAATCGAACGCCCATGAAAGGCACGCACCGCACCGAATGAAAGCACCCGGAGTCTTTCGATTTTCTTGACTTCCCCGGGGGGCCTCACGTACCGTTCGTGCTGGATCCAGGCTGGTGAGTGGACGCTATCCGCGCCGCTCCGTGGATCAGTGGCAGGCGAACGCATCCATCGAACGAAGGGGTCGATGACGTTTCGTCATCGAAGCGCACGAGCGTGAACATCGCACGATCGCGGGGGGACACAAATGAAACTCGTAAGGCATCGAAACAGCGGACGCGCGGCGCCGCGAGCACTCGCCGCAATCGTCGTGTCGAGCGCGGCGTGCCTTTTCGCCGTGACGCCGACTTACGCGCAAGAAGCCTGTACCCAGTCACAAGTCGACAGCCTCCGCGCACAGGTCATATCCGCCCGCACCCAGTGGCAGACCTCGCGGAAGCGCGGTGATCACGACTCCTACGCGGCGGCACGTGGAGCACTGCTCTCGTACGCGATCCAGTGTGCGGATGCGCTGCAGAAACCAGCACGCTCACTCGTCGCAGGGGCACTCAGCGTGCCCTACATCGAGGCTGCGAACGCAGAGCCCGGGACGCGAGCGCCGGGGGACTTCACGGACCTGTTCATCAGCACGGTGCCGACTTCGATCAGCGGCGCAGCAGGCAACACGCTGACCTACACGCTGCTGACGACCTGCTTCGAGAAGGCGGCCGTCACACCGGTCATGCAGGACTTTCTGTTCGCGACCGAGGGCGGCACTGGCGCGCAGGTGACGGCCTTCGACGACCAGTTCAACGGAACCGACAGCTGCACGAACAACCTCGTGGTCAGTGGCGCGCTCGACGGCTTCGTGTGCTCGCTCGGCGCGGACTTGCCCTACACCTTCCCGCCCACCTACTGGGCCATCAACGTGGAGGTCACGTCACCTCAAGGTGCGACGCTCTCGTCGGAAGCCAGCGTGCACGGCGCCGAGTTCGAGTCGAGCACGCTCAACAACACCACCACCGCGTCGATCCGCTTCTCGGCTTCGAGCGGTCTCTCGATCTCGGCCAGCGGCCCCTCCGGTGTGATCGCCGGCAACGCAATCAGCTACACGCTCTCGGTCAGCAACGACGGTCCCAGCACCGCCGAAGGCGTGGTGGTCAAGGACTTCGTGCCGTCGGAAGTCGACATCACCAGCTTCTCGGCCTCGAGCGGCTCCTGCTCGAACACGCCCGGAACGCAGACCATCACGTGCAACCTCGGCAACCTGTCGAACGGCGCGAGCCGCACCATCACCGTCGACGGCATCGTCAAGGCGAACGTCGCCGACGCGACGGTGATCTTCAACGATGCCCAAGTGTCTAGCTCGACGGCGGACCCCGATACCGCCGACAACGTGGACAGCGTCGCGACCACCGTCGACGCGGGCACCAGCGGTCTCTCGGTCGTGCAGTCGGGCGCGGCCTCGGCCACAGCCGGGACGGACGTCGTCTACACCAACACCATCACCAACGTGGGTAGCACGCCCGCCAACAGCACCGTATTCCGCGTCTTCGCGCCGACCGAGATGGACATCGTCGCATTCACCGCGTCGAGCGGCGACTGCAACGTGAATGCGACCGGAGGTCCGTCCTGCAACTTGGGCACGATCGCCCCAGGTGGGAATCGCGTCGTGACCGTCACGCAGCACATCCGGACCAGCACCCCCAACGGCACCATCCTCTTCCACACCGGCCAGGCCTCGAGTGACGCGTTCGAGTCGTCGAACGCCGACAACGTCGACACCGACTCGACCACCGTCACGGGTGCCACGAGCGGCCTCACGGTCGTGAAGCAAGGT
>CAYVDO010000419.1:3395-6797 GCA_964450125.1 uncultured bacterium
CGGCGACCGTCGTCGCCGGTACGCCGATCAGCTACACGATCGACGTCACGAACGTCGGTCCGGATCCCGCGAGCGACGTGAAGGTCAAGGACGAGATCCCCTCCGGGATCACGCTCACCTCGATGACGGCAACCCAGGGCGCCTGTGACCTGGGCGCGCTCACGCCGACCTGCACACTCGGCAATCTCGCTGCGAACGGCGGCACCGCAACGGTCACCGTGAACGGAATCGTGAAGGCCAGCGTCGCCGACGACACGATCATCCTGAACTCCGCCACCGCCAGTGGCACCGTTTACGAATCGGATACGGCAGACAACACGTCGACCGCTTCGACCACCGTGGACGCCCAGGCCGACCTCTCGATCGACACGGCGGACACCACCGATCCGCTCAACATCAATACGCCCTTCCGTTGGGTGAACACGATCTCGAACGCCGGCCCGTCCGATGCGGTGAACGTGGTCGTCACGGACGAGATTCCGAAGTTGGTCGAAGACCTGCAGATTCGCGAGCTCCCCGCCGGGTGCGACCGGTTCGAGCAGACGATCAAGTGTGCGCTCGGGACGGTGAAGGTCGGCGCGAGCGTCACGATGAACATCGAGCTGGAAGCGATGGCCAGCGCCGGGACGTCGATCTCGCACACCGCAACAGTCTCCGCGGTGACCGATGACCCGAACCCTGCGAACGACACGGACTCCGAGACCACGACCCTTCAGGCCCCAGACCTCACCGGCGCCTTCGTCAGCCCGATCAACACCTTCTGTGACCTCACCAAGCAGACCTGCACGGTGAAGGGCACGTTCCGCGTCACCAATGCGGGCAACGCGAAGTCGGTTCAAACGTCGTTGCGCTTCGTGCGATCGAACAACACGACGCTCGGCGCCGGCGACCCGCAGCTCAAGAAGTTCACGATCAATCAGCTGAAGGCCGGCAAGACGCAAGACTTCGCGTTCACCTTCGTGCTCCCGCTCGATCAGTTCGTCATCGCGCAGGTCGACTCGGACAACCTCGAGGCGGAGCTCAACGAGGGCAACAACATCTTCTACAAGGGCCCCTTCCCGAAGCCCTGAGCCTGCGGGCTACTCTCGGGCCCTGACGCGCAACGGGCACCCAGCCTCTGGCTGGGTGCCCGTTTTTTTCTCCGCCCCGTGAGGGCGGCGCTCATTCAGGAAGCGGATAGACGAGCGGCACCGACTGCTTGTTGAGGATCTCGTGCCCGCGCTCGTCGACCACGTGAAAGAAAGGATCCGGCTTGCACAGAAAGTCGCTGATGCGGGTGTTCGGCGGCTTCGAATCGATGAACACACGGCCATCGATCGAGGTGCCGTCGGTGAGCAGGAAGCGCGCCCGAGCGGCGCTCACGAAGTAGATGCTGGGATCCTCTTCGTTCATTTCGGGCGTGGTGACCGTCGCCCGCATGACCGCGCGCCGCGTGATCAGCACGATTCCACCGTCACGTGCCTGGAACGGGAAATACGGACTCGGGTCGTTCAAGAACTGGAGCAGGCGCGACCACAAGAACACGCCTGGTCCGCTTTCGGGAAACAGGAAGACGCCGCCGTCCAGAACGGTGCCGCCGTGCAGGTGGAGCGTGAGCGCAACGTGCTCCTTGCCGACGTACAGGCTGTGCCGTGACTCCATCGATCCTCCCGCAGCGCGTGTAGTGCACGCGTGGCCCGCGACGATACCTCAGCCCACCGCGCTCAGCGTCCAGCTCCCGATGGCCGTCCGGGCCCACTCGTCCCGCCCGAGCGCGTGCCGGGGGGTTGGGTTCCCGGCGGGCGCGTACCGGGACCCGCGGCCGTCGGGCTCGGACGGGGACCGGCGGTCGTGGGACTGCCCATGGGCGCGCCAGCGCCACCCACCGCGCGCTGCAGCGCCACGGGATCGCTCACGCACTCCATCGCATCCTCCATGCTGACCTTGCCTGCGGCCGCCAGCTTGGCGATCGCTTGATCCATGGTTTGCATGCCTGCCTGAGTCCCGGTTTGCATCACGCTCTGGAGCTGGGCGGTCTTGCCCTCTCGGATCAAGTTCGCGATCGCGGGGCTCGAGATCAGGATCTCGAACGCGCCCACGCGCCCGGACCCGTCCTTGGAACGCATCAGGCGCTGGGCGACCACCAGCTTGAGGGATTCGGCGAGCATCGAACGGACCTGGCTCTGCTGATCCGCCGGGAAACTGTCCACGATCCGGTCGACGCTCTTGGACGCCGAGTTCGTGTGTAGCGTGCCGAACACCAAGATGCCGAACTCGGCGCACGTGAGGGCTTGCGAGATGGTGTCGAGGTCGCGCATCTCGCCCACCAGGATCACATCCGGGTCCTCGCGGCCGGCGGCGCGAATCGCCTCGGCGAAAGACGGCGCGTGCACCCCGACGGCGCGCTGGGTGACGTGTGAGCGTCGATTGGGGTGCACGAACTCGATCGGGTCCTCGATGGTCAGGATGTGCGCCTCGCGCTCGCGATTGATGGCGTCGATGATCGCCGCGAGCGTCGTGCTCTTGCCGCTGCCCGTGGGGCCTGTGACCAGAACCATCCCACTTCGCAGCTTCGCAATGCCCTGGATCGCCGGCGGCAGCGCGAGGTCGTCCACCGAGGGGATCTGCTCCGGAATCAGTCGGAACACGCCGGCCCAGCCGCGTTGGGTTCGGAACACGTTGGCGCGTGCGCGCGCCACGTTCGGCACCTCGATCGCGAAATCTGCCTCGCCCGTGCGCTCGAAATCGGCGCGTAGCCGGGCATCCAGCTGGATCTCGATCCAACCGCGGGTGTGCGCAGGGGTGAGCACCGTCGAGTCACGCTCGACGAGCTCGCCGTCCAGTCGCATCATGATCGGGTAGCCGGGCGAGAGGTGAAGATCGGAGCCGCGCCGTTCCTTGAGCTCGCGGATGAGGGAGTGAATCGCGTTGCTCATGGCCGCATCCCCAGCAGCTCGCGCAACGTGCGCGGATCATTCGCCTTCTCGAGCGCCGCCTCGGCCGTGATCGTGTTGAGCTTCACCAGGTCACGCAGGGATTCCTCCAGCCGGTGCATGCCGAGGGCACGCCCAGTCTGAAGCACCGACGGTATCTGGAACGTCTTGGCCTCGCGAATCAGGTTGGCCACAGGCGGTGTCGCGATGAGTATCTCGGTGGCGGCCACCATCCCGTTCGCATCCGCCTTGCGGACCAGCTTCTGCGACACGATGGCGCGTAGCGATTCGGACAGCATGGTTCGCACCTGGGCCTGTTGGTTCGCCGGATACGCATCGATGACCCGGTCCACGGTCTTGTGCGCCGACGTGGTCATGAGCGTGCCGAACACCAGGTGTCCGGTTTCGGCGGCACGAATCGCGTTCGAGATGGTCTCGGCATCGCGCAGCTCGCCGATCATGATCACGTCCGGATCCTCGCGCAGCGCCG
>CAYVDO010000420.1:0-6776 GCA_964450125.1 uncultured bacterium
GGCAAGCGCTCTCGGATGCGGCGCTGCGGGCTCTGGGGCCCGAGCGCGTGGACGCGGCGCCGCCGGTCGCGGCACCCACGCGGGTGGTGATTCTGGGTGGCGGCTTCGCGGGCATGGCCACCGCGCAGGCGCTCGAGCACGAGATCGGCGCCGACGCGCGCTTCGAGATCACGCTGGTGAGCGAGACCAACGCACTCCTTTTCACGCCCATGCTGGCCGAGGTCGCGGGCTCGAGCTTGGAGCCGACGCACATTTCGAGCCCGCTTCGCACCAGCCTGCGACGCACCAACGTGGTGCGGGCGCGGGTGGTCGCCATCGACCTCGATGCTCATCGGGTGACGCTGGCGCGCGACGAGCACGTTCCCGGCAGCGACGAGCGCGCCGAGTCCACGTTGACGATCGAGTTCGATCAGCTCGTGGTGGCGCTCGGCGCCGTGTCCAACTACCTCGGCATGAAGAACGTCGAGAAGCTGGCCTTCGACTTCAAGTCGCTGGTGGACGCGATCCAGATCCGCAACCACGCGATCGACATGCTCGAGGCGGCGGCCCGCGAGCCCGACGCGGCGCGGCGGCGCGAGATGCTCACCTTCGTGGTGGCGGGCGGCGGCTTCGCCGGCGTGGAGCTGGCGGGTGCGCTCAACGATTTTTGCCGCGGCGTGCTCGCCGACTACCCGAGTCTCTCCCAGGACGAGCTCACCATCGCGCTCGTGCACTCGCGGGACCGGATCTTGCCCGAGCTTTCCGAGCCGCTCGCTCGCTACGCGCTCGAACGCATGGCAGCGCGTGGCGTCACGTTCAAGCTCGAGAGGCGGCTCGCGGACGCGCGCCCGGGCGTCGTGGTGCTCAATCCGCCCGAGGAGATTCCGGCGTGGACGCTCGTTTGGACCGCCGGCACCGCGCCCAATCCGCTCCTCGCCACGCTGCCCATCGAGCGCGACAGGCGTGGTGCGATCGTCGTCGAGTCCACGATGGCGGTGCATGGACGACCCGGGGTGTGGGCGCTCGGCGATTGCGCGGCGCTGATGGATGGGAAAAGCGGCAAGCCATGCCCACCCACTGCGCAGTTCGCGTTGCGCGAGGCGCGCCAGCTCGCCGCCAACATCGTTCGCGCCGCGCGCGGTGAGGCGCCCCAGCCGTTTCACTTCGATTCACTAGGTGCGCTGTGCGTCGTCGGTCACCACACCGCGTGCGCCGAGCTGACGGTGCCCTTCTTTCGCGCCAGGACGGTGCGGTTCTCGGGGTTGCTCGCGTGGCTCATGTGGCGTGGCATCTACGTGAGCAAGCTGCCGGGGCTCGAACGGAAGGTGCGCGTGCTTCTCGACTGGATCATCGAGCTCTTCTTCCCACGCGACATCGTGCAGACCATCGAGCTGCGCTGAACGCGCTGCGAGGACGTCGATGAAACGTAGCGAGCTTTCGGCGAGCGCCGAGCGGCGCATCATGGTGGTGGTCGGTACCGTCGTGGGCGCACTCGGCGGCTGGGCTTACGCACGCCTGAGCCACCGCTCGGACGTGGAGGGAGTGATGACCGGCGCCGTCTACGGTGTCGGCCTGGCGGCGCTGGGTGGCGATCGGCTCGCGAGCCCCGGCGCCGGGCTCGTCTGGGGGCTCGGCTACGCGTTCTTGCTGTGGGTCGCGTGGCCCGCAGGCCTGATGGCGATTCGCGAAGGGCACGGCTCCGAGCTCTGCACCGTCGATGCGGCCCGTGCGCACTTTCCCGACTTGGTGGCCTACGTACTGTGCTTCGGTCTGCCGCTCGGCGTCTCTCTCGGCACCGCGAGCACGTTCCGGCCCACGCCGGGAGCGGCGCCGTTCAACGTGTGGCGCGGGATTTGGGTGGGGGGCGGCGCGGGATTGATCGGCGGCTGGCTCTTCGGCAAGGCGATGGAGAGCGTGGACTTTCTGCCGCTCGTGGCTGGCGTGATCAGCAAGGACGATCCCGAGATGCGCGGGACGCTGCTTCACGTCGTGTTCGCCTTCGTGATCGGGGCGGGATTCGGATTGCTCTTCCAGCGCGACGTGCGCGGCTTCGGCTCCAACATGGGCTGGGGTGTGGCGTACGGGATGCTGTGGTGGTTTCTGGGGCCGCTGACGATCTTGCCGCTGTGGAGCGGCGAGCCGCTCGACTGGTCGAGCGAAGCCGGCTCGCTCTACTTCGGGTCGTTCGTCGGACACGTGATGTATGGCCTCACGGTCGGCCTCGCCTACGCTGCCATCGATCGGCTCTGGGTGTGGTTCTTCACCGAGTCCGATCCCATCCTGCGCGAGCCGGAAGGGCTCGGCTCGCGCTATCTGAGCGCCCTGCGCAACGGCTCGCTCGCCGGTCTCGCCGGTGGACTCGCGACCGTGGTGCTCGTGCCAGCCAGTGGCCTCGCGCCGAAGCTGGCGATGGTGGTCGGCTCCGAGTCGGTGCTGCTCGGCGCCGCCATGCACTTGCTCAGCTCGACGCTCATCGGTGCGAGCTTCGGCGTGCTCTTCCAGTACGAAGCACCCACCTTCAACGCCGGTGTCGCTTGGGGACTTCTCTACGGGCTCATCTGGTGGTTCGCCGGGCCGCTCACGCTGGTCCCCGTGATCGGCGTGGGCCATCCGACCTGGAGCACGGCGCAGGCGGCGGCGAGCTTGCCCGCGCTGGTCCTGCATCTCGCGTACGGCGCCGTCATGGCCTTCGTCCACCAAGTGCTCGAACGCCGTCACGTCGCGTGGCTGCTCGTCGATCCACGTGTGGCCGCGCGCGAGGCACGTCGCGTGCGGCCACTCGGCACGCCCGCCCCCGCGCTCTGGCTCTTCGCCCTCGGCCTCGGCGTGGTGCTTCCCGTCCTGCTGCCGTAGCGCGGATGCTGGAATCTCGGCCCGCAGCCCGCAGCCGAGACGACTCGTGCGGGATGGCAGTGCGGCACGTACCCTCGAAGGTCTCGAGCAGTCAGCACTACTTGTAAATGAAAACCCGAGTGGCCTAGTATCTCGCCCGAGACTGGATGAGTCACCGTGAACGCACCGCGTGCTCACGGGACGGGCGGGACCTTCAATCGTGCCGCGACGAACCCGTGCAAACGGTTGGGTGCCGCTCGCGTGGTTCGTTTGTCTCGTGCTGCCGGCGGTTATGCCGACGGTCGCGCACACACAGGCCTCCGCTGTGCGAGTCGTCGTCACTTCACCACCCAGCCCGGTCGGCGCTGGCGCGCGCGCGGTCGGCATGGGTTCGGCCTTCGTGGCCGTAGCGGATGATGCGACGGCTGCTTCGTGGAACCCCGCAGGACTCGTTCAGCTCGAGCGCCCCGAGGTGTCGGCGGTGGCGCTTGCCACCTACGAGGTCGATACCCATGGCGTACTGATACGCAACCGTGGCGAGGACGGGATCGAGACGATCCCCTCAGCCACCGATGAGTCGTTCGACCTGGGGCTCAACTACCTGAGCGCGGCCATGCCCTTCACCTGGAAAGGGCGAAACGTGCTCGTGTCTCTCAACTATCAGCAGATGTTGTCGTTCGATCGCGCATTTCGTTTCGAACGCACCCAGCAGGTGCCGGAGCAGGCCGCGCTGATCGATCAAGTGGACTTCGAGCAAGCCGGTCGGGTCGATGCGTTTTCGCCGGCGCTCGCGCTGGACCTGATGCCAGGGCTCTCCATCGGCGCCACGTTCAACTACTGGTTCGATGGGCTGGGAAGAGCGTTTGCATGGCGGGCGATCGCCAACGAGACGCTCGTGCGCGAGGGGGAGCCCGCAGCGGTCCCCGAGACGTTCGTAACCCGCGAGACGTTCCAAGCGTTTCACGGGGTGAACGCAACGTTCGGGCTACTTTGGTCACCCGACTGGGGACTGAGCGTCGCCGCCGTGGCCGAGCTGCCGTTCCATTCCCGTTTTACGCTCGTCCGCAGCGCAGGAAGTGCCGACCGTCCCGAGTTCCAGGGTCGCGAGCGACTGGCGATGCAGCTTCCGGGCTCGTACGCGCTAGGTGTGAGCTACCGCCCCATCGACGAGGTCGTCCTATCTGCAGACGTGACGTGGGTCGATTGGGGAGACTTCTGGATCAGCGACGCGGCGGGTCGTGAGTTTCTGGTATCGGCCGAACGCGCAGACCAGGCACATGTGGATGCCGTGACCACCGTGCGCGCTGGGGCCGAATGGTCAGTGTTGCTCAGGCAAACGATTCTCACGATGCGTGCGGGGGCGTTCTACGACCCCGAACCCTCGCGGGGCACACCGCAGGATTTCTATGGGCTGAGCCTCGGCCTGGGCGTCACGCGGCAGCAGCTCAGCGTCGACTTGGCGTATCAGCTGCGCTTCGGACTCGGTGTGCGCGGGGTCGCGGAGCTGAGTCAGCTCTTCCTCAGCCCCGACGGCGAGTTGGATGTCGTCCAGCACGCCGTCTACCTTTCGACGGTTTGGTACTTCTGAGCTTCCCGAACGGTCACTTGTATCCGAGGATCTGAAGTACGTCGTCGTCGTTCGACGTCAGGATCTCCTCGCTCTGGATCTTGCCGCCGACGATCTTGAGCGCCGTCACGCCTTCGAGCACGACCCCCGTGTGAGGGTCGGCGTTGCCCGCGTCGTCGATCCGCGTGTGATCGCCGGTGCCTCTCCAATGTACGATGCACACGTCCCTCATGAGGACGTGCTCGATGATGGTGAACACCAGGTTCTCCATGCCCTGGATCCGCCCCGGTCCAACGTCGACGTTCCGGCGCCCCTTGATGTGGTCTTCGAGCTTGTCCCGGGACTTGACCGAGTCGCCGGTACCTCCGCCCTTGTGGTAGCCATTGGGCCGTACCGCGATCTTCACCTGATTGAGCTGTGCGTCGTCGCTCCAGGCCCTGCGGTATGTTTCGATGAGCGCTGCCTCGCACGGGGCCGCGTGAACCGTGGCGGGAACGAGCAGTGGAACGAGCATCGCAAAGCCCGTGATCGGGCCGGCGATGGCGAGCGCAACTCGGCGAACCATGGCGTCAGCCCTCCACTCGGCGCACGTGCGTGCGCGGGTTGCGCGGGTTCTCGGCGCCCGCGGCGATGAGCAACGAGCCGCGGCGGCGTCGCCGCAGCCGCAGGAATGCCGGCGCCAGCAGCACGCTCCACGACACCGACGGTTGCGCGCAGCCGCTCACGTTCGGATTGCACTCGGTCAACCCGTTGCAGTACTTCACGTTGCCGGCGGCATCCTTGCAATAGTCCGAGCTGTCTCCGCGCGCCTCGAACCACACGTTCCCGTCGCCGAGGTACGGGTAGGGGCACGTGAACTCACCTGCGTGGTCGCCGCTGCCCGTCGTGGTCGACACGTAGGTGTTGTAGTCGTAGGTCGAGAAGCACTTGATGGGTTCGTTGGAAACCTTCACGCCGTTGTACTTGAGAATGCCGTGGGGCTGACACGCGAATCCCGGTCCGTCGGCCACCGATATGCTTGCTGACGTGCCGCCACTCCCGGCACCTTTGCCGAGATCGACGTCGACCATCACGCAGCTGCTGACAGCGAGCGCGAAGGTCGCAGAGACGAGAACCCGAATCCGCATGGCTAGCCTCCTGGTGTCACGTGGGATCACCGTTGTGTGATTGCGCCGCCGGCTTGAGAAGCTGGAATGCGCTATCTGCCGTCGTTTCGACGCCAATCTGAAACTGGAAATGCCGCTCGTTGAAGAGTGGGGCCAGCATGAGCTTCCCGCCGGTGCCACGGTACGAGACGAAGAAGAGGTTGAACGCGGGAACGGTGACCAGGCTCACCGTCTGGACCGGGATTCCCCGGGCCACGATCTGGCTCCGCTCTCGTTGGATGGCCTGTGCGAGTGGCGCATCTCCGAACGAAACGACTCGCCACCCGGCTCCCGAGGGGGCGAGTCCGATCGCGCTACGGGCCTTCGGCTCTTCGGGGCCAGCGCCGTCCTCGTCGACGAGCACCGGCACCATCACGAGCGGCGCGATCTCCACGAACTGCGATGCAGGTTGTCCCGGAACGCCTTGCGCCAGTCGATCGAGGCGAACCCGCATCTCGCGAATTGGCTCTCCAGCCACTGCGCTAGGAACCTCGGCCTGGCTCTGAAAGCCAAGTTGGTCGAAGTTTGCAGCGTCGATCAAGGACGGCAGGAAAGTCGTGAGCGCGAGGTTCGCCGTGACTGTGGTCGCGCCGCGTTGCACGGGATCGAGCGGCTCGAAAGCGGGCTGCGCGCGAGCGATGGATACGCCCGCGAGAAACAACACCGTTGCGCTCAGCAGACGCCTGGTTCGCATCACCCCTCCCCAGCCAAAGTCACGTCGTAGAGATCCTTCCAGTGTCCGCCGCCACCGCCGTTCTCGTAGAGCTCGTAGAGAAGCATGCGATACGAGCCCCGGCAGACGGGCCAGGGGTTGATTGCCTCGATCCAATGCCGGCCTTCCGAGTCGACGTGCTCGCCCGTGGCCACTTGCATGTGCCCGCCTCCGCCGGACCACCGCCAGGTGAACGCGACTGGCTGGTGATTCGAGAGCTTCGCGAAGAGCTCGGGCTCGCGTAGCGCTTCACCCTCACTCGTTTCCCGATGATCGAACCCCCAACGTCTGAAGTTGGGCCATCCACCCCTGAGGCACGCACCGGGGACGACGACACCCGGCCGGCATGCATCGCAGGGACAGGGCACGTGGAAGGCGTCAGTCGCCTGATCGCACTGGCGCACGTGCATTCCGAGTGCATCCATGATCATTTGGCCGCTTGCAGCCCAGCACCACCACCCCGTTTCCTGCCCCCGCGCGGACACCGGCCCGGGGGGCACCGTTTCCGGTGATGGAATTGGCACGATGGACTCCAACGGTG
>CAYVDO010000421.1:0-6768 GCA_964450125.1 uncultured bacterium
GCGACAGGCTCCTAGCTCGATGCCTCCTCGGGGGTCTCAACAGACCCCCGCCCCGTTCGGAGTGAATCCGACCGGGGCCTCACCCGAGTCGCTTCGCTTCGCTCGCCGCTCGCCTACCGGCTCGCGGCGTGATCGCCTGCGCGCGTGGACACTCGGCGGACGTTTGCTGCTCGTGGGTTGATTGAAGCATGTCCCCGCGAGCGTCTACGCTCGCTGTCGATTCGATCCAAAGTTGGGGAGCCATGATGAACAGCAACGACAAGGCGGTGGTCACCTGCGCGCTGACCGGCGTGCTCACCAATCCTCAGCAGTTCCCCGTGCCCGTGACGCCGGCCGAGATGGCGGCGGCTGCACGCCAGGCCCGCGACGCCGGCGCAACCATCGTGCACTGCCACTTCCGCATGCAGGAGCCGGGCATGGGGCATCTGCCGACCTGGGACCCGGAGGTGGTCAGCGAGATCGTGGCCGCGATCCGCGCGGAGGTTCCCGACATCCTGGTGAACCTCACGACCGGTGTGATGGGCGCAGACATCTCGGGGCCGGTGGCCTGCCTCGAGCGCGTGAGGCCCGAGATGGCCGCGCTCAACGCCGGCTCACTCAACTACTTGAAGACGCGCTCGGACGGGCGCTGGGCTTGGCCACCGCTCTTGTTCGACAACCCGGTCGACAAGGTCGAGGCCTTCATCGAGACCATGAACCGGGTGGGTGTGGTGCCGGAGTGTGAATGTTTCGACACCGGCATCGTGCGCAGCGTGAAGATGTTTCTCGATGTCGGCCTGCTGAAGCCGCCCGCGCACGTGTCGCTGGTGATGGGGGTGGCGAGCGGCATGCCGGCGCGCCCCGAATGGTTGCCGCTTCTCATCGACGAGATGGCCCCCGGCACCGAGTGGCAGACCATCGCCATCGGGCGCGAAGAGGTGTGGCCACTCTTACGGCGTACTGCCGAGCTGGGCGGCAACGTGCGTACGGGGCTCGAGGACACGTTCTACTTGCCGGATGGATCCCGGGCGAAGTCGAACGGCGAGCTGGTGGATGCGCTCGTCCGGATCGTGCGGGACGTGGGGCGCGAGCCGGCCAGCCCCGCAGAGGTTCGCCAGATGATCGGGCGTTGAGGTCCCGCAGCACGCTCGCCCGCGGTTGTATGCCGCGGTTGATGGCGCTCGGAGGCTTCTGATACCGTCGCACCGCGACGACGGTCACATCCTCTGCGCGCGCGAATCGCCGCGCACTTCGCTTCGCCGCGGCTCGAGGTGGCGTCGAAGCGCGTCGCCGGGTCGAAAGCGAGAGCCACCGCATGCTCAAGCCGGGTCTGGAGATCGTCTCGAAGGGCGAAGTCGTCGAGCGCGTGATCCTGAATCAGCGCGAGACGACCATCGGTCGCCGCGACGACAACGACATCGTGCTGAGCAACGTCAGCGTCTCGCGCCACCACGCGAAGATCGTCGACGAAGGCGGTCAGTTCCACGTGGTGGACCTGGGCAGTGCCAACGGGGTGTTGATCGGTAGCAAGAAGATCGACGAGCGCGCTCCAATCCACCTCGGCGACGAGATCGCCGTCGGCAAGTTCGTGCTCCGTTTCATCGAGCTCGACACCAGCCGCTCCGACGTGCGCGCCGGCCGCGCGAGCGACGACGCGCCGGCGGTGAGCGGCAGCACCTTCGAGGTCGGCGGCGCTCGAGCGCGCCGCCTGCGTGAGACCGTTCGGCAGGGCGGCGACCCGGAGGACACCCGCATCAAGAACGAGCCCGCGGAGGACTCGGTCGGAACCTTGCCGCCACCGACGCCGCTGCCCGCAGGAGAACCGCGCCGGGTGTTTCGCGTCTACCAGTCGGGCGAGCTCTGCTTCGAGAAGATTCTCGATCACCTCCCCTTCTCGATGGGGCGCGCGTCCGACAACGATTTGATCCTCAACAAGGCGGGTGTGTCGCGCTACCACGCGGTGGTGCAACGCGCGGGCGGCTCGTTCACCATCGAGGATCTGGGGAGTCGCAACGGTACCTTCGTGAACGGTGAGAAGGTGCGGAGCTCGGCGCTGGCCGTGGACGACGAGATCCGCATCGGCGACTTCCGCGTGGTGCTCACCGGTGCTGCCTCCGCCGGGCCGCCGAGCGAGGTCGTCACCGCCGAGCCCGTGGGATCGTCCACACCCGACACCTCCTTCGCGATTGCCACCGAAGGCCGGACCATGATGAGCGATGGCACTGCGCTGCGCGCCGAGCTCAAGGCCCTCGGCGCCAGCGCTCGACCCGCCGAGCCGGCCGTTGGAGCCACCGGCGTTCGTTCCAGCTTCGAGTTCCCGGTCAAGACAGTCGCCGTTTCCATCCAGTTTCTGGGATGGGTGACGAGCTTCGAGTTCAAACCGGATAGCTTGAACCGCGCCGAAGGGCACGACGCGTCGCGCGACCTCGTGACGATCCGTCTCGACATGGGAGACCGGATCCTGTCGCGCACCATCCCGATCGCGTCCCTCGATCTGGAGGCGCGTTCGAAATAAGAGCCGTCACGCGGTCTTGGTGGAGTTCGCTTTCCGCTCCTTCCCCCCTGCGAGCGAGCGCGGAAGGGGATGTGAGGGTGATGGCCAGCAGGCCCGACACGGCGAGCGCCGTCCCGGAAACGATTCGCCTCCTCGTCACGCGCTTTCGTGGGTGGCTCGCCTCACCCGAAGCCCGGCGCACCGGCACGGTGCCGGGCTGGGTCTCGGTGGCGGCACTCGTGGCGCTCACTTTCGTGAGCTACTGGAACTCGCTGTGGGGCGAGTTCGTCTACGACGACCTCCACACGGTGCGGGAGAACCTCGGGATCCGCGGCTTCGCGGCATTCTGGGGATACATCTCGCAGCAGTTCCATCGGCCGCTCTTGATGCTGAGCTTCGCGGCCAACTACGAGTTGGGCGGGCTGGACCCCTTCGGCTACCACCTCACGAATCTGGTGTTGCACGTGCTCGACGTGCTGCTGGTGTTTGCTTTCGCGCGAGCCGCGTTCGTGCGGACGCTTTCGGCGCAGGCCGTCGACCTGGGCCACGAGCGCGCCGCGTGGCTGGCGGCGGCGATCTTCGCGCTGCACCCCGTGCAAACGGAGGCGGTGAGCTACGTGGCGAGCCGGTCGAGCGTGCTCTCGACCACCTTCATCCTGGCGGCGGTTCTCACCTACTTGCGCGAGCTCGACGCGCGCGGCGCGCTCCGCAGGATCTGGCGTGCGCTCGGCGTGGCGTGGTTCCTCGCCGCCATGGCCACGAAGGAGATCGCGCTCGCCACGCCATTCCTGCTGGTGCTGGTCGATCGTACCCTCGCTCGTTCGCGGGAGGAGGCGCGTCCGTGGCGCGAGTCGTTGCGCGGCGTGACGCCGCACTTGGGTCTGCTCGCGGCGGGCGCGGCGATCCGCATCATGATCCAGCACGCGGTGCGTACCTCCGACATCACGTGGTCGGTGCTCGATCATTGGCGCACCGAGCTCGGCGCGTGGCTGCGCTATCCGCAGCTCGTGATCTTCCCGGTGAATCTCAACGTGGACCCGGCGATCCCGCTGGCACGGGCGTGGAGCTGGCGCGAGCAGGCGGGAGCTGCGGCACTCGTGGCGGCGATCGCAGGTGCCGTGCTCGCGAGTCGGCGACGGCCGTTGGTCACGCTGGGATTGGGTTGGTTTCTGGTGGCGTTGGCACCGACGTCCTTGATTCCCCTCCAGGATTTCATCGCCGAGCGCCGGCTCTACCTCGCCATGGCCGGTCCCGCGCTGCTCGCCGGATGGATGCTGGCGCGACTGGGAGCCGATGCGCGATGGTCGCGGGCGGCGAGCGTCGCGACACTCGCGCTGCTCACGTGGCTCGCGATCGGCACCGTGGCCCGCAATCGAGTGTGGGCGTCACCGCTCGCGCTCTGGACCGACACCGTGCGCAAGTCGCCGGAGAAGGCGAGGCCGCACGGAAACCTCGCCACGGCGCTGGCGCAGCGGGGTCAGCTCGACGCGGCACTCGCCCACTACGAGCGCGCGCTCGCCCTCAATCCCGAGCTGGTCGAGTACCGAATCGACCGGGCCAGCCTCTACCGGATCCAGGGCCGCTACGACGAGGCCCTCGCCGAGCTGGATCTCGTCATCGCCGCACGCTCGTCCGACGATCGGCTCACCGCTGCCGCATGGCACCAGGTGGGTGAGGTGCGTCTCGCCCAGCGCGACTACGACCGCGCGCTCGAGGTGTTCCAGACCAACGCGGCGCGCAAGATCGTGCATCCCGAGACGTTCCTGCGAATCGGGCGCATCTACTATCTGAGGGGTGACCTGGCCAAGGCGGAGGTGGCCTTCCTCGAATCGGTGCACCGCTGGTTCTGGGATTCTGCGGGCCATCGCGCGTTGGCGTTCGTCTACTACCGCACCGGCCGCGAGAAGGATGCGATTCGCGAGCTCGAGGACGCGATTGCCGTCGAGCCTCAGGACCGTGAGGCGGTGGCGGCGCTCGCCGAGATTCGTGCGGGCCGGCCGCTGCGCGTCGAGTGAGGGCGTGAGCGCGGTCGTCGATCCTCGCGCTCCCGTCACACGACCGTGGCGGGCGGACGCGGCGCTCTATGCCGCGTGGGCGGCAGGCGCGGTGCTCGCTGCGTTGCTCTTCCTGGTGCTGGCGTTCCGCGTCGATCCAGCCCGCAAGATCGTCCACGGCGTGGATGGCATCGGCTACTCGCTGTGGGTACGGAGCTTTCTCGGCGACGGCGATCTCGACTTCGGCGACGAGATCGACGCCGTGCACCCGGGAGAGCTGCCCGGTGCCGACGAGCGCACGGCCACCGGGCACCGGCCCAACAAGTACGGTGTGGGCCTCTCGCTGCTCGCGACCCCCTTCTTCGCAGCAGCGCGCCTCGTCGATGCGCTCGGTGGCGCAACCGGGATCGAGGTGGAGCAGGGCTGGACGCCTGTCGACCGCGCGGCGCTGGCGTTGGCGTCGATCTTCTGGGGGTGGGTGGGACTGGTTGCGGCTCATCGGTTGGCACTGGCGGTCGCAACGCCGCGAGCGAGTGCCTGGGCGGTGACGTTGCTGGCGATCGGCACCAACGTCCTCTACTACTTCGTGCGCGAGCCGTTTCTGGCTCATCTCGATTCGTTCGCGATGCTCTCGGTGGCGGCTCTCGCGAGCGAGCGTGCGTGGGCTGCCGAGGACCGTGGCTGGCGCTGGCTGGTCGCCGGCCTCGCCGCTGGCGTGGCTACAGCGGCGCGGCTCACGGGCATGCTCTTCGTCGTCGTCCCCGTCGCACTCCTCGCCGACGGAGCGAAGCGTGGTCGTGAGTGGACGCGCCCGGCGGTCGCGGCGTGCGTGGGGGGCTGGCTCGCGGGCTTCGCGCCGCAGCTCGTCGCTTGGCGCGTCGTCTACGGTTCGTGGTGGGTGGATGCCTACGGAGGCGAGGCCTTCACGCACGTCCTCGCGCCGCGGCTCGTGAGCGTGTTGGTTGCGTCGCGGCATGGGTTGCTCACGTGGAGCCCGCTCTTGGTGCTTGCGCTGGCGGGAGTGCCGGCGCTCGTCGCCCGCGCGCCGGTGTGGGGACGGGCGCTGGTTGCGTGGGCCGTGTGCCTGTGGTGGACGAATGCTTCGTGGGAGCAGTGGTGGCTCGGACACAGCTTCGGGCACCGTGGATTCATCTGCCTCTTTCCGTTCTTCGCCGTGGCACTGGCTTCGTTCCTGGACGGCCCAGCCGCGCGATTCAGACCTGCGGGGCTTCTCGCGGTGATCGCCGTGTGTGTCGCGTGGAACGCCGTGCTCATGCTCGCGTACCTGGCGGAGATGATCCCGTACTCGGGCAGCTTCTCGTGGTGGCAGCTCGTCTCGAGCCTGCCCGAGCTGCCTGCGGCCGTGTGGCGCAAGGCGCACGGTGGCTGATGCACGCTGTTCCAGCGGCGTCGGACGCGCATGTATCTTGGCGGCGCCATGGCCTTCTTCGACGCCGCGTCGAGCCCTGCCGCACCGCTCTCGGTGACCGCGCTCCTGGAGCAAGTACGGGCATCGCTCGAGGGCGAGTTCCCGCAGGTGGCCGTGGAAGGCGAGATCTCGAATCTGTCGAGCCCCTCGTCCGGTCATCTCTACTTCTCGCTCAAGGACGATCGCTCGGCCTTGCGTGCGGCGCTCTTCCGCAACGTGCGTACGCGGCTACGGTTCGTTCCCGAAAGCGGGCTCAAGGTGGTGGCACGCGGGCGTGTGACCGTGTATCCGGCGCGTGGCGATCTCCAGCTCATCGTCGAGTCGCTCTAGCCGGCGGGCCTGGGTGCGTTGATGCTGGCCTTCGAGCAACTCAAACGCCGGCTCGCCGCGGAAGGGGTCTTCGATCCAGCGCGCAAGCGCCGGCTGCCGCGGTTGCCGCGGCGGGTGGGTGTCGTCACGTCGCGTACCGGTGCCGTGATTCGCGACATCGTCAACGTCTCGCGGCGGCGTTTCCCGAACGTCGAGATTCTGCTGGTGCCGGTCCGGGTTCAGGGCGAAGGCGCTGCCGTGGAGATTGCTGCGGCCATCGACTGGCTGTCGCAGTCGGTCGCCACCCCGGCGCCCTCGGGGCAGGCATTGCCGTCGCTGCCGCCCACGCGCCCGGCGCTGAAGCCGCAAGCCTGGCAGCCGGGCACCATCAGCGTTGCGCCGATCGGCGCGGCCGGGAGCGTAGACGACCGGTAGCGCGGGTGGCTGCGGGTTCCTGATCGGCTCCGGTTTCGGGCGGCCGCTGAGGGGAAATCGAGGCGTCATGCAGCATGCCGAGCCGACCGATACCTCGTTGATCCAGGCCGCCCGGGAGGCACGGGCTC
>CAYVDO010000422.1:0-6717 GCA_964450125.1 uncultured bacterium
CCTCGGGCTCGACCATCCAGAACTCCATCAGATGGCGACGTGTCTTCGACTTCTCGGCGCGGAACGTGGGTCCGAAGCAATAGACCTTGCCGAACGCCATCGCCGCGGCCTCGTTGTAGAGCTGGCCGCTTTGCGAGAGATACGCCTTGCGATCGAAGTACTGAAGCTCGAAGAGCGTGGTGGTGCCCTCGCAGGCGTTGGGGGTCAGGATCGGCGCGTCGATGGGCAGATAGCCCTCGCCGTCGAGAAACTCGCGGATCCCGCGCATCACTTCAGCGCGCACCCGCAGCATCGCGTGCTGGCGCCGCGAGCGCAGCCACAGATGGCGTTCGTCCATCAGGAATCCGACGCCGTGCTCCTTGGGGCTGATGGGGTAGTCGGCCGAGGTCCCGATCACCTCCAGGTCCTTCATCCCCAGCTCGAAACCGCCGGGCGAGCGGGGATCGGCGCGCACGCTGCCGGTCACGCACACCGATGCCTCGAGCGCGACCTGATCGAAGCGCGCGAAGACGTCGGGGCCGACGTCCGACTTGCCCATCACGCACTGCAGATAGCCCGTGCCGTCACGCACCTCGAGGAAGCGAATCTTGCCGCTCGAGCGGTGGTGGACGACCCAGCCGCGCACCGTCACGTCGCGACCCACGTGCCCGGCGATGTCGGCGATCCGGATCGAAGTGGCGCTCACGATCTCCTCCACGCGCCGACGAGCGGATCGGTGACGGCGCTGGACGCGATAACGTAGCGACGCGGTGGGAACGGGGCAACGTGTGCGTGCAGCACACCTGCATACGCTGCGTCCGGCCGCGACGGCAGCGACGGGCGACGACACGTGCAAGAAGATCGCCGCCGATCGCAATCGCATTGCCCGACTCGGCTCGATCGCCCACACTGCGCCGGCTCGTCCCCGCACCGATGCGCCACTTCCCTTCCTGCTTCCCGAATCTCCCGCGCCGAGGGCGGCACTGCGCGGTGCTCGGTGCCGTCTTCGCCGTTGCGCTTGCGTTCGCGGCGGGCTGCTCGCCCGACTTCGTGGAGACCCGCGTCCTGGGACGTCCGCGGCGCACCGTCGAGGCCGAGCTGGCCGCACCTTCGTCCTACGCCGGCTCGGAAACCGTGCTCGAGGTCGGCCTCGGCGAGGCCAACGACTGGGAGCTGAGCTGCCCTGGGTCGTTGGTGGTCCAGCTCGAAGACGAGCGCAGCCGCCGCTTCGCGTTGCGCGAGGGCGTGGCGCTTCGTGCCTCGCTCACCGACCCCACCCCGGGCGCGAGCGGTGTGTGTCCGGTTCTCGAGATCACCGCCCAGGTCGACGACATCCGCCCCGAGAGCGTCGCAGCCGCATTCGCACGGGAAAGCGAGCTCCCGCGCGTCGAGGTGACGGGCTTTCGCGTCAAGGACGATCTCGCCGGCCCCGACGCGGTGATCGACCACCGCCAAGCCCGCCTCGTGCTGGCACCGTGCCGGCCACCCGCCGAAGTGGAGCAGCTGTGCAGGCGGCTGATCGACACCCACCACGTGGCGTGCGCAGCCGAGTCGGGCATCCAGCGCTTGCCGTCGGGAACGCTGGCGCTCTCGACGACTCGTGGCGTCGAGATCGCCAGCGGCCCCGGGCCCGCGCGCGTTCGCTGCGACGGAGCGGACGGCGTCTATCTCACACGAGGTGATTGGCACGAAGTGCGGCGCTATCGCGACTCGGTGGTGCTCACGGCAGGGGCGAACGGCCAAGTGCTCGTCATCAACGAGGTCGGCATCGAAGGCTACGTGAAGGGCGTGGTCGCCGCTCAGATCGCCGCCGATGCCCCGGATCAGGCGCTGGAGGCCCAAGCGCTGATCGCGCGCACGCAGGCCTTCGCGAGCCTGGCGCGACGTCGTCACACCAGCGACCCGTTCGACGTGTGCGACGACGTCCACTGCCAGCGTTACCGTGGCCTCGGCGAGGCCAGCGCCGCAACGGACGCGGCCGTGGACGCCACACGGGGACTGGTGCTGCTTCGGGATGGCGAGCTGGCGGATGCTGCGTACCACGCCGACTGCGGCGGCATCGTGGAAGCCAACGAAGCGATCTGGCCCAAGCAGCGTCCCGACCCAGCGCTGCGAGCACACGCCGACGTCGAGCCGGCGGGCCTCGTGCTGCCGGACTTCACGATCGAGACGAACCTCTGGAGCTATCTGCTCAACGCACCCGACACGTTCTGCTCGCGCGCCGCAGCGCCAGGCCAGCACCGTTGGACGCGCTCGTTCACCGCGGAGGAGCTCACGCGCCTCGTGAGCGGTGGAGCGAATCTCGGCAAGATCAAGGCGCTCCGCATCGACGCACGCGGCGCGTCCGGACGAGTCACGGCGCTCACCATCGAAGCCACCGGAGGCAACCGCCGCATCGAGGGCGAGCAGGTGATCCGCAAGATGCTCGGCGATCTGCCCTCGTCCGCCTTCGCCGTCCAAGCGATCGCGATGGCTGGCACCGAGCCCGCCGTGTTCACGCTGGTTGGCGAAGGCGCCGGCCACGGCGTCGGCCTCTGCCAAGCTGGCGCCATCGGCATGGCACGCGCAAAAGCGAGCATGACCGACATCCTCGCGCACTACTTCGCGGGCGCCCGCGGGTACCGCGTGGCGCGGTAGTTTCTCGGGGGGCTGTTCCAGCCCCCCGCCCGTCGCGGCAAAGCCGCGACGGGGCCCACCCCCAAGGCGCTGCGCTGCGCTCGCGGCTCGCCTCTCGGCTCGCGGAAGGATCGACGGCGCGCGTGGAGACCGGGATACCCAGCGGGTGAACGGAGGTCGGTCTCTCGACGGCCCCGCCGACCCGATGGCGCGATCGCGGGCTGAGCCAGGCCCGCGAGTCGTAGCGCCAGAGACTCTGACCGCGGCCGACGGCGCGGCCAACGGTCTCCGAATCTCTTCCGCGACGCCACGCGGACTCGCAGTCCAATCGATGCTGCGCGCGGCCTCCACTCACCCGGGTGACGGACGCCGGATCGCGAACAGGCTCGCGATGGCGCGGCGCTTGCCGCCGTCGTCGAGGATCACTTCGCGATAGCGCCGCAGGTCGAGCTCGCCAAAACGGGTGCGAAGCTCGCCGGGTCCGAGAAGGTGCGCGGGGCTCCGCGGCGAGCCGAAGGCGGCGTGGCCGCCGGTGAAGGTTTCCCACACGATCGCGCCTCCGGGACGCGCCGCACGTGCCACGGGCTCGAAGAGCGGCCGTGCGAGGAAATTCACGACGCACACCAGGTCGTAGCGAGCGATCGGCAGCGGGTAGTGATCGAGGTCCGCGACGACACCGCGGAGCGTGCCGCCTTCGCCCCGCACGCGCGTCGTCGCCTTGCGGACCGCCGCGTGCGAGATGTCGATGCCATCGACGCTGTAGCCCGCGCTCGCCAGGAATGCGGCGTTTCGCCCCTCGCCCATCGCCAACACCAAGGCACGCCTGCCCGCCGGCGCGCTTCCTGCCGCAAGCGCACATACCGCGTCGACCAGGAACGGCGTCGGCTCGAGCCCGTGAAGGCACTCCGGCGCGGCGTAGACCCGGTCCCACTTCTCGCGCTCAGCTCGGCTCATCCTTCGCGCATACCTCCCGCGCGGCTTGTGGCGCGCGCCCTCGCGCAGTCTACTGTGCGACTCGTTCCGCGCTCATGGCCGACGCTCTCGATCCCGCTCGCCGCAACGCAAAGCGCCGCTCCCGCCGCCCGCGAGCGTGGATCGTGGCGCTCGGGCTGTTGGCCAGCGTCTGTGCGCTGGCGCTCGCCTTCCCCGAGCGCTGGCTCGCCGGTCCGCCGACCCGCGACGAGCGCATCCCGATCCGCGGCGGCGAGACCGCGTCCTACGTGCGGCGTGACCCGTACGGCGTTGCCCACGTCAGCGCTGCGGCCGCCGCGGACGTGTGGGCCGGGCTCGGCTTCGCGGAGGCCCACGATCGAGCCTGCCAAGTGGAGATGCTGGTCCGCATCGCCGAGGGCTCGCTCTCCGAGTGGCTCGGCAACCTGCCGCTCGGTGCCGGACTGGACGCGGTGGGGCTCGATCGCCTCGCGCGCGAGCTCGGGCTCGTCGATCGGGCCGAACGCTCGTGGCAAGGCGCCGATCCCGAGACACGCCACCAGCTCGAACGATTCGTCGCAGGGGCCAACGCGCGACTCGACCATCTCGGCGGCCACAGGCCGGCGTGTCATCGCGTGCTCGCCGTGCCGCCACGGCGGTGGCAACCGCGCGATCCGCTGCTGCTCGTGGAGCTCTTCGGGCTCGTCGGCCAGGTGCCGAGCCTGCGCGCCCAGGCCGTGGGCCTCGATCTGATCGCGGCGTTGGGGCGCCAGCGAGCGCTGGCGCTCCTGCCTGCCGAAGTCGTGGTTGGACTGGGCGATACCGCGCCAACCTCGCGCACCACCGCCCGCGAAGGTCACCTGCGGCGGGTGCTCGCGGCGCTCGACCCGCTCGCGTCCCTCTCGGGATCGCTCCTCGGCAGCAACGCGTGGGCGGTGGCCGGTCGCCACTCGCGGTCGGGCAGTCCCGTGCTCGCATCCGACCCTCACGTGATCCTCGATCGTGCGCCCACGTTCTGGTACCTCGCTCACGTGACTGGGCCGGATCTCGATGCGCAGGGGCTGTTCCTCCCGGGAACGCCACTCTTGGCCGTGGGGCATACGCGGCACCTGGCTTGGGGCTCGACGAGCACGCTGCTGCGCTCGGGCGGGGTCGAGCTCGTGACCGCCGTGGAGGTCGCCGACGAGCCCGGCTCTTCCCCCCCAATCGTGCCGCGCTTCGGCACGGCCATCGAGGTCGAGCGAAGCATGCTTCGCGGCGCGCCGCTGGTCGCCGGTGAGAATCTCGGCTTCGAGGCTGGCAGCGCCCTGCGCATCGATCTGGGAGCGACGGACGCAGCTCGCCAGCTCCGCGGGTTCCGATCGCTGCTCGCCGCAAAGGGCATCGCGGACACCGATGCAGCGATCGCCGACGCGAGGGGCGGACCGCTCTCGTGGACGCTCCTGCTGGCAGATGCGGATGGTCACATTGCCCGGCGTGCCGCGGCGCCGCTTGCGAGCGAGGTGGATCCCTTTGCGCTCGCCGATCCACCCTCAGGACGCATCGTGTCGGCGAACACGGCGCCACCTGCGATTTCCGATCGCCCCCCGCTCGCGGGCCACTTCGAGCTCGGTTATCGCGCGGCCCGCATCGAGGCGTTGCTTGCCGCCGAGCCGCGTCTCGGCGCCGAGGATTTCCGACGGCTCCAAGTGGACGTGGCGACGGGGCTCGCCAGCGCACGTCTCCCCCGGCTCGTGGGCGATCTCGCGAGCCGCCCCGAGCTCGCCTTGGCGCGCAACACGCTGGCGAGCTGGGATGGCCGCTGCGATCGCGAATCGCCAGGCTGCGCCCTCTTCGAGCTCACACAGGAAGCGCTCGCGCCATGCGCCCTCGCCGACGAGCTGGGTGCGGATCGCTGGCAGCGACTCGCCTCGGTGAGCGATCTCGCCACCAAGGCACTGCTCCGAATCTGGCGCGAGCCGAGCTCGCCGTGGTGGGACGACCTCGCCACCCCTGGGCGCGAAGCGCGCACCGACTGCGTGGCGCGCGCCGTCATGGACGCGCAACGCGAGCTCGTCGCCGCGGGCGGCGACGAGCCCGACGGCTGGAACTGGGGCGCCTTCCACGTGGTGCGCATCGCCAATCCACTGGCGCTGTTGCCCATCCTCGGCCATCGCTTCGAGGTCGGGCCCTACGCACATCCCGGAGATCGCTACACGGTGAACGCCGCTGGGTACGTACGGCGCACCGATGGCTCTCGGATGGCGACACTGGGGCCGTCCAGCCGTTTCGTCATCGATCTCGCGCAGCCTGCGCTCGGCTATTTCGCGTGCTCGACGGGCATGTCAGAGGATCCGTTCTCGGGCTACGCTTGGAACCTGACTGACCCTTGGTTGGCGGGCGAGCTCTTCGTCGAATCGCTCGACGGAGCGCGCGAGGTGCGCGCCACCGTCACACTCGAGCCCGAAGCGCAAAGCGCGCCAACCCCGAGCACGGCGGCTCGACCATGACGCGACGATCGAAACGCATTCCTACGACGCACGGCCTCGGGCTCGCTCTCGCGCTTGTCCTCGGCGTAGGAGCCGGCGGCTGTATGAAGACCCCCGTCACTGGACGCAGCGCCTTCGTGCTCTTCGACGACGGGGAGATGGGCCAGCTCGGCTCGCAAGCGTTCGCGGAGCTTCAGAAGGAGACCCGCGCGTCCCGCGACACCCGCTCGAAGGCGATCATCGACAGAGTGGTGCAGCGGATCGTCGCCAGCGCCGGCCCCGAGACCCAAGGCATCACTTGGGAAGTCGAGCTCTTCGACAGCGACGAGGTGAACGCGTTTGCGCTGCCGGGCGGCAAGGTCGGCGTCTACGCTGGCATCCTTCCAGTGGTTCGGAACGAGGCCGGGCTCGCGGCGGTGCTGGGTCACGAGATCGGCCACGTGGTGGCCAAGCACAGCGCGCAGCGGATGAGCACCGCCGCCCTCACAAACCTCGGACTGGAGGTCGCGGGTGCCGCGCTCTCGAACAACGAGAACGCGGACCTCATCATGGCCGGCCTCGGTCTCGGCGCGACCGTCGGCGTGACGCTTCCGTTCAGCCGCTCGAACGAAGCGGAGGCCGACGAGATCGGGCAGATCTACATGGCGCGCGCCGGCTACGACCCGCGGGAGTCAGCGCGCCTCTGGGTACGCATGGAGCAAAGTGCCGCCCAGCAAGGCGGCGG
>CAYVDO010000423.1:0-6692 GCA_964450125.1 uncultured bacterium
GCCGTCTTCTACTGCGACCGACGATTCGCCGTGATCTCGCGGGGTACTCGGGACGACGGCCCTCGCCGTACGGTGCAGTACGACTGCGGGCCGTCGCCCTGCGTTCCCCGCGATCTGACGGCGACTTGTCGGTCTCGTAACGAACCCGTCTGAGGTTTCCAGGCTGAGCCGTCGCTGACGAGCGCCGGCGGCGCTGCCGGCGGCGGCTCGTGCGGGTCCGCGCGCCGCCGGTGTTGCGGCTCGATCGACACATCTGCGGATCGGCCCGCAGGGGCCGTGGCAGCGCTCCGCCGCGCGCCGGAGCGGATCGGATTTTTTCTGTGTGATTTCAGACGAATGCACCCGTGCCGCCGACTGGCACGCGGCGTGGAATACGGCGCGTTCGAGGAAACGCGTCATGAGCCAACGACACGTCGAATACCTGCTCGGCCGAATGATCCTGGACGAGGAGTTGCGGAGGCAGTTCCGAATCGATCGCCAGCGGACGCTCGCGGCCGTCGCGGGTGAAGGCCTGGAGCTGACCACGGCCGAGGTCGAGGCGCTCGTCGCCCTCGAACCACGCGATCTCGACTGGTTCGCGGCGCGCGTCGATCGCCGCATCCAGCAAGCCTCGCTCGCGACCGGCGCACTGCTCCGCGCAGCGCGTCCACGAGAGGAACACGAATGAAGCGCCCATCCATCGTACGCGCTGCCGCAGCCTTCGCAGCGGTGGTCTTCGCCACCGCAGCCCGCGCCGGCGGAGGCCCGGCTCTGCCGGTGCTGACCCTCGACGAAGCGGTGTCGATCGCGCTGGCGCGAAACCGCGGAGTCGCCACGGCGTCGCTGGCGGTCGCCGCGGCCAGCGAGTCGCTCGACGCGGCGCGCACCCGGCGCCTCCCCACGGTGAGCCTCGAGGCCAACGCCATCCACAACTTCACCGACGAGAGCTACACGATCCACCGCGGCGAGCTGGGCTCGTTCGACGCCACCGGCCCGATCCCCGCCACCGACGTGCGTCTGCACACGGCGCGCGACGTGTCGGGGCTCGTCGAGGTGAAGGCGGCGCTGCCGCTCACTCAGCAGTACCGGATCGGCCTCGGCATCGCGAGCGGCGAGCTGGGTGTCACGACCGCCGAGGAGTCGCTGCGCGCGCGCCGCCAGCAGGTCGCGAACGACGTGAAGGAGGCCTATCACCGGCTGGTCGCCACCGAGAGCGCCCGGGCAGCCGCGGAAGAGGCCGTCACCTACCTGCGCGGACTGCTGGAGCTGGCCGAGCGTTACGAGCGCGAGCGCACCGTCCTGCCCTACGAGGTAATGGACGCCCGCGCCCGCTTGGCCGACGCGGCGCGCGACGTGCTGGTGCTCAGGAACGCGCTCGCCAGCCAGCGCGAAGCGCTCAACCAGCTGCTCGGCCGCGACCTCGGAATCGACTTCGCGGTGGTCACGCCCACGGTCGCAGCGGACACCGCGATCGACGCCGCGGCCGCGGCATCGCGAGCACTGGCCCAGCGCCCCGAGCTGCGCATGGCCGAGCTCGGCGTGCGCCGCGCGGACTACGACGTCGAATCGAAGCGCTCCGAGTTCATCCCCGACGTGAGCTGGGTGGTGTCGTACTCGCGACCGGTCGGCATCGACTTCGTACCCGAGCAAACGGCGTACGCCGGCCTGCACCTCGAATGGGACGTGTGGGATTGGGGACGGAGGGGCCACGAGCTGGCCGAGCGCGACCACACCCTCGCGCAGGCTCGCGCCGAAGCCGAGGACACCCGCGCCAGCGTGCTGCGCGAGCTCAATGCCGCGCTGCGCGGGCGCGACGAAGCACGCGCCGAGGTGCACGCCGCCCAGCTCAGCCTCGACGCCGCACGCGAGAAGCGGCGCTCGACCTTCGATCGCTTCCGCCACGAGGCCTCGCTCTTGACCGACGCCCTCGAAGCCGAGGCCGCGGTCGCACGCGCCGTCGGCGATCACGCCCAGGCGCTCACCGATCTCTGGACCGCCGACGCGCGCCTCGCGCGCGCCATGGGAGAGGACTGAATGAACCGCCACGCCATCCACACGATCCGCGCCCTCGCGCTGCTCGGATTCCTCGCCGTGGTCTCGGGCTGCACGCACCGCGAGCGAACCGAGACCGCTTCCCGTGCCACGCCCGTGCGAGTCCAGACCCTCGCCGCACACGCCAGCGCGAGCGGCGTCCGCTACTCGGCGTCCATCGAACCTCTCGACCAGGTGTCGCTGGCGTTCAACGTCGGCGGCTACGTCACCGAGCTGGCGCGGGTGGCCGAGGCCGACGGCACCGGCGAACGCACCATCCGCATCGGCGATCCCGTGAAGCGCGGCCAGGTGCTGGCACGGCTGCGCGACGCGGAGTACCAGGACCGCCTGCGGCAAGCGGCGGCCGAGGTCGCGCGCGCCCAATCGAGCCTGGTCAAGGCCGAGAAGGACTGGGCGCGAGCCCAGCAGCTCTACGCCAGCCACAGCCTGACCAAGCCCGAGCACGATGCCGCCGAAGCGGCGCTCACGGCGGCGCGCGCGGGTGCGGCGAGCGTGGTCGCACGGCGTGAGGAGGTCGAGCGGTCGCTGCGCGACACCACGCTGGTGGCACCGATCGACGGCGTGATCGTGGCCCGCAAGATCGACGTGGGCACGCTCGCCGCTCCCGGCTCGATCGCCTTCGCCATCGCCAATCTCGCGCACGTGAAGGCGGTGTTCGGCGTGCCGGACACGATGCTGCCGGCCCTACGCGTGGGCGCGACGCTGAACGTGACCTCCGAGGCCGTCGGCGGACGCCCCTTGACCGGCGTGGTCACCGCCATCGCCCCGTCGGCCGACCAGGCGAGCCGGGTCTTCGACGTCGAGGTCGACCTCGCCAATCCCGACGGCGCGCTCAAGTCGGGGATGATCGCCTCGTTGGCCGTGCCCGCCGGCAGCACCGCGCCATCACCTTCGGGATTGCTCGTGCCGCTCGCCGCAGTGGTGCGCTCGAAGAGTCACCCCGAGGGTTACGCGGTCTACGTCGTCGTCGAGCGTGACGGCGGGCTCGCCGCACGGCTCACCGAGATCGAAGTCGGTCGGCTCGTCGGCAACGCGATCGTCGCGACCGCCGGCGTGGCGGCCGGCGAGCGCGTGGTGGTGAGCGGCACCACGCTCGTCACCGACGGCGGGCTCGTCGACGTCGTGAGCTGAGAACCGTCCTTCCGACGCATTCCCGAGCCCGAATTCCGAATCACGGAGACCAACGTCATGGCCCACCGCGACGACCGATCCCTCATCGCGACCACCCACAACACCGCGCGGTTCTTCACGGAGAACCGCCACGTCGCCTGGACGGTACTGGTGGCGGTCGTGGTGTGGGGCGTCTACGGCTACCTGAAGATGCCCAAGCGCAAGGATCCCGACATCCCCGTGCGGGTGGCGATGGCGGTGACGCCGTGGCCGGGAGTGCGCGCGGAGACCGTCGAGCAGCTCGTGACACGGCGAGTGGAGCGCGCGATCGCGGGAAACCCGTGGCTGCGCAAGCCCGGCGACTACGACTTCGCGCTGCGCTCGCTCTCGCTCCACGGGCTCTCGATCGTGTGGGTGCAGCTCGACGAGCGCGCCAAGCTCACCAAGCAAGAGTTCGACAACATCCACCTCGCCCTCGATCAGATCACCGATCTGCCGCGCGGTGCCGGCCCGATCCAGTGGAACGGCGACTTCGGCGACACCGCGGCGCTCATGCTGACGGTAGCGAGCCCGCGGGAAAGTGACGTCTCGATCGAGCTGCGGGCACGCGCCATCGCCGACGCGGTCCGCGAGGCGCGTGTCGGGTCCCACGGCGGCGATCCGCTGGCGGCGCGCGCTGCGCTGGTGGTTGCGTATCCGTTCTCGCTCGGCGAGCGCGGACCGGAACGGGTGCGGGATCGGTTCGCGGACGCGCTTGCCGAGGCAGGTCTGGCGAGCGACGTCCGTCCGCTCGGCGGCTCGGGCTTCGTCGGTCTCGATTTCGCGACCACCGCCGACGACGAGGCGTTGCTCGCGGCCACCCGTAGGTTTCGCGACGCGAACTTGGGCTCGGAAGGCGATCACCCGGACGTGTGGGATGCGCTGGTGGTGCGCGACCCGTCGGATACCGCAAGCCGCCTCGCCCGCGTCGCCGGCCCCCGCTACAGCCACCACGAGCTCGAGCGGTTCACTGACCTCATCCAGCGCTCGCTGCGCGCCCTGCCGCAGGTCTCGAAGGTGGACCGCACCGGCGTGCTCGAGCGGCGTGTGATCCTCCAGTACGCGCAAGAGCGCCTCGCAGCCTATGGCGTACGCCCGTCGGCGCTCGGCGATCTCTTGGAGTCGCGCAGCAGCACACTCTCGGGTGCAGCACTCGAGGTGGGCGGCAAGCGCTTCCTGGTCGAGCCCGCCAACGAGCTCGAGAGCGCCGAGGAGATCGGCGACGTGCTCGTTCCCACGAGCTCCTCGCGCGCCCTTCACCTGCGCGACCTCGTGGACGTGATCCCGGCCTACGAGAGCCCGGCGCGCCTCCTCAACTTCTACACGGCCCGCGGCGCCGACGGAGAGTGGTACCGCGGCCGCGCCGTCACCCTCGCCGTGCAGATGCGCTCGGGGGAGCAGATCCACGACTTCGGTGCAACCGTCGATCACGCCCTCGACGGCGTGCGGCGCTACCTGCCCGACGACCTGGTGATGGCGCGAACCTCCGACCAGCCGCTGCAGGTCGAGGAGAACGTCGATCTGTTCATGGACGCGCTCATCGAGGCGATCGTGCTGGTGGTCGCGGTGGCGTGGATCGGCTTTCGCGAGTGGCGCTCGGCGCTGCTCATGGCGCTCTCGATCCCGCTCACCCTGGCGATGACGTTCGGGATGATGCATCTGCTCGGCATCGACGTACAGCAGGTGTCGATCGCCGCGCTCATCATCGCGCTGGGGCTGCTGGTGGACGATCCGGTGGTGGCGGGAGACGCCATCAAGCGCGATCTGGCACTCGGTCACCCGCCGGTGGTCGCCGCGTGGCTCGGACCCACGAAGCTGGCGCGGGCGATTCTCTTCGCGACCATCACCAACATCGCCGCTTACCTGCCGTTCCTGCTCTTGAGCGGCGATACCGGCAACTTCCTCTACAGCCTGCCCATCGTGATGACGTGCTCGCTGATCGCATCGCGTTTGGTGTCGATGACCTTCATCCCGCTCCTCGGCTACTACCTGTTGCGTCCGTCGACGCGCCCCGAACCGACGCTGGAGGAGCGGCGCGCCCACGGCTTCACGGGCTGGTACTACCGCATCGGCACCTGGGCCATCGAGCACCGCAAGCTCACGATGGCGGTCGCGCTGGCGTTCCTGGTCGTGGGCGCAGGAATCGCCACGCGGCTCAAGACCCAGTTCTTTCCCGACGACCTGCAGTACCTGAGCTACGTCGACGTGTGGTTGCCGAACGACGCGCCGCTCAGCGCGACCCGCGACGCCGCGGCGCGCGCCGACGAAGTGATCCGCGCCGAGGCTGCGCGCATGGGTGATGACCATCGCGGCAAGCACGGCGAGCCGACGCCGGTGCTGCGCTCGATCACGAGCTTCGTGGGCGGCGGCGGGCCGCGCTTCTGGATGTCGGTGTCGCCGGAGCCCTTTCAAGCGAACTACGCCCAGCTCGTCCTCGAAGCCACCGACAAGCACCTCACACGCGAGCTGGTGGGGCGGCTGCAAGTCGTGCTCACGCAGGCGATCCCTGGCGCGCGCATCGACGTCAAGCAGCTCCAGACCAATCCCGTCGAGTTCCCCGTCGAGGTGCGGATCTCGGCGCGCACCGAGCTCGGCCCCGAAGACGAGGCGAAGCAGATGCGCATGCTCCGCGATCTCGCCGATCAGGTGAAGGACGTGCTGCGCGCCGTGCCGACGGCGGCACGAGTCCGCGACGACTGGGGCGAAGACACGCTGGTGATGGCGCTCGAGATGGACGAGGACCGCGCCGCGACCGCCGGTATCTCGAATCCCGATCTCGCCGAATCCACGCGGGCCGCGGTCTCGGGTGTGCGGCTCACGACGCTGCGCGACGGCGACCAGCTCGTGCCGGTGCTGGCGCGACAGCGTCTCGACGAGCGCGCCCAGCTTTCCGATCTCGAGAGCCTCTACGTCTACGGTTCGTCCAACTCCACGCGGGTACCGCTCGGCGCGCTGGCAGCCGTGAAGCCGCGCATGGAGCCGCCGCGGATCCGTCGCCGTGATCAGTTCCGCACCGTCTCCGTGCAGGCCTTCCCAGCAGGTGGCGTGCTCGCATCGGAAGTGATGGCCGCCGCCACGCCCGGCATCGATGCGATCGCAAAGAAGCTGCCGCCCGGCTTCGAGCTCACGATCGGTGGCGAGCGCGCGAAGCAACGAAGCGGCTTCCAGGAGCTGGTGGTGGTGCTGGCGATCTCCGCGGTGCTGATCTTCCTCTCACTGGTCCTGCAATTCTCGAACGCCATCAAGCCGTTCCTGGTGTTCGCTGCCGTGCCGTTCGGCGCCGTCGGCGCGCTGGCCTGCTTGTGGGCCTTCGGCACTCCTTTCGGATTCATGGCGTTCCTCGGGGTGGTGAGCCTGGTGGGCGTCATCGTGAGCCACGTGATCGTGCTCTTCGACTTCATCGAGGAGGCCCGGGAAAAGGGCGAGACCCTCGAGGAGGCGCTGCTCGACGCCGGCATCCAGCGGCTCCGGCCGGTGCTGATCACCGTCGGCGCGACCCTCTTCGCCCTGGT
>CAYVDO010000424.1:0-6686 GCA_964450125.1 uncultured bacterium
GCGACTTGGGGGTGGGTCCCAGCGCGGCTTTGCCGCGATGGGCGGGGGGCTGGAACAGCCCCCCGCAGGCAACTCAGTCGAAGTAGTCGCCGCTCGCCGCCACGCCTGCGAAGTCCTCGATCCGCCCGAGGACGGTGTGCGCGGCGCGCTGACCCATGGTCACCGAGTGATCCATGTTGTTGTAGCGGAAGAGGCCCTGACGTCCGATGACCAGCAGGTTCTCGTACGCGCCGAGGTGATCCTGGAGCGCCTTCAGGTGATCGCGGTACCCGATCTCGTACACCGGGTAGCCCTGCGGCTCTCGGTGGACGAAGGTGTCGACGGCATCCTTCTTCTTCATGAAGCCCATGTCGGCGAGCTCTTGGATCACGCGCTCGCCGAGCCAGCGGTCGTCGGCGCGCCAGATCTCGTCGTTCAGCACGCACGTGATCTCCGCGCACACGGCCGTGTGGCCCTCGGGCGCGTTGTCCCAGCTGAAGTTCTTGGCCTCGCTGATGCGGTTGAGCAGACGCGACTTCTCGGGGATGTAGATCCAGTGGTCGTCGGTGAGACGGTCGCGCTTCATCACCACGTACACGAAGACCAGGCTGCGGTGCTGCAGCTTCGCGGCGTGCTCCAGGATCTCCGCGGGAGGTGCGGGGTCGAGCAACCCGAGCAAGGCCTGCGGAGGGATCGAGCTGATGACGTGGCCCGGCGTGTTCACTTCGCGCAGATCGCCGTTTTGGTAGACGATCGAGGTGACGCGCTTACCGTCGGTCTTGACCCTCTCGAGGCGGATGCCCGTCACCACCTTGCCGCCGGCCGCCTCCACCTGCTCGCGATAGCGCGAGCAGATCGCGCCCACGCCACCCTCGCGCGGGTAGTGGAAGCTCGACACGTAGGTTCGCGGCTGCGGCTTCTGCTTGGGCTGAAGCGTCTTCTTGATGACGTCCCCGAGGCTCAGCAGGCTGATGCGCTGGCTGGCCCAGTCCGAGGAGATCTGCTTGCAGGGCAAACCCCAGGTCTTCTCGGTGTAGACGTCGAAGAAAATCGTGTAGAGCGTCTTGCCGAAGCGGTGCGTGACCCAGTCCTCGAAGGAAAGATCGGGCTTCGGCTTCACGCGCTGCTTCACGCGTGCCGTCACGTAGTCGATCAGGATCTTCACCAGAATCGAGCGTGGTAGTTGCATCAGCACGTTCTCGACCCGGAGCGGATAGAAGAAGAAGCGGTTCATCATCCAGATCCGGCTCTTGCGCTGGTTCTCGACGATGTTCTCGCCCATCAGGTCGCGAAAGTGCTGCACCACGGTGGGCTCGCCGTGGAAGCGGTGCGGACCGAGATCGACCGTATAGCCGTTACGCTTCAGGCTCTTCGCGAGCCCCCCGACCACCGGATCGCGCTCCAACACCGTGACCGTCACGCTCGCACGCGACAGCTCGGCTGCCGAGCTCATGCCGGCGAGGCCAGCGCCCAACACCGTGACCTTGCGGTGATTCGACATCGCTTGTGACGTCCTCTGGGATTCAGACGGCGCGGTTCAGAATCACGCGCGCGGCAACCGGCTCGACACGGGCGAGCTCGCGGCTCGCCGCATCCAATTCGTCGAGCTCGGTTCGATCGGCCTCGACCACCAACAACACCAAGTCCGCGTAGTGCGCCAGCACCTGCGCCGCTGCCGAACGCGTCACGGGCGGCAGATCGACGACGATGAGATCGTGGCTCGAGCCCACGGTGGCAAACGCTGCCTGCACGCGATCGGGTCGGATCAGCACCTGCGCACCTACCGCCGCACCCGCGGCGAGGACGCTCACACCCGGCACCGGGCTGGATTGCTTCAACGACTCGAGCGACGCGTTGCCATTCACCCACTCCACCAGTCCTGCCTTCGGATCGGCGCCCAGCTCGCGCGCCAGCACCGAGTCCCCGGGGTGCGCGTCGATCGCGAGCACCCGACGCCCTGCCGCGGCGGCAGCGCGGGCCACGCCGATCGCCGTGGTCGTCACGCCTTCCCCGCCGGCGCAACCCACCACCGCCACGATCTGGCAGCTGCCGAAGGTCGGCATTCGTCGCGACCGCTCCAGCTCCACCAGCGCCGCGATGCGTGCGTACGCCGAGCCGACCTCGGGCGCGAGATCGGCATTGGCCGCCGCACCGGGACGCGGCAGCAACCGGCTCGCGGGAATCGCTTCACCGAGCGGAATGCGCTCGGCACGGCTCAGCTCACGCACTCCGTGGATGGTCTGATCGAGCGCCGCCGAGGCAAACGCACCCGTCAGTCCCAGCACCACGCCCACGGCGAGGCCGAGAAGCACGTAGAGCTGGGTGTCGGGGAAGCTCGGATCGCGCGGCACTTCCGCCGCGTCGACCACGCGCACGTTGTTGCGCTTGATGTTGGAGACGATCTTGGCCTCGATCACCTTGCTCGAGACCTGCTCGAAGAGCTGGCGGCGCGCGCTCGCTTCGTCCGAGAGCAGATGTGCCTGCGAAGCGCGCGCGGTCTTCTGGCGCGTGCTCTGGCGCGCGAGCTCCACCTCGTCGGCTAGCGCACGCTCGCGCTCGATCGCGGTCTGGTGCTCGATCTCGAGGCCCTCGATGACGCGCCCCACTTCGTCGCGGATTCGCTTCGCCAGCTCCTCGAGCTGGGCGCGAAGCTGCAGCATCCTGGGGTGCTTGTCGCGGTAGCGCTGGCTCAGATCGGCCTGCTCCGCCAGTAACGACAGATAGGTCTGGCGCAGCTTCGCCACCACGGGGCTCGCGAGCGTCTCGGGCAGGCTCTCGACTCGCGCTGGGTCGCTCGCGTAACGACGCGCCTGCTCGTAGCGCTTCTCGATCTGGATGCGGTTGACCTGCGCCTCGGTGAGCGCCGATTCGAGCTCGGCCAGGTGCTTCATGTCCTCGCCCGCCGGCGCATCGAGGTTCACCAGGCCGTGCTCCGCCTTGTATTCCTCGCCCTCCGCGAGGCTTTGGGTGAGGTCCTTGCGGAGCTTGTCGAGCTCGGGCGCGAGGCTGTCCACGTCGTCGCGGAACTTGCGTCGCACCTCCTCGAGGTTGGTGCGAACGTAGGACTCGACGATGGCGTTGGCGAGGTCGGCTGCGCATTGGGCGTTGCCGTGCTCGACGCGCACCTCGGAGAGCTTGCTGGTCGCGTCGCCTTTCACCTCGAGCGCGTGGTCGAGCGCCTCGACGGCATCCGCGCCCGCGAGCTTGCAGCGCTGCCAGAGATCTCCCTGGTCCACCACCGATCGCAGGTTGGCGCGGCTCTGAATCAGGTTGCGCTCGGTGGTGTAGAACTGGGCGCGCGAGTAGAGGTCCTGCTTGCCCGCGGTCACCAGCTCGCTGGTGAACGTGCCGACGCTGACGTCGGACGTCTCCATCAGCACCACCGCCCGCGCCGTGAACTTCTTTGGCGCGACGAGGCAGAACGCCAGCACCAGCCCGGGCACCAGCAGCGTGAGACCGACCACCCACTTCCAGCGACGCGCCAGCACGCCGACGTAGTCGACGAGATTGAGCTCGGAACGGCTTGCGGAGAAGCCGTTTTCAGCACCCGCCGGCTCGAAGTTCGGCGCCATCAGAAGAGCCGCTCCGGCACGTTGATGACGTCACCAGCCTCGAGGGGGATGTCCAGGTCGAGCTGGCCGTCGTCGATGATCGCGTTCACGTCCACCCGGATCACGCGCTTGCCGGCGGAATCCTGACGGATGACTTGCACGTCGCTCTTGTTGGCGAGCGGCGTGAAGCCGCCGGCCCGGCTCAGCACCTCCATGAGCGTGTTGCGGTGGGTGAGCTTGAACGGGCCGGGGCGAGGTACCTCGCCGAGCACGTGCACCATGCGGCTGCGGTATTCGCGAAGGAACACCGAGAGCTGGGGAGCGACGTAGTAGTCGGAGAGCTTCTCGACGAGCGCGCTGCGGAACTCGTCCACCGTCAGGCCTGCGGCGGTGAGCATGCCCGCGTACGGGAAGTCCACCGTTCCGCGCGGCGACACGCGCAACGTCAGATGCTGTAGGTCCGCCTCGCCCAGCACCGACACGTCGAGCAGGTCCTCGACGCCGATTCGGTACTCGGGATCGAGGGGATCCGCAGCGGCGGTATCCGCTGGGTCGCGCGGCTCGCCACCACCGTGAGCGGGCGGCTCGATCACGTAGCGGCTGCCGTCGTCGCGGTGCTGGGGTGCCTTGGCCCGCGACGAAACGTAGGTCGGCAGCGGCGATGGTGGCGGGAGCTCGACCGACGGGGACGCGCTCGTCGCGACCGTGAGCGACGGTTCCTCGCTCGCGATTTCCATCTGCATCGGCAGCGGGGTTGGCAGCGCCTCGCGCGGCTCTGTGGGCTTGCTCGCTTCGACGGCGGCATCCGTCTCGAGCGTCGACGCGGGTGGGGCGACGGGCCGTGCTGCGGCCGACGATGCCGGCTCGTGCGCGACGGGGGAGGCGGTTTCCCCTTCGGGCTCGGCGTCCTCGCCACGCGGGCTCGCCACTTCTTCCTCGGCGTCCGGGCGAATCGAGATCGTCCATCGCGAGGTCGGCTCGGAGGCGGCGTCCTCGCGCCCATCGGCGAGCCGGGCCGTCCGCGGCGACTCCACTTGCGGCACCAGCGCGACCGCGCAACCCGCCAACCCGACACACGTGCAGATCAGCGCACACCAGGTCGCGACGCGGCCCGTGCGCACGCGATCGGGAAGGAAGGTGGGGATCGACACGAATCGCGCCAGCAGTTCGGACAGCGGCAGAGGGGCTTCTCGAGTGGACAGTGAGGCGGTTTGCGTCAGCCCGACTGGTGGCGACTCACGTCACTCGGCGACGATCCACGTCGAGTAGCCGAGCGATTGCAGCGTGGCGGCGATGGCATCGGCACTGTCGCGATCGCCAAACGGACCCACACGCACCTGGAAATAGGTCTTTCCGGACGCCGGGGCGGTGCGAACGTAGGCCGGGAACCCTCGGTCCGCCAAGCCCTGGGCTGCGTCACGTGCGGCGCGCTCGTTCACGATGCTGGACACCTGCACGGAGAAGCGGTCTTCGACGGATCGCGAGGCGGGGGGTGCGGAAGGTGCCGTCGGCTCGGTGGGAGCTGGCGCCTCGACGGCTGCCGCTTCGGCTGCCGCCGCCGGCTTCTGGACGGGGCTCGGCTCGTTGCCACCCACCGACCACGCACACCCGGTCGCCAGCGACACCAGCCCGCAGGCTACGGCGAAGTAACGGCCCCGACTCATTATTTCTGTCCCCACGTGGCGCGAAGCGCTGCGAGCAGCGGCACTATATCCCGAGACTTTTGGGATCGGGAACCTCTTCGCGTCACTCGGCGAGACTGCCGGAATTCCGCGCCATGCGTAGGTAGCGGCGCGTGTCCTCGCGCTTGGGATCGAGCTCCAGCGCAAAGCTGAGCTCGCGGATCGCATCCTCGCGGCGGTTGAGCGAGAGCAACAACGCCCCGAGCTCGTGGTGCACCTGGGCGTCGGATGGAGCGTAACGCGCGGCATTGCGAAACGCGGTCTCGGCCTCCGCCTTGCGGCGTGTGCTCGCCAAGAGCCGCCCCAGCTCGAGCCACGTCGCAGCGTCGTCGGTGCGGGTCTCGAGATACGTTCGGAACGACTGCACGGCGTCGTCTGTGCGTCCCTCGTTCACCGCGGTGTGCGCCTGGTCGAGCAGCGCGTCCACGCGCTCGATCCGCTCGAGCAGCTTCGAGGCTTGGATCACGAAGACGTCGAGTCGCCGGTCGTCGCGACCGAGCTCCACCACGTGGCGCAGGTACGCGGCGGCATCGCGGGGACGTCCGAGTGCCTGGATCGCCCGGCCCAGCCCCAGCCACGCCTCCAGGTTGCTTGGATCGACGCTGCGCACCAGCTCGAATCGCTCTGCAGCGTCCGCCCAGCGCCGCGCATCCAGGTCACGGCGCCCCTGAGCGAGCGTGGCCGGGACGTCCACGGAGGTCTCGGGCGTGGACGCGCCCTCGATCTCTCCCTGCGCCGGTGCGAGTCGGTTGCGCACCACCGGGGGGCCTGCGGGAGGCGGCACGTGCGAGGGCGCCTCAGGCGCGCGACCGCGCATGCCCTGCCACACCGCTGCACCCACCGCGGCCAGCACCACCGCCATCGCCAGCACGCCACCCCGCGAGCGTGCCGAGCGTGCGCGGGGCACCAGGTCGTCGCGGCGATCGCGTGCCGCCACCGCGCGTCGAACCTCGTCGGCGGTACGCGGCGGGCGCTCCAAGTGCTTCCCCAGGCGGATGCGCTCGACGCGATCGAGCGCAGCGTAGAGCTCGGCACCGTTCGCGGGTCTCCAATTGGGATCCTTCGAGAGTGCGCCCATCACCAGCCGTTCGAGCTCGCGGCCCACGTCGAGGTCGGGCTTCACGGCGCGCATCGGGCGGGGGCGTTCCTCGATGTGCTTCATCAGCAAGGGGATTACCGAATCCGAGGTGCTGTCGAACGGCCGATGGCCGGTGAGCGCTTCGTACATGACGACGCCGAGCGAGTAGACGTCGACCCGCGCGTCGGCCTTCTGGTCGCGGGCGATCTCCGGGGCCATGTACTCGGGCGTGCCGAGCAGCGTGCCCGCCTCGGTCGCCATCTTCGGCTTGTCGGCGCGGGTCGGGTTCTGCCCGTCGACGATCACCTTGGCGATCCCGAAGTCGAGGATCTTGATGAAGTCGTGGTTGCCGCCGCGCTTGATCCGGAAGCAGTTGTCCGGCTTCATGTCGCGGTG
>CAYVDO010000425.1:0-6667 GCA_964450125.1 uncultured bacterium
CGCGTCGAGGGAGCCGAGGCTGGACACGCTCGGCGCGTCGCCCGTCGCGACGCCCGGGTGTGGGGGGGGGGTACCCCGCGGGGTTTGGCCGGGGGGGGGGGGGGGCGGCAACCCCCCCCCGACGCAACTCAGTCGTCGAGGTCGAGGGCGCTCGACGCCCCGCTCTCGCCTTCGGTGCTCTCGCCGCGGGCCGCCAGCTTGCCGACGTGAGCGCTGGTGAGCTGTGCGTAGTTGACCCAGTCGAACTCCTCGGCCAGATCGGGAAGTGCGGCCCGCGTCTTGTCGATGTCGGCCTGCGAGATCACCCGATCTTTCAGGTTGCGGTCCAGGATCCGTACGTCGAATCGCTTGTCTTCGTCGCTCTTCATCGTTGCTCCTCGTGGGGTATCGGTCGATCTGGCTGTTCGGGGCGTCGTCCGGCGTGCGCCGGGCACCGGAACGGGAAGCGCAGCGGCGCGCGCTCCAGGTCCCGCCTTGGCGCCCCAGACATTCGTATGTTAGGGTCCGCGTTCGCTTTTTTCCGGAGGCATGAAAGATGCGTGCGTGTGAGATCTGTGGCAAGGGCTATCTCAAGGGGCGGCAGGTCAGCCACTCCCACATCCGAACGATCAAGCGTTCGCAGCCGAATCTGCGCAGCGTCCGTGTGCAGGCCGACGCTCGTGTGGTGCGGATGCGCGTGTGTACCGGTTGCATCCGCTCGGGACGGGTGAAGAAGGCCGCCTGACGGTCCGGCCCGCCGTGGCGTTCGAGCGCCGGACCCAGGCAGCAACCGCCGTTCGAGCTTCGCTACCCGGCGCCCTTTCAAGCAGCAAGCGCGACTGCTTCGACCTCGATGCGTGCGCCGCGCGGCAGCGCCGCAACGGCGACCGTCGCGCGCGCGGGGCGGTGATCGCCGACCAGCTCCGCGTAGAGTTCGTTGACCGCGGCGAAATCCGCCATGTCGGTCAGGAAGATCGTGGTCTTCACGATGGCTGCGGGCGTGAGCCGTGCGGCAGCGAGCACGGCGCGCAGGTTCGCGAAGACCTGTCGCGCCTGTGCCCGCACGTCGCCGGCCACCATTTCGCCCGTGGCGGGATCGAGCGGGATCTGCCCCGACAAGAACAGCAAGCCACCCGCCCTCACCGCTTGCGAATAAGGGCCGATGGCGCGAGGTGCCGCATCCGTGGTCACGATGTCCATGGCGGCCCCGGTATGACATGCGCCCGGAACTGGCGCAAGCATCTCGCCCTCGCGCTCGTGTTGCTCGCCGAATTTGCGACGCCGTTCGTGAGCGGCGTTGCGCGCGCCCACGCGGCCGAGCCACCGCCGCGCATCCGCCGCGTCGACGTGCGCGTACGCCCGATCTTCGACGTCGCCGACGACGAGCTCTTCGGCGACGCGCCCTACACCTGGGTCAACGCCCTCAAGATCCCCACGTTTGCCTACGTGGTACGCGACGAGGTGCTGCTGCGCCCGGGTGATGTCTTCGACGAGCGTCTGCTCCGGGAGAGCGAGCGCAACATCCGTCTCCTCGGCTATCTGCGCGAGGTCCACATCACCCCGGTCCCCGTGGAACCAGGTGTGGTCGACCTCCGGGTGGTCGCACAGGAGACGTGGACGTTCCAACCGCAGTTCAATCTCGCCGGCGGCGGCGGCGAGGTGGTCGGCACCGCGGGCCTGCAGGAAAACGACTTCCTGGGGCTCGGCAAGCAGATGCGCGCGTTCTTCACCCACGACGTCGAGCGCGACGAAATCCAGCTCCAGTACGCGGATTCGCGCATCTTGCGCTCGCGCTTGCGAACCGCGCTCGAGTTCGACCAACTGAGTGACGGGCGTTTTCGCTACGCCTCGCTCGAGATGCCCTTCTACTCGTACGACACTCGCCAGTCCTACGGCGCGAGCACCTTCGACTCGGCCGGAACCGATCACCTCTACGACCTCGGGCGCACGGTGCGCGAGTGGCGTCACCTGGAGCGCGGCGTCACAGCGACCTACGGCCTCCGCCTGAACCCCGCCGGCCCCGTGGCGCACCGTCTGATCGGTGCGTACTCGTACCACGAAGACCGCTTCGGCGAGCTCGAGGCGGCGCCCTCGAGCGAGCTTCCCGACGACCGCCGTCGCAGCGGGCTCAGTCTCACCTGGCAACGGGTGGAGGACCGCTACGTCACCCGCCGCAACGTTCGGTCGTTCGGCGTCCAAGAGGACTACGCCCTGGGCTGGAACTCGAGCGTGGGGTTCGGAATGCAGCCCGAGGTTCTGGGCTCGCGTCACGACACCCAATCGTTCGCTGCCACCTGGCACCACGGTTTCGCGAGCGAGCGCTGGATCGTGCTCCTCGATCTCGGTGCCGCGTCGCGGATTCGTGATGCCACCACCGAGAACTTGGTGGGCTCGTGGTGGCTCGAGGGCTACTTCACGGGCCTACCGAGACAGACGATCGCATTCCAATGGCGTGGCGAAGCCAGCCATCGTCGCGACCCCGAGGACCGCTTCGTGATGGGTGGGCTCAACGGTCTGCGCGGCTATCCCGATCGTTTCGTGAACGGAGATGGCGGCTCGCTGGTCCACGTGGAAGATCGAGTCTTCATCTGGGAGCGCATCTTGGGGCTCGCATCGCTCGGCGCGGTAGCGTTCTACGACGCCGCGTTGCCCATCGACGAGGACGATCCCCTTCGGATCCACGAGCTACGCCAGTCGGTCGGAGTGGGCTTGCGGGTGGGATTGCCGGCATCGGCGATCGGCAAGGTGCTTCGCCTCGACGTGGGTTTTGCCCTCAACTCCACCGAGGACGAGTCGCGGCTCAACGTTTCGTTCGGAACCGGACAAGTTTTCGACCTGGCGACGCGCTTGCGCTGACTGTCGTCCGCCGCCAGCTGGTCCCAGAGTCGCGGCGTCGTCGCCACCACGAGGTAAACGGACATGTCGAGCTCGGAAGCCGTCGTCCATCGGCCCCACATCACCCCCGAGGGTTTCGCGTCCTTTCAGCGCAAGATGCACGACGCCGGTCTGCCCGACGTCGCGATCTGGGCCTTCGAGCGTTCCTACGGCCTGTTGCGATCCGGCGCCAAGCTCCTGGTCGGCGAGAAAGACATCTGCCCCGTGGAGAGCGTGGCGTCCCTCGACGAGCTGGCGGAGTACCGCGAGCGCGGTATCGCTCAACTGGGCGCCACGGCGCTGATCAAGCTCAACGGCGGCCTGGGCACGTCGATGGGCCTCACCGGCCCGAAGTCGCTCATCGAGGTTCGCCCCGGTCTCACGTTCCTCGACGTGGTCGCGCGGCAAGTCCGAGCCCTGGACAGGAAGTACGGCGTGCACGTGCCGCTGGTGCTGATGAACAGCTTTCACACCGAAGCCGAGAGTCTCGCCCGGCTCACCCCCTACCCCGAGCTTTCGGGCCCGGTCCCGCTCAGCTTTCTTCAACACAAGGTTCCGAAAGTGGACGCGCGAACCTTCGAGCCCGCCAGGTCGTCCAGCGATCCCGAGCTCGAGTGGTGCCCACCCGGGCACGGCGATCTCTACGCGGCGATCGTGACTTCCGGCGTGCTGGAAGACCTCGAACGCGCCGGCGTGCGCTGGGTGTTCGTGTCCAACGTCGACAATCTGGGCGCGGTTCTCGATCCGGCGCTGCTCGGCTACCTCGCCAGCGAGTCCATCCCGTTCCTCATGGAGGTGACCGATCGCACCGCCGCCGACCGCAAGGGCGGGCACCTGGCGCTCTTGCCGGATGGTCGCCTCACGCTGCGCGAGATCGCCCAGACCCCGCCGGACGCGCTGGATTCGTTCCAGGACATCGATCGCCACCGCTACTTCAACACCAACAACCTGTGGCTCGATCTCGTGGCGTTGCGCGCCGAGCTCGCGGCGCACGATCAGATCGTGCCGCTGCCCGTCATCCGCAACGAGAAGACGCTCGATCCTGCCGATCCCACGTCGGCGCCGGTGATCCAGCTCGAAACCGCGATGGGTGCGGCGATCTCGCTTTTTCCGGGAGCGCGCGCCGTTCGGGTGCCGCGCACGCGCTTCGCCGCGGTGAAGACGTGCTCGGATCTGGTGGTGGTGGGCTCGGACGCGTACGTCGTGAACGACGAGCACCATCTGGTGCCCAATCCCGCGCGTTCGAAGCCCGCACCGATCGTCGACCTCGACGGGCGCTACTACAAGCTGATTCGGGATTTTCAGTCGCGGTTCCCGTCCGGCATGCCGTCGCTCGTGGCGTGCGATCGCATCACCGTTCGCGGCGACGTGCTGTTCGAGGCGGATGTCGTAGTGAGCGGCAGCGTTTCGGTTCGAAACGAACGCGGCGACCAGGCGCGGATCCCGCGTGGCTCGCGGCTCACGGGCGACGTCGTGCTCGGCGAGTGACCCGCGAGCCGCTCGGGCAGTCCTGAGACAGACTCAGCTGGCGAGACGCTCCCAGTGCTCGGAACCGCCCGCCCGCTGGCGCGAGCGGGCGAGCTCGAGCAGCACTCCCCGCGCCTCGTTCAGGCTCACGCGCGCGGCACAGCCGTAGCTGTCGGGGACGAGCGTGAGACCGAGGCGAAGCCGCTGGCCTTCGCAGACGTGCGGCAGGATCCCGCTTTCGCGCCGAGCCGCCCCCGTCGGGGGGCGCAGCGCGGCAGTCTGGCGGAGCTTGCGCATCAGCTCGCGGTAGAGCGAGGCGTGGGGCTCGGCGATCACGAAGCCGCCATCGGCGGTCTCACCGCGCACCTTGAGGCCTCCGGGAGTCATCTGGATCGAGAGCGATCCGGCACCGAGGCCGAGTGCTTGATCGATCCAGCCGTGGATCAGCGCGTCGAGCGAGACCCGAGGATCGACTTCGCGCAGCGGTCGAACGCGCGTCGGTAGGGTCGGCATCGTGGCAGGTTCGACTCGCGCAGCGCGCGGGTAATAGCGCTCGAGGGCGATGGCCACCGCGGGGTCGGCAGCGAGCCAGGCCTCGACCGCATGTCCGGTGGCCGCTTCGATCTCGCGCAGCACCGGCAGGTTGTGGGGGTCGGAGGTCGCGACGATGAGGCTGTTGCCGTGGTACGCGACCGGAATCGCATTCGCCTGCCACGCCAGCTCGGCGGGGACGAGCCTCAAGAGCTCCGAGTCCGGGTGTGCTTCGCCGATGAGCACCGGGCGGGTGCGAAGCTGCGCCGCCATCAAGCGGAGGAACTCGCGCTCTTCGAGGTAGCCGAGGCGGATCAGCAGCGAACCGATACGCCCGCCGTCATCGCGCTGCCAGAGCAACGCGCGATCGACGTGCTGTGGTCCGACCAGCCCTTCGTGAATGAGGATCTCACCCAGCTTGCGCATTTGCACCCACCACATCTGCTCCACGAGGAGCCAGGACGATTCTGTCCGGGCGGCTGCAATGCAAGACGAGGGCCGTGTCGGGTCGCTTCGAGCGCCTTGATCTCGTTGAGAATATTTGAAAGAAGGCTGCCGCCCGCGCGATCTTGCGTCAGGGCGTTGGCACTCTCACCGTGGAAGCGCTTCCTCCTCGCTCGATGCTACCGCCCGTGTCGACCCCGGCTCAGCGCGTCGATCGCTCCGTCTTGGTGGAGCTGGTGGCGGCATTCGCCGGCGCACTGATGCTGGTGCGCCTCAACGACCGCTTCGGCGCCGCGCACCCCACGCTGCGCGGGCTGGTTCCGCCGATCGTGTGGATCTATGGGCCGATGTTGGTGCTCGCCCTGCGCCGGCGAAGCCCCTGGCATTACGGCCTCGACCTCGGCGATTGGCGAGGCGGCCTGCGTGACGGGCTTTTCACGCTGGCGCTCCTGCTGCCGCTCTATGCCCTGGGCCACTACCTCTTCGCGACGCTCTGGCAGCAGCACACGTTTCGATTTCGCTGGCCCCCCGATCTGGGGGCGGAGATCGCCGGCAACTTGCTGGCCGTAGGGTTCCCGGAAGAGGTGTTCTTCCGAGGCTACGTGTTGGGCCGCTTGGAGGACGCCGCCGGCCGCGACCGGGCCCTTTGGGGTGGGCGGCTGGGCTGGGCCGTGATCGGATCGGCGATCGTGTTCAACCTCGCGCACCCGCTCGCCGGCGGCCATTGGTGGCAGGGCAACCTACCGTTCGGGCTCTTGCTCGGCTGGTTGCGCACGCGTCGCGAGAGCCTCGTCGCCCCTACCCTCGTCCACGGGCTCACCAACGTCGTGTTCCGCTGGGCCGAGCTCTGCTTCAGCGGTTGAGCCCCACGACGCAGTCGCGGGTCATGCGCTGCCGGCGGCGGTGAAGCGCTGGAGCTCGAAGGGGTCGTGAGCGCTGAAGACGCGAACCTCGTGGCCATGCTCGCGCGCCAGCGTCCGGAGCCGCTCCTGGTTCCGCATGCGCGCCTCTCCGTCGACCTGCACCACGCGCTGGAACACGTCGAGGCCGAGGGTGCAACGGCGGCGATCCGGTTCCATCTCGCCGCGGAAGAAGTACGCGTCGCCGCAATGCAGCAGCCAGCCGCCCTCGCTGCGCACGGCCACGGCGGCGTGACCGCGGGTGTGGCCGACGGTGGGCACCAGCAGCACCTCGTCGCCGAGCCCCGGTACGGCGCGCACGGCCTCGAAGCCGAACCAGCGTTCGCCTTCCAGCTTGCGGCGGTCCCACGCTGGCCCGTGTGCCCACTGGATGGCTCGATAGCGCTCGCGCTCCAGGAACGTCCGTGGGGCGAGCGCCGCGGTGAGCTCGGCGTCGTAGACGTGGACCTGGG
>CAYVDO010000426.1:0-6661 GCA_964450125.1 uncultured bacterium
GGCGTCTCGATGAAGCCGTAGTCGTTCACGCGGGCAAACGTCGACAAGCTCGCGATGAGGCCGATGTTCGGGCCCTCAGGCGTCTCGATCGGGCAGATGCGTCCGTAGTGCGTCGGATGCACGTCGCGCACCTCGAAGCCGGCGCGCTCACGCGTCAGACCACCCGGCCCCAACGCGCTCAGCCGACGCTTGTGGGTGATCTCCGACAACGGGTTCGTCTGGTCCATGAACTGGGAGAGCTGGCTCGATCCGAAGAACTCCTTGACCACCGCGGTTACCGGCTTCGCGTTGATGAGGTCGTGCGGCATGAGCGTCTCGATTTCCTGGAGACTCATCCGCTCCTTGATTGCACGCTCCATGCGCGCCAAGCCGATGCGGTACTGATTCTCCAGAAGCTCGCCGACCGAGCGCACACGACGATTGCCGAGGTGATCGATGTCGTCGATCTCGGCGTCCGGCTTTCCGCTTCGCAACTTGAGCAGGTACTCGATGACCGCCAGGATGTCCTCGCGGTACAGGATCGTATCGTCGATCTCGAGATCCCGATTGAGCTTGTAGTTGAGCTTGAGGCGCCCCACCTTCGAGAGGTCATAGCGATCGGGATTCAAGAACAAGTGGTAGAACTGTTGCACAGCGGTTTCGACCGTGGGTGGGTCGCCCGGACGCAGCCGCTTGTAAATGTCGATGATCGCGTGGAGCTGCTCCGCAGTCGGGCCGCCGTCGAGCCACAGAACGGGATAACGCTCTCGATTTTGTGTATCGATCTGCACCGGCGTCATGGGAGACCGGTCCAGGAGCAATGTTTCGCGAATCGTCGAACTTTCGATGTGGTACACGTCGAACGACGTGATGCCGGCACTCGTCATGCGCTCGAGCGCCTCGGGCGTGATCTGGGCGTTCGTCTCGACGAGGATCTCGCCCTCGCCCTCGCGCCCGGCGGGCACGGCGATGTCGTCGCCCGCCACGGCACCGTGAAGATCCTCGGCTTCGAGGGGGATCCACTTCACCTTCTCTTCCATCAAACGCCGAATGCGAACGGCGCTGAGCTTCTGCCCCTTCTTGACCAACACCTCGTCGGTTTTCGGGCTTCGGATGGCGCGCGTGACGACCTGCCCCAGGAGAATCTCGGGGTCGAAGGTCTTGCGGAATTCGCCGTCCACGACGTCGATGCGTACCCGCTTGTAGTAGCGATCCATCAACTGCTTGGGCGAATAACCGAGTGCCTTCAGCAACGTGGTCGCGAACATCTTGCGCCGCCGGTCGATGCGCACGTACAGGATGTCCTTGTGATCGAACTCGAAATCGATCCAGGAACCGCGGTAGGGGATGATGCGCGCCGAATAGAGAAGCTTTCCGCTCGAGTGCGTCTTCCCCTTGTCGTGATCGAAGAAGACACCCGGCGAGCGGTGGAGCTGGCTCACGATCACGCGCTCGGTTCCGTTCACGATGAACGTACCCTTGTCGGTCATGAGCGGGATCTCGCCGAAGTAGACCTCCTGCTCCTTCACGTTGCGAATGGAGGGCTGGCCTGCCACCTCGTCGCGGTCGTACACGATGAGCTGGATGGTCACCTTCATCGGCGCGGCATAGGTCATCCCGCGCTGCAAGCATTCGGCTACGTCGTACTTCGGCTCGCCGAGCTCGTACGATACGAACTCGAGCTCAGCCTTCTCGTTGAAGTCCCGGATTGGAAAAACCGATTGAAAGACGGCCTGAAGCCCACGGGGCTCGCGACGGTCTTTCGACGCCTCCGGCTGCAGGAACTCTTCGTACGAGCGCTTCTGCACCTCGATGAGGTTGGGAATATCGAGAACGGTCCGGATCTTGCCGAAATTTCGGCGATAGCGAAACCGCTCGCCCATCACGGTGCTCATGCAGACCCCTAAGCGGTCAAACCGCCGGAAAATGGAATGGAAACGGGAGCCATCTCAGGCGACGGCTGCTCACTTCACTTCGACCGTCGCACCCGCGTCCTCGAGCTTCTTCTTCACTTCCGCGGCCTCTTCCTTGGAGATGTTCTCCTTCACGGGCTTGGGCACACCCTCGACGAGATCCTTCGCCTCCTTCAGGCCGAGCCCGGTCACGGCGCGGACTTCCTTGATCACCTGAATCTTGTTGGCGCCGAAATCCTTGAGGACGACCGTGAACTCGGTCTGCTCCTCGGCCGCCGGCGCGGCGCCCCCAGCCGCTCCGCCCGCAGCCGGTGCCGCAACCACCGCAGCCGCTGCAGTGACGCCCCAGCGACCCTCGAGCTCCTTGGTGAGCTCGGCGAGCTCGAGCACGGTTCGCTTGTCGAGCCACGCCAGAACGTCTTCCTTGGTGATCTCTGCCATTGTCCCTACTCCTTTTCGCGCTTTCGTTCCCCGCCTAGCGGTTCTGGATACGTTGTGCGACGTCCGCTCCACGCGGAACGACGCTCGGATTCATACTCAGTTTTTCGATCAAGCAAGCGGCCGTCATCGTTCGCGTCCTACCCCGCGGCGTGGCCGGACGGACATGCCACGCCCGATCACCCACCCTCACCCAGCGCCTGCCCTCTGGCGTGCAACACTCCGACCATGTCACGGCCTGGGGCCTGAAGGACGCCCAAGAACTTCCGTGGCGCCGCCACCAACAGCCCCACGAGTTTGGCGCGTAGCTCGGGAAGGCCTGGCAGTGTCGCGAGCGCCTCGACGTCCTGCGGCGCGAGCTTCGTTCCAGCGAGCAACCCGCCGCGGAGCGTGAGCGGCTTCTCGTCCTTCTTGGTGGCGTATTTCGTCAGAACCTTGGCCACGGCGACCGGATCCGCTGCCGTCATCGCGATCACGGTCGGCCCCCGGAACGAGTCGCCCAGCAACTCGACAGCGGTCCGCTCGGCGGCCTTTCGCGCGAGGCGATTCTTCACGACGTGCAGTTCACTGTTCGCGGCGCGCAGGTCGACGCGCAAACGCGTGAACTGGTCAACCGTGAAGCCTTGGTAGTCGGCCACCACGAACAGAGTCATGGCTTGGAACTTCTGGTGCAACTCGTCGACGGACGCGACTTTTTCAGTACGATTCACCGGGAAGCCCTCCTGGTTTCGGTGCGACTCAGGCCGTTACGCGGAACTCAGCCGGATCGACCTTGACTCCCGGCCCCATGGTGCTGCTGAGCGCGATGCTCTTGAGATAGATACCCTTGCTGGTCGACGGCTTCATGCGATTGATCTGATTCATCAACGCCACGAAGTTGTCGCGCACCTGCTCGCGCTTGAACGACCTCTTGCCAATCCCCGCGTGGACGATTCCGGCCTTGTCCACGCGGAATTCCACCTTGCCGGCCTTGGCCTCTTCGACGGCGCGCTTCACGTCGAACGTGACCGAACCCGTCTTGGGGCTCGGCATCAAGCCGCGCGGGCCGAGCACCTTACCGAGCTTACCCAGGTCCTTCATCATGTCCGGCGTAGCGATGAGCTTGTCGAAGTCGAGCCAGCCTCCTTCGATTTGCTTGAGATAATCGTCACTGCCGACGAGGTCGGCGCCAGCATCGCGCGCCTCCTTCTCCTTTGCAGCGTCGCGCGCGAGCACCAGGACACGCGCGCCCTTGCCGGTGCCGTGCGGCAATACCAGCGCGCCGCGCACGTTCTGGTCGGCTTTGCGGGGATCGACGCCGAGCCGGATCGCCACCTCGAGCGTCTCGTCGAATTTCGCGGTCGCGGTGGCGAGGAGCGTGTCGATCGCCTCGTCGACGGGATAGCCCTTGTTGCGGTCGACAGCGGCGAGGGCGTTCTTGAATCGTTTGCTGTGTGTCGGCATGTCTCACCTGGACGCGGGCGTCAGCCCGTCACCTCGATCCCCATGCTGCGCGCGGTACCCGCAATGCTGTTGACCGCTGCCGCGAGGCTAGCGGCCGTGAGGTCCGGCATCTTGCGTCTCGCGATCTCCTCGACCTGCGCGCGCGTCAGACGTCCGACCTTCTCGCGCTTTGGGTCGTGTGCGCCCTTGACCACGCCTGCAGCCATCTTCAGCAAAACCGACGCGGGCGGCGTCTTCGTGACGAACTCGAACGAGCGGTCCGAGTACACAGTGATCACGACGGGGATGGTGATGCCCTTGTCGCCCTGCGTGCGCTCGTTGAACTTGCGGCAGAACTCCATGATGTTGACGCCGTGCTGGCCGAGCGCCGGGCCTACCGGGGGTGACGGGTTCGCCTCGCCCCCCGTGACGTGCAGCTTGATCTGCGTCACGACTTTCTTCGCCATCGCGCCTTCCCCTCACCTCGCGCCGAGCTGCGCGCGGTTCATGCCTTCTCGACTTGGACGAAATCCAGCTCGACTGGCGTGGCACGACCGAAGATGCTGACGGCCACCTTGAGCTTCGACTTTTCCGGCTTCACTTCCTCGACCACACCGACGAAGTTCGCAAACGGCCCGTCGATGACGCGCACGCTCTCGCCCTCTGCGAAACGCACGCGGCTCACAGGCTTGAGCACGCCGGCCTCGATCTGATTGCGCATCGCACGCACTTCCTGCTCCGGAATGGGACTTGGGTGCTGCTTGTCGCCACCGACGAAGCTCGTGACCTTCGGCGTGTTCTGGACGATGTGCCAGGTCTCGTCGTCGAGCTCCATCTCGACGAACAAGTAGCCCGGGTACATCTTCCTCGACGTGGTTCGCTTCTGCCCCTTGACCAGTTCGATGGTCTTTTCCTGAGGAATCAGAATCTCCCCGAATCGCTCCTCCATTCCGGCTCGACGCACCCGCTCCTCGAGGGCCTGCTTGGCCTTGTTCTCGTAGCCGGAATAGGTGTGAACCACGTACCACTGCTTCGTCATTCCCATCCCCTGTGGTTGCACGCCGAATCGTGGCGGCAACAGCTGCCTCGGGTCGCTGGTGCGGGAGGCGGCTGAGCCTACTGAAGCAACAACCGAACGAGGCGCGAGATTCCCCAGTCGAGTGCGCCGAGATACGTCGCCGTCAACACCACCAAGAAGAGAATCACCCCGGTGGACGCGATGGTCTCCTTGCGCTCCGGCCAGGTGACCTTGTTCAGCTCTTGTCGGACCTCGACCAGAAATCGGCGAGCCTGCGCCACGTAACCGGCAGGACTTGCGCCTTGGTCTTCCTCTTCCTTTCCTTTGCTACTCATCGGCACACGCCCCTGACTTTCTCGTGGGCCTTCCCGAAAGGGCAGGCCAGGAGGGATTCGAACCCCCAACCCCCGGATTTGGAGTCCGGTGCTCTAGCCGTTCGAGCTACTGGCCTCGGTCGAAGCGCAACGCCCGTCGCGGGTCGCTGCGCTCACTTCGTTTCCTTGTGTTCCGTGTGCTTGCGGCAAAATCGACAGTACTTCTTGAACGCCAAGCGGTCCGGAGTGCGCTTCTTGTTCTTGGTCGTCGTGTAATTGCGACGCTTACAGTCGCCGCAAGCTAGCGTGATGATGTCTCTCATCGTATCCGCCCTTTACCGAGCTCGCGTTCACACGCGCCGGCTGAACCGTCGAGGATCATTCCAGAATCTTGGCCACGACGCCGGCGCCCACCGTGCGGCCGCCTTCCCGGATCGCGAAACGAACCCCTTCTTCCATCGCGATCGGCGTCAGCAACTGAGCCACCAGGCTCACGTTGTCGCCCGGCATCACCATCTCGACGCCCGACGGGAGATCCACCGAACCCGTCACGTCCGTCGTCCGGAAGTAGAACTGCGGCCGGTAGCCGTTGAAGAACGGAGTGTGCCGGCCACCCTCCTCCTTCGTCAATATGTACACCTCGGCCGTGAACTTCGTGTGCGGTGTGATCGATCCCGGAGCCGAAAGAACCTGGCCGCGCTCCACTTCGTTGCGCTTCGTGCCGCGAAGCAGCGCACCGATGTTGTCGCCCGCCATCCCCTCGTCCAACAGCTTCCGGAACATCTCCACACCCGTCACCACCGTCTTCACCGTCGGCTTGATCCCCACGATCTCGATCTCGTCACCGACACGAACCTTCCCGCGCTCCACGCGGCCCGTCACCACCGTCCCGCGGCCCTGGATCGAGAACACGTCCTCGATCGGCATCAAGAACGGCTTGTCCACGTCACGCTTCGGAAGCGGCACATAGCTGTCCACCGCCGCCATCAGCTCCAGGATGCACTTCGCTTCGGGAGCATCCGCCGAGTCCGAGTTCAGCGCCTTCAACGCCGAACCCTTCACGATCGGAATCTCGTCGCCCGGGAACTGGTACTGCTTCAACAGGTCGCGAACCTCGAGCTCCACCAGGTCCAGAAGCTCCGGGTCATCCACCATGTCGCACTTGTTCATGAACACCACGATGTATGGAACGCCCACCTGTCGAGCCAGCAGGATGTGCTCCCGCGTCTGCGGCATCGGACCGTCCGCCGCCGAAACCACCAGGATCGCGCCGTCCATCTGCGCTGCCCCCGTGATCATGTTCTTCACGTAGTCCGCGTGACCCGGGCAGTCCACGTGCGCGTAGTGGCGGTTCTCCGTCTGATACTCCACGTGCGCCGTCGCAATCGTGATTCCGCGCGCCTTCTCTTCCGGGGCCTTGTCGATCTGGTCGTACGCCACGAACTGTGCCCAGCCCTTCTTCGCCAAGACACTCGTGATCGCCGCCGTCAGCGTCGTCTTCCCGTGATCCACGTGACCGATCGTCCCCACGTTCACGTGTGGAAGCTTCCGATCGAACTTCTGCTTCGACATGGCTC
>CAYVDO010000427.1:0-6657 GCA_964450125.1 uncultured bacterium
TTCGGATGCGAAGTGCCGAAGGATACCCGAGATCGGGGCGGTGGGGCCGCGTGCCGCCGGCTTCTCGAATCGCGCGCGGCAGATTTACGATGACGACCCCCTGCCATTCGACGACACGGAGACCGAGTGTGCTGAGCATCCGCGAGATCGATCATGTGGTGTTGCGCGTGAAGAACGTCGAGGCGATGGTCGTGTTCTATTGCGAGGCGCTCGGCTGCACCGTCGAGCGTCGGCGCGACGACATCGGCCTGATCCAGCTTCGCGCCGGCCGGTCGCTCGTCGATCTGGTGCCCGTCGATGGGCCGCTGGGCGGCCTTGGAGGCGCGGCACCCGGCGCCGAGGGCAAGAACCTCGATCACTTCTGCTTTCGCATCGAGCCCTTCGACGAGAGCGAGATCCGCGCGGTGCTGGCGCGTCACGGCTTGGAAGCTGGCCCGGTCGAGATGCGCTACGGCGCCGAGGGCGACGGCCCGTCGATGTACGTCCTCGATCCGGACGGGAACGTCGTCGAGCTCAAGGGCCCGCCCGTCACCTGAGGCACTGGATTCGTGGGCGTGGGGCTCGTCGATTCGCGTAGGGGCGCGCGCCCGCCCGCAGTCCTGTGCTCACGCGCCGCCACCGCGGCCGTGTACCAGTGGCACGAACGCGACCGGCAGGACGACGCGTGTGGTGAGCGGCTCGGCGTCCTCTTTGTGGAGCACTTCGAGACGCTGCGGCGCGTGGGGCTCGCCCACGGGAATGACGAGGTTTCCACCCACGCGGAGCTGGGCGACCAGCGCCGGCGGTACACGCGGCGCCGCGGCGGTGACCACGATGGCGTCGAACGGTGCGTCCTCGATCCCGGGCCAGCCTGCGTAGCCGTCGGCGCAACGCACTTCGACGTTGTCGTAGCCGAGGCGCGCCAAGCGCCTCGCCGCGCTCACGGCCAGCTCGGGCACCACCTCGATCGACTTCACCTCGCGAGCCAAGAGCGACAACACCGCCGCTTGATAGCCCGAGCCCGTGCCCACCTCCAGCACGCGGTGATCCGGCTCGATCCGTGCGAGGTGGCTCATGAGCGCCACGATGAACGGCTGCGAGATGGTCTGGCCGAACCCGATCGGTAGCGGCCGATCCTCGTAAGCCGCGTCCTCGAGCTCGTCGGGCACGAACGCGTGGCGCGGCACGCGCCGCATCGCGTCCATGACGCGCGGATCGAGGTGATCCGTGCCCAGCTCGCGAGCGCTCGCCCGCACGTAGCGTTCGATCGTCGCGATCATCTCCACGGCTACACCTTGGGAACCAGCGTGGCCCAGCAGCCCTCCATCTCTTGCACCTTCACGGTGACGATGCGGATCGGATAGCTGGCCAACACGTCGCGGGCCACGCGGAAGAGCTCGCTGGCGATGTTTTCGGCGGTGGGATTCGCATCCATCAGGTACGGCTTGCCGTCCTTGCAGAACGGACCGATGGCGCGAATCACTTCTTCGTCGTGGCGATTGAGCAGGAAGCCGTGGTCCCAATGATCGAGAATCCAGCCGTAGATCAGCTCGCGGATGACGTCGAAGTCGATGACGCGGCCGACGGCATCGAGCTCGTCGCCCTCGACGGTGATCTCGATGGCGTAGTTGTGGCCGTGGAGGTCCTTGCAGCCTCCCTCGTGATTCATGAGGCGGTGGCCGGCGGGGAACTCGAGGCGACGCGTGACTTGCATGGGCTTCCTCCGACGGCAAAGCGTGTCGCCGCGATCACCGAGTCGTCAAGACGAGCCCGGCTCGCGGGCGCCTCGCGTGTCGCAAGCGACACGGATGCGGCCGAAGAGCCACGCTCGTGCCGTCGCGCGGTCCATTTCTCTCGCGATTTCCGCGCGGCCCGTGGCATGCCCCCTGCTTCCTGGATACGTTTTCGCATGAAGCGTGCGGAGGATTCGCTTGGTCGAGCGTGCGACGTGGAAGCGGTGGTTGCCAGCGTTGGTCGTGCTCGCAGTCGCGTGTGCACGCGTGCCATCGCGGCTGCCCGATGGCACGCCGCCGTCTCAGGCACCCGCGCCTGCGGGCAAATCGGGAGCCAACGACACGCCAGCTCGGCCAGTCCGATCGCCGCTCTCCCTTGCCGTCGAGCGCGTGGCGAAGGCGGACGAGCGCACTCCGCCCGAGGTGTGGAACGCGTACGCCACCCGCGCCTTCGCGTCGGCGTGGGTGAGCGAGGATGGCGAGCTCGATGAGCGGCTCGATCGCTTGCTCGCGGCGCTCGCCGCCGCGCCGAGCCACGGCCTCGCAGCCTCGCGTCATGATCCGGCGCCGTTGCGCGACGCGATCGGCATCCTGACGGTCGCGAAGACCAGCCCCGAGACCACCCTCGCGAACGAGGCTCGTCTCGACGTGGCTGCCACCACCGCGCTCTTCCGCTTGCTCGCGGATCTTCACGCGGGCCAGGTCGATCCCCAATCGCTCGGCTACGCGATCGATGCCAGCGAGCGCCGCGGCGAGGTTGGGGCGATCTTGGAGGCGGCGCTTGCGGCGCCGGCGGACGAGCTACCTGCGACGATCGACTCGGCTGCGCCGCGCGGCTACCTCTACAGGCGGCTCGAAGCCGAGCTCACGCGTCAGCGTCAGCTCGCCACGCGCGTCGACCAGGCTCCCGTGCATGGATCGGGAAAGCTCGTGCCCGGCGAGCATCGGGCACAAGTGCCCGAGCTGCGCGCGCTCCTGATCGCGCTCGGCGATCTCGCGCCGGAAGCGGAGGCGACGCCGTCGGCAGGCAAGCAGGTGAACCATTACGACACGGCACTCGCCCAAGCCGTGCGCCGCTTCCAGGCGCGCCACGGCCTGGTGGCTGACGGTGTGATCGGCACGTCCACCTGGGCTGCGCTCGCCGTGCCCGCCGCCGATCGCGCCCGTCAGATCGCGCTCACGATGGAGCGGCTGCGCTGGATGCCCGAGCTCGGCGACGCGCCGTTCATCTTGGTCAACGTGCCGTCGTATCGCCTTTGGGTGATCCCTTCGGCGATGACCGACGGCGAGCCGGTGCTCACCATGAACGTGGTGGTCGGCCAAGCGCTCGACAAGCAAACGCCGCTCGTCGCCAGCGAGCTCACCAACATCGTCTTCCGGCCGTACTGGAACGTGCCCAAGAGCATTGCCGAGAAGGAGATCGCGCCCGAGCTGACGAAAGATCCGAACTACCTCGTCGCCAACGACATGGAGCTGGTGGACGGCTGGAGCAAAGACGCCGGCGTCGTCGACTTCGCACCGGAACGCATCCCGCAGCTCGCGAGCGGCAACATTCGCGTGCGCCAGCGCCCTGGACCCAAAAACGCACTCGGCGCCATCAAGTTCCTGTTCCCGAACGACGAAAGCGTGTACCTGCACGGCACGCCCATGCAGAGCCTCTTCAAGCGCAATCGCCGGGCGCTCAGCCACGGCTGTGTGCGCGTCGAGGACCCCGTGACTCTCGCGAGCTACGTATTGCGCGAGGAATCGGAGTGGACGCGCGAAGCGATCGTGAAGGCCACCCGCGGCGATCTCAACCGTTGGGTGGAGATCGATCCGCCCATGCCGGTGCTGCTCTTCTACGCCACCGCGTTGCCGCTGCCCGGTGACGGCCTCTCGTTCCTCGACGACGTCTACGGTCTCGACGCTCCCCTCGCGAAGGCCATCGGGCTGTAGCGCGTATCGAGCCGGTGCGCGGCGCACCCGCGACGTCGCCGATGCCGGTCCGCTCGTGGATGGCGGACCTGCGTGTGCGGAACCTGGAGTGGGGTTGGCGGCAGCCGTGTGGGCCGTCGTGTCGGGCGTTCAGACGCGCGGGCAGTGTGCCCGGGTAGGGAAGGGAGTCACCCGCGCCACCCTGGCGTGGCTGCTGCACGGCATCTGCACTCGCGGCCGACAGCCTCTCCTCGCCGAGCCGCTTCGCGCCGCGCTGCTGCGGCAGGCGCGCTCGCCGGACACGACGGTGCGAGGGACGATCGATCTCGAACGCGTGGCACGCGTATCCGCCGCAGGACTTGCTGGCGGCATCGAATGGATGGCGCTGCCGCTCTTCCTCGCTTGGGGGATCGGGCAGCTCGAGCGCGAGCGCACCGTCGCCACGGCGCTCTGCTTCTACGTGCCCTCGTCGGCGGTGGCGTTGGTGATGGGTGGTGCATGGCTGCGGGCGCGTGCTCACGGGCGGCTTGCGCATGCCGTCGTGTGGTTCGTGCTGGCGCTCGCTCCCGCGGGAGTCGTGCTCGGCGTCGAGAATCATTGGGGCGAGGTTGCACGCGCCCATCCGGCCGTGCCGTCGTCGTTCCGCGCTCACCGCGCGGTGCACTGGAACGTGTGGTCGGGGCTCGCAGGCGGATGGCTGGTGCGGCGCGGGCTCACGAGGGAGCACGCCGACCTGCTCGTCGTGTCCGAGCTCCCTCCGAATCGCTCTCTCGACGTCGTGATGCCGCGGCTCTCGGGCGCGTGGTCCGTGGCTCGCCGTTGGCAGCTCGCGGTGATGGCGCGCGGCCTGCTCGAGCCCGGTTCGCTCGAGCGATTCCACGGGGCGCGCGTGTGGCCGGTCGCGTGGACGGCGACGACGGGCGAGCGTATCGATCTGCTCGTGGTCGATGTGCCGTCGGATCCGGCTCAGCCACGCGCACCGATCCTACGTTGGGTTCGGCGCCGCATCGCCGCGCTGTCTCCCGATCTGATCGTCGGCGACTTCAACACGCCACGCCGCGCGCGCGGGCTCGAAACGCTGCCGCCCGGCTACGCTCACGCGTACGATCGGGTGGGCGCGGGCTGGTCGGCGACGTTTCCTGTGCCGGCACCGCTCTGGGCCATCGATCAAACGATCTTCGGCACGCGCGTGGAGCCGATCGCGTACGAGCTACGCACACCGCTCGGCAGCGACCACCGCCTGCAGCGTTTCGACTTCGCGTTGCGCGACCCCATCAGTACAAGTCCCGCGTGTTCGGAAACAGGTACGGATCACAGCGGACCGGGTCAAGAATGAACGTCAGCCCCGACTCCCGTCCGGGTGTGGTTCCCGCGAAGACGATGACGTCGTTCAAGATGGGCAGGACCGCCAAGGGCCCAAGGACGACGCCGGCGTGCGACGAGTCCGTGAACGTGAGCGGGAGATTGAGCAGTCGGAACGGAAGGTCCACGAGATCTCGAATCAGCGCGAACGGCGTGAGAGCGAGTGCCGAATCGGTATCCAGCCGATCCGCCCGCACGATTGGGCATGGCAACTCCGCAAACGCTGGTCGGCGACCGAGCACGTAGGCGAGCGCAACGGCTGCCGGTGCTGGGGCGCGGGAAAACCAGCGAGGGCATCGGCAGTTTTTAAGGCTTCGATGCGCTGCCATCTCGAGTCCGAATACTTCGATCGGTGAGGCTGGTACGCGAGATCCTCTGTCGGACGTCTCGCCAGCTCGACCCGATTCAAAGCTCACCAGAGGCCGCGGACCATCGCGAGGTCGAGACGCGCGCACCCCGAGTGCCGTCTGCTGCAGCGTCTTGGATGTGCGGAAAGGTCGGCGGTAGACCGACCCTCGGGCGTCCCTTTGCGCATCGATGGATCCGGCGACGCAATCATGGGCCATCCAGAGCGACACGCCACCCTGCCGCGTCTGCAATGACCCAGAACAGATGGGCGACAAGGACGACGGTGAGCGGTGCAACGAAAACCGCCGCAATGCGGGACCAAAAGCGCGCTGCCAGAAATGCGTATGCAGCGGTTAGTACCACCCAGACCGCAAGAACCATCGATCGGCTGACTGGAAAGATAGCAAATCCCATGTCGGACGTCCGAGCGACGCCGAATGGAAACGCCCGCTGTGGAAAGAAGAATACGATGCGACACAGAAGGCCGAGGTACGCCCGTTGCAGCAGCCGCAAGGCGCCGGCTTGCGGTTTCTGCAACATTAGAATCCCGACCAAGCCGAGGGAGCAGATAGCGATCGCGGGCCATGTTGCGGGCAGGAAAACGAAGAGTGCAATGGCAGGCATCGAGAACGAGGCCCGAACCGCAACCACTGAGTACACGAACGCGAAGAGGCACCAAGCAAGTCCGAGAGCTGGCAAGAGACAAAGCCCGATGCCCAATGAGCGCCTGAAACCCATCGACAGGCCAACACGAAATGGTCGGGGCTAGGCGGACCGGCTTCGGGTGAACTAGGTGGATTCAGCTAGGCGACCTGCTTGCAGACTAGCGCAGCGGCGTCGGGAGGGTCGAGGAGATTCTCGTCGGTTCTCATTGGAGAATCTCGGCTTCGGCTGCGCCGCTCGGCCGGTTATCTGGACCGGGGTATCCGGGTTGCGCATGCGTTCGGACGGGGGGGGTGGGCTCGGGAGGTCGAGGCGGTCGATTGCGCTGCGGATGGCGCCGCGGCGGCGATTGAAGGCGTAGGCGTCGATTGCGCTGGCACTGACGTCTTTGTGACGGAGAAGGTCTGGGACCGCGTTTCCGATCGTCAGTTCGCGGCGGTGGAGTTGAGCGCGGCGCGCGTGGGATTTTTTTGCGACGGGCGGATTGCGGGTGCGGGCTTGATTTGATATAGTGAACGCATGGTCACATTAGCAGATTCCCTCCCCGAAGAGCCGGCGCGCGACCACCTCCTTCCCGCCTGTCCGATGGGCGATCGCTCGGATGATGAGCTGGCGGCGGATCTCACCACGCTGGCGGCGCGGCTGAGCGCGGTCGAGT
>CAYVDO010000428.1:0-1173 GCA_964450125.1 uncultured bacterium
CCACGTGGTTCTGCACCAGCCGCGCGTTTCAGCGGCGGTTCTTGCTTCGGTGCGATCCCGACGCCAACGCCGTCTTCTTGCTCGCGCTCGCCCGTGCGCTCGAGCGATACAGCGGAGTGAAAATTCAGGCGGCGGTTACCGTTTCGAACCACTGGCACATGTTGCTCACGGACGAGCGATCCGAGCTCTCCGACTTCATGCGCGACTTTCTCACCGCGACGGCAAAGGGCATCAACCAGATCCGCGATCGCGAGGGACGCGTCTTCGATCGACGGTTCAGCGCCGAGCCTGTCCTCGACACCGCCGCCGCCATCGGCCGGCTCGTTTACACGGTGCTCAACCCGACCGCCGCGGGGCTCGTCTCCAAGCACGACGACTGGCCCGGCGTGCTGCTCTTCGCGAACGGCGATCAGCCTGAGGAGCACCGCGTGCGCTGGTTCAACGAGAAGCGCTACCACGATGCGGTTCGTGAAGCGGCGGGATCGACGAAGACGATCGATCCCGCGTGGTTCTGGGAGCAAGAGACGCTTACCGTCCATCCCCTCGGCGGCCTGGCCGAGGAGAACGTGACGCCCGCGCAGATCGTGGAGCGCATCCGTGCTGCCGAAGCCGAGTGTGCGCGCGAGCGCAACGGGGTGCCGGTGCTCGGTGCCGCCACGGTCGTGCGACAAGATCCGCGGGCGAAGCCCAAGCGCTCGAACCGATCGCCACGGCCGCTTTGCCACGCGAGCAGTGACGGACAGCGCAGGACGTATCGCGAGATGTTCAAGGACTTCTGCGCGCGGTTCTGGGCCGCGGCATTCGCACTGCGCCACGGCGACGGGCACCAGCCGTTCCCCGAGCATTCCTTTCCGCCGTGGAAACCGCTGGTGCGACCCGCGCTCTCCACCGCCTAGCGCTTCCGCCTCGCCGTCACGTTCCGTCCCAACAACGGGAGAGCTCCGCCTGCCATCGGCCGATCGAGCTCGTTCTCCGTCTGCGCCCACGAGATCAACGGTGTTTGAGACGTTGAAGATCGCCAATCGAGGCGCTCATCGCGTCGGCGAAGCCGATTTCGAGCGCTCAGCGCGCTCCGCGACCGAAACGCCGTGTGGCACCAGCGAAAAGCTGAGTGTCACCGATCAACGGGGAGGCGGAACGCACTGCGCCTCGGTCTCCCCGCTCAGGTTCCAT
>CAYVDO010000428.1:1273-6625 GCA_964450125.1 uncultured bacterium
CTTTCCGCGAGCCGTCCGGCGAGCCGCGAGCGCAGCGAGGCGACTTGGGGGTGGGCCCCGCCGTGGCTTTGCCACGGCGGGCGGGGGGCTGGAACAGCCCCTGATCGGTCACCCGGGCGGAACGCACTGCGCCTCGGTCTCCCCGCTCAGGTTCCATCTTTCCGCGAGCCGTCCGGCGAGCCGCGAGCGCAGCGAGGCGACTTGGGGGTGGGTCCCGCCGTGGCTTTGCCACGGCGGGCGGGGGGCTGGAACAGCCCCCCGAAAACTCACGTATAGCGCGCCCCCTGGTGCTCGGGGAGGTAGAAGGCGCGCAGCATCGCGTCGACCTGGAGCAACGCGTCGCGGTCGAGGGTGAGGGTGTCGTCGTCGATGGCGAGGAAGTGCGCGTCGCGGAAGGCCCGGAAGGGTTCGGCGAAGCGCGCGAAGATGTCGACGTCGAATTTGCGCCGGAAGTAACCGGCGTCGAGGTGGCCGAGCTTCATCTGCAGGATCATCTCGCGCACCAACGATTCCTCGGGGGAGATCGCGAGCGCACGCGCCAGCGGTAGCCGGCCGGATTCCACGGCGACGGCGTAGCCTTCCAAGTCCTTCACGTTCTGGTAGTGGGCGTGGCCGACGTGGCCGAAGCTCGCCACTCCGAGCCCGATCATGTCGGCGCCGTGCCAGAGCGCGTCGCGATACACGAACTGCGTGGTGCGCGGGTCTTTCACGGCGGTGTAAGCACTGGTGAGCGTGTAGCCCGCTCGTTCCAGCCGTGCGAACGCATCCTTCACCCAGCGCCGCTTGGTGTCCCAATCGGCCATGCGCGCCAGCAGGTTCTCGTCGGCGCTCGAGTCGCGGTAGAGGATCGTGTTGAGCGGCACCTCCATTTGGTAGATGGTGACGCTGTCGGGCGCGAGCTCGAGGGTGCGCTCGACGCTCACGTTCCACTCGCGCTCGGTCTCGTCGAGCAGGCCGGCGATGAGATCGATGTTGATCTGCGGTAAGCCGGCGGCGCGCGCCCAGCCGAACGCGGCGAAGGCCTGCTTCGAGAGGTGCGCGCGCCCGTTCACCTCGAGGACGTGGTCGTCGAAGCTCTCGACGCCCAGGCAGAGTCGGGTCACCCCGAGATCGCGGATCGCGTGCACCTTGCGCTCGGTGAGCGTCCCGGGCTCGCACTCGAAGGAGATCTCCTTGGCGCCCTCCCAGGGCAAAGCCGCTTTCAGCCCGTTCACCAGCCGCGTGAGCTGCTGGCTCGAGAGATAGGACGGCGTGCCACCGCCGAAGTAGACGTATTCGAGGGGCCGCCCGCGCGCGAACGGCTCTGCGGCCACGAGCGCGGCTTCGCTCACGAGCGCTTCGACGTAGCGCTCCACCGCCGCCGCGTTCTGGTCGGTCGAAACCTTGAAGTAGCAGAAGCGGCAGCGCTTCCTGCAAAACGGCACGTGCACGTAGAGCCCGAGCGGTGTGCCGGGCGCCGCGGGCTGGGCGAACGCCGTCAGTGCGGCGTCGATGCGATCGGCCGTCCAGCACGAATAAGGCGGGTAGTTCGAGACGAAGCAGTTCCCCGCGTCGTGGCCGATCGGCGCGCCGGGGACTCGCCGCACCTCCGCTGCCGTCATGATCCCTCTCCGAATGCGTACACGTCGTTCGACTCGGTGCCCACCACCACCACCCCCGGCCCCACGGCGGGAGTCGCGCTCACGCGCCCGCTCGTCTCGAACGCATCCACGAGCTTTCCCGTCGCGAGCTCCACCAGATAGACGCGCCCGTCGTGGGAGCCCACCACCACGCGCTCGCCGCTCACCACAGGCGAGCTATCCACCCGCCCCTTGGTCTTGAGCTCCCACAGCGCCTTGCCCGTCTTGCGGTCGAGCGCGCGCAAACGCTGATCTTGGCCGCCGAAAACTACCGCGGTCTCGGTGAGCGCCGGCGACGAGTAGTACTGGAACTCCTGATCGTGGAATCGCCAGGCCACCTCGCCGCTCGCGACGTCGACGCGCAGGAACTCGTTGTGGAAGGTGCCGAAGTGAGCGGTGTTGCCATCCAGGGCCACGCTCGACGCGATGACTCCTCCGGCGTCGATGGCGCGGATCTCCTTGCCGTCGTTCGCCGCCAGCACGTGCAGAATGCCGTCGCAGCCACCGAAGATCGCACGGCCGCTACTGATGCCGACACCGCCGTTGATGGGGTCCGGGATCGAATACTTCCACACCGGTTTGCCCTTGGTGGACGCGGTATCGAAGGCCAGCAAGGCGCCACCGTGCGAGCCCACGAGCACCAGCGTGCGTCTGGCCTTGGGATCGTCGAGCACCGCGGCGGAGCCGGTGATCTTGCCATCGGCATCCGCTTTCCAGCGCAGCTTTCCGTCGAGTCCGACCGCGTAGAAGGTGCCGCCCGCGGAGCCGACGAAGATCGTTTCGCCGTGGATGAGCGGCGGCGCCTCGATGCCACCATCGGCCTGGAACGCCCACGCGCGTTTACCGGTGGCGAGGTCGATGGCGTGGAGGAGGCCATCGTCCGAGCCGACGTAGGCCCGACCGTGGCCGAGAACCGCCGACGACTTGACCGGCCCGCCGGCCGCGTAGACCCAGCGCTTGGTGAGCTTGCTGGGCAGCGGGCCCACCGCGATGCCCGTGTTTCGTGCATCGCCGCGCCAGCTCGGCCACGGTACCGCCGCCGAGGTCTGCGACGCCGGGGCCGGGGAAGCCTCGGCGGCAGCTGCGCTCGCGGTGATCCAGAGCGCGATCCCGAGCAGCGCCGCGCTCAGGCAGTACCGCGCGCGCACGACCGACGGCGTTGCAGCGCGAACGAGGATCACGACCACCTCACGCTCACCCGGCGGAAAGCACCGAGCGATAGAAATTCGCGAAATCCGCCGCGGCCACCGGGCGCGGATTGAAGCGTGCCGTCCACTGCTCGGCGGCCTCGGTGGCGAGGACGGCCAGGGCGCGCTCGTCGATTCCCAGCGCTCCGAGGTGGCGCGAAACCTGGGCATGGTCGAGCAAGCGGTCCACGGTTTCGAGGAGCACCTGAACGGCACGCTGGGCCGGCTCCGCCGGCGACACCAGTCGTGCCGCGATTGCCAGCTCGGCGTAGCGGTCGGCGACGGCGGGATCGACGGCGTTGTGACGGATCACCGGCGCGATCATGAGGCCGACCGCACGCCCGTGCACCACCGCGTGGTGAGCCGTGAGCGGATTCGCTGCCGCGTGTGCGGCACCGAGCATCGAGAGCTCGATCGCCAAACCCGCGTGGGCCGCAGCGAGCTGCATCGCGCCCCGCGCCGCGAGATCGCCCGCGTCGTCCAGGACGCGGGGCAGGTTCGCGACGGTGAGCGCGAACGCGCGCCGCGCGAACAGTGCCGACACCTCGTTGCGCGCGGTGGTGACCGCGGCTTCGAGCGCGTGGGTGAGCGTGTCGATGCCGGTGTCGGCGGTCACGTGGCGCGGCTGCGTGAGCGTCAGCTCGGGATCGAGGAGTGCGATGCGTGGCGCCGCCTTGGGGTCGCCGCACGCCATCTTGCGGTGGCTCGTGGCGTCGGCGATGAGCGTGAACGACTGGCATTCGCTGCCGGTTCCCGCTGTGGTGGGCACGGCGATCATCGGCAGCATGGGGCGTGTGGCCTTGCCGCGGCCCCAGTAGTCCTCCACGCGCCCGCCGTTGGTGAGCAGGAAGTTGCATGCCTTGGCGGTGTCGAGACTGCTGCCGCCGCCGAGCCCGACGAACGTGTCGATGTCCGCCGCCCGCGCCACCTCGAGGCATCGTGCCACGTCGTGGGTGTCGGGGTTCTCGCGCACCTCGTCGAAGAGCACGACCTCGATGCCGGCGGTCGCCAAGGCTGCGCGTCCGTGCTCGGCGTGCCCGGCCGCCACGAGCCCGCGATCGGTGACCAGCAGCGCGCGACGCGCCGACCACGGACATGCGAGGTCTCCCAGCTCCGCGATGCGCCCCGCGCCGAACACGATGCGCGTTCGCGGCTCGAAATCGAATGCGGCGATCGGCTCGTTCATGGGCGCGGGTGTGACGAGGACACGCTAGCCCAGAAGTAAGCGCCAAGCGCCTACTTCTGGGCTAGCTGATGTTGCCTCGGGGGTCTTTTCAAGCCCCCCGCCCCGCAAAAAGCGCGGTTTTTGCGGGGCCCCACCCCCGAGTCGCCTCGCTGCGCTCGCGGCGCGCCCCTGGCGCGTGCCGTTCGTGACTCCTGCAGAATAGGCTCATTTCTCGATGCGCTTATTTCAGGGCTGGCACGCAGCGTGCCCGCCGCATCGAGGCCCGTCCAGTGGCACGCGGCGTTGCCGAAGCCGTGCGTTCAGTCGGCCGGTGCGGAGGGTGCGTTGCTCGAGTCGATCTGCAGGGTGATCGAGAATCCGCTGCTGCCACGGTACTCGAACGCGTGCTCGCCGCTGCGCCAGGCGGAAATTTGGGTGGGCATGAGCACGAATCCGTCGTTGTCGTGCGAGCCCCAGTAGCGCAGGTTCTCGATGCGAGCGGCGAACGTGGGGTCGGCAGCCTCGCGCGTGTGCTCGAGCGTGATCTCCGCGGTCTGGCCGCCGTCGAGGGTCGCGCGCGCGACGTCGGTGCTGCGCGCCGCGAGCCGCACGTCGTGGGTGTCGTCGCGCCATTCGATCACGCCTTCGCGGGTCTCGAAGGACTTCCAGCGCAGCGGGTAGAGGTGCTTCACGATGACGCGGATCGCGTCGCGTTGCTCGGGCGTGGCCGCGCGGTCGAAGGTCAGCACCGCCCAATCGCCCTCGCGGTCGGCGAAGTCGTCACCGAGATCGCCGCTCAACCAGAACTTCACGTCGTCGAGAGAGACCTCGCGGAACTTGCCGTGGTTCACGAGCACCGCCCGGTTGAAGCGGCAAAAGCGCTGCGGGTCGCCGTGGCCCTCGGTCGTGGGATGCGCTGCCGGCTGGCCACGGAAGTAGGTCGGGCAGAACATCGGACACGAGCAGCCATCGAGGATCGAAACGTGGACTTTCCACTCGGGCCCGCGGATCGTCGCGACGAGACGGGCGAGGTGAGCCGCGACCCCGCCGTTTCCGTCGAAGAGCATGATCCCACCCACGAGCGTTGCTGCGACGAGCACCACCCCCGCAGCCGCGCGCTTCGACGTCATTCCGCCCTCCGTGCGTCGCGGGAAGCGACGGCTCCCCGGGGCCGCGCAGTCAACGTGCGCCGGTACCGAAGGTCAACCCGAGCGGCGCGAGGAGCTGGTCGGCACGCAAGCTTCGTCCGCGTCCGCGTCTTTCGATGCTTCCTCGGGGGTCTCGGTCAGCCCCTAGGAGTGTGTCGGGAAATTCGCTCCCGACACGCTCCTAGCCTCGCCGAAGGCGAGGATCGGCGAGCGAAGCCGAGCCGGCTTGGGGG
>CAYVDO010000429.1:0-6606 GCA_964450125.1 uncultured bacterium
GGATTGTCAGCAAGTGCGGGTTTCTCGATAAGGTCGCGCGCCATTGCATGCCGGTCGCTCGCTACGGGGTACACGCGTGCGCGCGATCGGACGATTCACCCACCACAAGACAGGAAGGCAACGAATGATGCGTTCGCGCAGACTGGTACGACTCGGCCTGCTGTTCGCGGCGGCGCTTGCGTCGCTCGCATTCTCTGGATCGAGCCATGCGGCCTACGTCACGAGCAACCTCTCCCCGAGCTCGCTGACCACCGCATCCGGTGCCACCGGTGGTCAGCCGATCTCGGTCCTGGCGATGCAGGATCTTTCGGGTACGGCAACCGATACCGCCAAGGCGCAGCGCTACATGCCCGGTGGGCTCGGCTATCAGGGCACGTTCAAGTTCGCGGTGCCGTCGAACCTCGACGTCGCATCGGCCTCGGGCTTGTCGCTGACCGCGAACTTCTACGGCCAGCCGAAATCCAGCCAGCGTTGGAGCTTTCAGGTCCGCGACTTCCGCGCGAGCACGTGGGTGAGCGTCGGCTACAACGACGGCGTCGCCTATCACACCTGGACGGCGCTGAGCTTTGCGCTCTCCGGTGATCTCTCTCGATTCGTGAGCAGCACCCGCGAGATGCAAGTCCGCTACACGACCTATTCGGCGGTCGACTCGAGCGATCTCGACTTCCTCGCCCTCGCGATCACGACCTACGTGACGGACCAGCCACCGCCACCGCCACCGCCGGGAACGACGACTGGGGTGCGCACCGAGTTCGCGGGCACGTTCTCGAACATCCCGGACCAGATCAACTTCGTCGCCACCTGGCACGACTTGCACATCACCGGCACCGGCCCCTCCAAGGTCGCGGCGCTGCATGCGGCGCGTCCCGGCGCGATCATCTACAGCTACCAGAAGGTCGCTGGCATCGACACGTCGGACCCGAACTGGAACCAGGCCAAGAGCCTGCTCTGGTACGGCCCGAGCGGATCGGCCGTGACTCAGACCCAGAACGGCTGGTACTGGATCGACATCATCAACCCGACCAAGCGCGCCGCCTGGATTCCGGTGCTGCTCGCCGACATTCAGAGCCAGCTCGACCTCGGCTACGACGGCGTGTATCTCGACAATTGCGGCATCATCGATCCGACGCTGATCACCGAGTACCCGTCGAGCTACAGCGATTCGGCGTACTACGACGCCGTGCGCGAGGTGCTCGCCTCCGTCCGCGCGGCGCTACCCGGCCGCAAGATCCTCATCAACTCCTACACCGGCGGTGCCGCGGCAGGGTTGCGCGGTCTCGAGTTCCTGCCGTACGTGGACGGTGTGTCGTTCGAGGCCTTCAGCCTGAAGGCCTCGACCAAGTTCATGGACCGCACGCGCTGGCTACAGCAGATCCACGACTTCCAGTACGTGCTCGGGCAGGGCAAGACCGCCGTGGCGATGGACTACATGTCGATCGGCGACATGCAGCGCCGGATGTTTTCGCTGGGCAGTTACCTGATCGTGAACGCGCCGCTCGCCTACCACCGGGTCGCAGGCAACGATGCGGGATCCGAGCTTCAGCAATACCCCGAGGATGCGCTGGCGATCGGAGACGCGCTCGGCGCTGCCGTCGAGCGCGGCGACGGGTTGGTGACGCGCGCGTACACCGGCGGCACGGTGGTGGTGAACCCCAACACCGCTGCCATCCCGTACACGATGGGCAGCGGCTCCTGGCAGAAGCTGGCGCTCTCGGGCGGAGGCGCCTATCCGAACGCAGGCTCGGTGAGCTGGCCCGCGGTGAGCGGCACCACGATCTCGGTCCCCGCGAACTCCGCCGTCATCGTTCGTACGGCTCGGTGAGCGGATGGCGTGGCCGGGGGGCAACTCGAATCCACGGGCCCAATGGCTGAGACGTGACGCGGCGCCATGCCGTACGTGAGACGCGGACCCGATTCGCGGCGGGTGCAGAACCGCGTGATCTCGGACGGGTTCGTCGCGAGTTCGAAGCCTCGCCGTAGGATCGCGTCGTACGCTGGATGTCGGCCTGCCGTGCGGATGCACCGTACGGCGGGCCGTGCTCCCGGTGCGCCGCGGGATCGCGGCGAGTCGTCCGGCGCGCCACCCGATCGAGGACGTTTTCGGGCCGAGCGCCGCGAGCGACGCCGACGCCGCGATCGTGGTCACGTCACCCGTGGGCGAGGGATGGGTGTGTCCGTGCGGCGGCGATCGGGCTTGATCGCGTCCGTGGTGGGATCGGGCGGATCGTATTTGCGTACGATGAGCAGCGAGGCCGGGCATTCGGCGGCGAAGCGCTCGTGGCGCGTGGAGAAGAGGTTGGGCTCGAGCCCGAGCGCTTCCGAGATGCCGACGATCACGAGGTCGTAGCCGCGGCGCGCCTCGACCACGGCTGACTCGAGGGCGTCGTCGGTCTCGATCACTTTGAGCTCGATCCCCGCGGCTTCGAATGCCGTCGCGGCTGCCGAGAGCCCCAGGCGATCCTCTTCGCGTCGATCGCCGCGCGGCACCAGATGCAGGATCGTCACGTGCGGCGCGCTCCACGTGAAGCTCTGCTGGCCGTGGTCCGGCTCGCTGCCCTTCGCCATGCGCCGCGCCAGCTCGAGGGCGCCTCGATCCTGGAAGCCCAGATACGGCACGAGCACGCGCTTGACCGGCTCGAAGCGCCGACGCACGTACACCGCCACGTCGCAACGCGCGTCGCGCATCACCTGATTCACGGTGCCGCCCAAGATGCTCTGGCTCAGCACCGGTTTGTGCCAGCCCATCAGGATCAGGCGCGCGGCTTTGGCGTGAGCGACGGCGGTGATGTCCGCGGCAGGCTCGCGGCTCACGAACGCCAGCGGGTGGACATCGACGGTCTGTTCCTTGGCAGCGGCGAGGAGCGGGCCCAGGGGTGCGAGATCGACTCGCATCGCCGGTGTGACCGAGGCATCGAAGAACGAGCGGTCGCTCGCCCGCGCCAGGTGCAAGGCGTAGATCTGCCCGCCCGACGAGCCGCGCGCGAGGGTGGCAGCCAGATGCAGCAGATCCGGGCCAGCGCTCGGCAGCGAGACCGGAATCAGGATCGAGTAGCCCTCGTTCTCGGGTCCTCACACGACCTCGCTCCGGATCAACTAGTCGGGATAAACGCGCTCGAGCACGGGTGTGGTCATGAACGTCGTGAACAACGCCATCAGCACCATCATCGCGAAGAGCGCCGGCGACAAAATGCCGAGCTCGAGACCGATGGTGAGGATCACCAGCTCCATCAGCCCACGGGTGTTCATCAGCACGCCGATGGCCGTGGCCTCGCGCCAGGGCAGGCCCATCCAACGCGCCGCCAGCGCGACGCCGCCGAGCTTGCCGGCGACCGCCACCGCGATGATGGTGGCGCAGACCAGCCACATGCCGACGCCGTCGAGAAGGCCGAGACGTGTGCGCAGCCCTGCGTCCGCGAAGAAGAGCGGCAGCAGAAACACCACGGTGAGGTCCTCGAGCTTGTCGCGCAAGTCGCGGACGAAGCTCGGATCCTTGGGCAAGATCGCGCCCAGCAGGAAGGCCCCGAAAAGCGCGTGCACGCCCAACCACTCGGTGATCCACGCCGAGGTCAGGAACAAGAGCAGCACGAACGCGAGCAGGTCCTGGGTGATCACTCGGCCGCGGTTCCGGTAGAAGACCTCGATACGCCGTGCCAGGCGGCGCACGACGGTCAGCATGGTCGCCACGTAGAAGCTGGTGCCGAGCAACGTGCTGGTGAGATGCGCGGGTTCCGATTGCGCGCGCGCCAGCGTCACCACCCCCGCGAGGATGCACCACGCCGAGACGTCGTCGACGGCCGCGCACGCGATCGTCACGGCGCCCACTTTGGTGCGGGTCAGCCCGCGCTCCGACAGGATTCGCGCCAAGACTGGGAATGCCGTGACGCTCATCGCGGCACCCATGAACAACGTGAAGCTGGCGCGCTGCGCGCCGGGAGCCGCGAACGACGGGAACAGCACCAGCGCGAGCACCGAGCCGAGCGCGAAGGGCATCGCGATACCCGCGATGCTCGTCACCAGCGCCGTACGTCCTCGCCCCACGAGGTGCTTGGGATCGAGCTCGAGCCCCACCAGGAAGATGAAGAAGAGCACGCCGAGCTGGCTGAGCGAATGGAGGTAGCCCAGCCGATCGGGCGGAAAGAGGACAGCGTGCCAGTCCGGAGCGAGCCAGCCGAGGAAGGAGGGCCCGAGGAGGATCCCGGCCGTCATCTCCCCCATCACCTGCGGTTGCGCGAGCAACCGGAACGCGAAGCCCACCAGTCGTGCGACCAGAATGACGATCGCGACCTGAAGGATGAGGTTGAGCGTGGTGTGCACGAGTGTCGATCGCGCCGCGTTGCGCGGCGTTCGGGCAGCTCAATACATCGCGTGGAACCAGAAACCAAACCCCTCGCCTCCCCGGAGCCAAACGCTCGAACGTCCGGCGATCGTCGCGAGAAATTGCAGGCGAACGGCCTCGGAAGCGGAATCGTCGCCACCACGAGGCCACCGCATTTTCGTCCGCTCGTCGTGTGCGGTCGTGGCGTTCGCGCTCGAGGATCGAGCGCACGCAAAGAGAAACGGGGCGGGCCACGAGCCCACCCCGTGGGATCGGCGACGGCTGGCTGCCGAGAAGGCTGCTTCAGCCGCCGCGTCGCAGGAGCGACGCCTCAGCGCTTGGGCGCGGCGGCGGTTGCGCCCGTACCGGCCGTGGGCGCGCCCACCAGGATCGCCATGTTGCCGTGCGGATGCTTGTTGTCGTGCATGAGCTGGTGCGAGAGCGGCAGCTCTTCCCAGGTGAAGGTGCGCGAGAGACACGGATCCACCTGACCCGCGAGCACCAGGTCGTTGAGACCCTTCGATTGCTCGTCGTTCGCGAAGTGCGAGCCCTGGAGGCGCTTCTGGCGCATCCAGTGGTAGCGGAGATCGACGGTGGCGTTGTAGCCAGTGGTGCCGGCGCAGATCACCACCATGCCGCCGGTGTCGCACACGAAGATCGAGGTGGGGATGGTGTCTTCACCGGGATGCTCGAAGACGATACGCGGGCTGCGCTTCTCGCCGAGCACGTCCCAGATCGCCTTGCCGAACGCGCGCACTCCCTTGAGCCAGACGTTGTACTTCTCGGTGTCCTTCCAGTGCGGCAGCATCCCCCAGTGGTTGAATCCCTTGCGGTTGATGCAGCCCTTGGCGCCGAGGGTCTTGCAGTACTCGATCTTGTCGTCGCTCGAGATGACGGCGATGGGGATCGCGCCTTTGGCGCGTGCGATCTGGATCGCCATCGATCCCAAGCCGCCCGCGCCGCCCCAGATCAGGACCACGTCGTTGGTGCGGATCGCGTGCTCGGGCCAGCCGAGGAGCATGCGGTACGCGGTCGCGCCCACGAGCATGTAAGCGGCGGACGCTTCCCAGGAGAGGTGCTTCGGACGCGGCAGGCATTGGTGCGCTTGAACCTTGGTGAACTGGGCGAAGCTCCCCCAGTTGGTCTCGTAGCCCCAGATGCGAAAGGTCGGGGAGTACATCGGATCGACACCCGCCTTGACGCTCGGGCAGTCGCGGCTCCAGATGCCGCAGTGCACCACCACCTCGTCACCCACACGTACGTTGGTCACGTCCTTGCCGACCTTGTAGACGATGCCGCTCGCGTCCGAGCCGCCGATGTGGAAGGGCTCGGGCTCGCCGGCCTTGTTGCGTGCACCGATCACGTCCACCGGCACGCCCAGCGCGGCCCAGACGTTGTTGTAGTTGACGCCCGCAGCCATCACGTAGACGAGCACTTCGTCGTCGGCGACCGGCGGGATGTCGAGCACTTCCTTCTGGAACGCCTTGGTAGGCACGCCGAAGCGGTCCTGGCGAATCAGCCACGCATGCATCTTGGAGGGCACTTCGCCGATGGGGGGCTGCTCGCCGAGCTCGTAGAGGTCTTTGGCCATGTCGCGAGTCTCCTGGAAGCGTTTGGTAGAGTGCCAGCTTGAAGGCAGTCGCCGGAGACTACAGTTGGGGCCGGGGTCGTGCAAGGCGAAATCGGCCATTTTCGGCCGGATTTTCGCGGTTCGTGCGATCCGCGAGGACGCAGGCGGCTGCACGCACGAAATCGCTTGTGCGCTCTTGCCGCGGCGGGTAGCGTCCCGCCGATGGAGTCGCTGGGCGGCGCACCGAAGCCGACGACCGCGACCATGACGCAGTCGCGCGCCCGGGCCCGTCCTCGCCCGTCCGCGCGCCGGGGGATCGCGAAAAAGGCGCGCGATCGTGGCGTGGGCGGGAAGCGCCGACGCCGAGTCGAGCGGCGTGCGCCGCCGTGCCGGGCAAGTTCTGCCGGCACCTCGATGCAAGTTGCGACCCTCGGGCAGCGTTGATAGGAGAGATGTGCGTCGCCCCCGCCGCCGTCCCGTACGCTCGGCCGCGGACGCGGCGGGGCTGTGGACGCCCCACCGATCGGCAGCCGGCGCCTTCATTCCTCGTGGCCACGTCCAATCGCGCGCTCTTTCACGCCGAAGTGCTGCGCCAGAAGACGCTGGCGCTCGACCCGGACTATCGCGAGTCGCACATCCGGCTCGACGACGACGATCGCGCCGTGCTTCGGCGGGTGAACGGTCAAGCCACGGTGGCGACGATCGGGCACCTGACGGGGCT
>CAYVDO010000430.1:0-6594 GCA_964450125.1 uncultured bacterium
GACCCATCCCGGCGCCGAAAGCTCCCACGCGGCGAGCCCCAACAACGCAGACCCCACGCCCGTTCGAAGCACGCGCGAGGGAAGCGCAACACGCGTGGTCCAGTCGTCCTCGATCTCCCGATCGGGGTGGGGCGCGAGCAAGGCCACTCCGGCGAGCACGAGTGCCGCGTGAAACGCCTCCGGCGTGAAGCGAAAGAGCCACACCGGCAGCGCCGAAGCTCCCAACGCGCTCACGATCCACGCCGCACTGCGCCCGCGCGGATCGCCGAGCCGCGCCCACGCGAGCAACGCCGCGCCGGCGAGTGCCACGGCGTGAAAGAGCGGGAACGCACGTGCGCCGAGCCACGGGATCACGTTCGAAATCAGCCACGGCTCGATCCCGCGCGCCACGTAACGCAGCTCGCCGCTACGGGCGCGAGCCAGCGGAATCGCGGCAGGCACCACGCCGAAGATCGCGGTGGCATCCTCCAGATCGGCGCGGTCGTAGCGTAGATCACCGTCGGCCGCGAGGCTCACGGCCGCGAGCACCTGGCTCACCTCGCCGTCGAGCGGTGCGCCGCGACGCATCCGCGCAGGATCGACGGACGCCGCGACGCCCAGGGCGAAGAGCGCCGCCCCCACCATGATCCAGATCCCAGGCTGCGCGCGCCTCGCACTCACGCCCGCACCCCATCGATCACACTTCGATAGGCATCCAGGATCGCATTCCAGCTCGGCAACCGTGCGACGCTCGCGCGCCCACTGGCGCCCAGCGCGGCGCGCCGCTCGGGATCGTTCAACAACTCGCGCAGCATCGCGGGGAACGCGGACCAGTCGTCGAACGTGACGCCTGCGCCCATGCGCGCGCACTGCCCCACGAGCACCGGCGAGGCACCGTATGCGAGCACGGGGGTTCCCACGGCGGCGCTCTCCAGGAACGCCAGCGATAGGCTCTCGTAGGGCGAGGCCACGACACTCACGTCGGCGGCCGCGAGGCCACTCCACTTCTCCTCGTCCGAGAGCCAACCGAGGCAACGGATCGCGGGGTCCGAGGGCAACGCCGTCCGCACCATCCCCAAGAACACCAGCGTGCCCTCACCGCCGCGCGCGCGATACTCGAGGAAGCCTTCGGCGAGACGAGGGGCGCCCTTCACGCGATCGACGCGCCCCACGCACAGGATCAGCGGACCCGTGAGGCCGAATCTGCGGCGAAAACCCGCAGGATCGATGGAGGGCGGTGCCGAGATCGACACGCCCGCCACGGTCTCCGCACGCGGCGCGATGGCGAAGCGCTGATGTACGAGCTCGCGCTCCTCCGGCGTCTGGAACACGAAACCGCGAGCAGCGCGGAAGACGTCGTCGAAGATCCGGAACCGAAGCGGCGGCTCGTCGTGAGCGGTCGGCACCAGCACCGCGCGCTCGCCAACCGCCGGGAGGCCGAAGAAGGTCGGATAGTAGAGGTAGGTGAAAAAGACGATCGCATCGAACGATCGGCCCTCGCGCGCCAGCGCTGTGACGAGATCGACCACTCGCGGCCCCTGCCGCTCCATCCAGGTGAGCTCGAGCTCCCGCGAGTGGGGACCGGCGACGAGACGCTGAGTCATGCGCCCAAACCAGCGGATTCGGCGCGGACGATCCACCGGGAATCGGCGCACGCGCACCGCGCCGTCTCGCTCCTCGCCGGCAGGCAGCTCGTTCGCCCACGTGAGATAGTCGCGTGCACACGAAGTCCAGACCTCGACGTCGTCGGTGGCCGCGAGCCCGTGGGCAACCCGCCGTGCCAGCGCCTCGGAGCCGCCGTCCACCTCCGCACCGTAGCGATGCACGACGATCGCCAGCTTGCGCGCCATGGGATCGGTCCTCGGCGAATCTCGAACGCACGAACGCGGCGCTCGGATCGACTTCGAGGCCGAGCGCGGATCGAAGCCGCAGGATGGCCGAAGCCCGGGGCACGCGGGAAGCGCTCAACCCGCGGCGAGCTGCGGCGCCCCGACGGCCTCCCCGACCGCGCTACCGCGCCCCGAAAGGCTCGGAAAGGTCATGAAGAAGTCGTGGGCACTGAATGCGCCTGGTCCCGCCGCGACGCGGGTGTACGTTCCGTCCGGACCGAGCGTCCAACTGTGCGATTGGTCGCGGATGTTCGCGAGCATGATCTGGTCGAGGATCTGACGATGGACCGTGGCGTTCTCGATGGGGATCAGCGTCTCGACGCGGCGATCGAGGTTGCGCGTCATCCAGTCCGCGGACGAGATGAAGACCTTGGCTTCCGGAGACGGCAACCCGTGACCGGCGCCGAAGCAAACGATTCGCGCGTGCTCGAGGAACCGGCCCACGATGCTCTTGACGCGAACGTTCTCGGAGAGCCCAGCGACGCCCGGGCGCAAGCTGCACATCCCGCGAACGACCAGATCGATCCTCACTCCCGCCTGCGAAGCGCGGTAGAGCGCCTCGATGATCTCGCCGTCCACCAGCGCGTTGAGCTTGGCCCAGATCTGCCCGGGGCGCCCGGCGCGAGCGTGGGCACTTTCCTCGTCGATGAGCGCCACCAGCGTCTCGCGTAGATCGATCGGCGCCACCGCGATCTTCTCGAGCTTGGTGGGACGCGCGTAACCGGTCATGTAGTTGAAGAGCGCCGCCGCGTCCCTGCACAGCACCGGATCGCACGTGAAGTACGAGAGGTCGGTGTAAATCTTCGCGGTGATCGGGTGGTAGTTGCCGGTGCCGAAGTGGACGTAGCTCTTGAGGCCGCCGCTCTCGCGGCGCACCACCAACGAAACCTTGGCGTGAGTCTTGAGGTCGACGAAGCCGTACACCACCTGCGCGCCGGCACGTTCGAGATCGCGCGCCCAGCGGATGTTGGCGGCCTCGTCGAAGCGTGCCTTGAGCTCGACCATCGCGGTGACGCTCTTCCCTGCTTCCGCGGCCTCGATGAGCGCCTTCACCACGGGCGAGTCGTCGCTGGTGCGGTAGAGCGTCTGCTTGATGGCCACGACGTTGGGATCGCGCGCCGCCTGGCGGACGAACTGGACCACCACGTCGAAGCTCTCGTACGGATGGTGGACGACCAGATCCTTGGCGCGGATGGCGGCGAAGCAATCGCCGCCGAAGTCGCGGATGCGCTCCGGAAAGCGAGCGTTCAACGGCTCGAACAAGAGATCCGGCCGATCGGGGACGATGATCTCCTTCAGGTCGACCAGCCCGAGCAGCCCGTCGATCTCGAACACGTCCGTGGACGCCACCTCCAGCTCGTCGACGAGGAAACGGCGCAACGAATCGGGCATGCCCTTGTTCACCGTGAGCCGGATGACGTCGCCACGGCGGCGCGCCTTGAGCGCGGTTTCGTAGAGGCGCACCAGGTCCTCGGCCTCTTCTTCGACCTCCAGGTCGCTGTCGCGAATGATGCGAAAGACGCCGATGCCGCGCACCTCGAACCCGGGAAAGAGCTGGTCCAGGCTCATCGACACCAGGTCTTCGACGAGCACGAAGCGGATCTGAGCACCCGGCAGCCGGACGAAACGGCCGATCTGGCTCGGCAACGGCACGAGCGCGTGCAAGGTCTTCGAGTCCTCGGGGCGCAAGAGGGTGAGTGCCAGCGAGAAACCGAGATTCGGCAGGAACGGGAACGGGTGCGCCGGATCGATCGCCAGCGGGGTGAGCACGGGAAAGACGTGCTCGAGGAAATACGCCCCCAGCCATTGCTGCTCGGCCCGGCTGAGCTCCGTGGGATCCAGCACCGCGATCCCCGCGTCGCGCACCTCTTCGCGCAGCGCCCGCCAGCGAAGCTGCTGATTGCGGATCAACTCCGAGGCGCGCTGGTGGATTGCGACGAGCTGACGCGCCGGCAACAGGCCATCGACGCTGGCCTGGGTGACTTCCGCCTGCACCTGCCCTTTCAAGCCCGCGACCCGGACCATGTAGAACTCGTCCAGGTTGCTGGCTGAGATCGACACGAAACGCACCCGTTCGAGGAGTGGGTGTGCGGGGTTCGCGGATTCGGCGAGCACCCGTTCGTTGAACGCGAGCCACGAGAGCTCGCGGTTGATGAAACGGGCGGCAGCGGCGGCGAGCTCTGCCTCGGAAGGCGGCGGCGCCGCGGCCTTCGCCGCGCGGGCGCCGGAAACACGGGCACGTGTCGCCATGGCATCGACCTCGAGGGTGGTCAGGGCACGATCTCCGAGTATGACACGGAGCGCGATGGGCGGGCCGGCCGAGGTGAGCGCAACGGCGCGACCGTCGGCCATGCGCATACCCGGGGAGCGTAGGCGCCACGCGTGACGAATCGGCGACGCGCCGGAAACGGCAGCGGCGCCGAGACGAAGGCGTCCGAGTACGCCGCGACCCAGGCCTGCACGAGCGCGGCGGCAGCCCACGGGATCAGTGCACGGGAAGACGCGCCCGCAAGAGCTCGGCGAGCCGGAAGCCCGCCTGAGCGAGCCGTTGCTCCACGTCGTCTTGGAACTCGCGCTGGTAGTCCTCTCCGAGCGTCCGAGTCCCGGAGATCCGCCGACAAGCGGGTCCCTCCGACTCGGCTCGCCAGGCGCAGTACTGGGTCTTGCGCCACGTGGCGCGCTCGTACGACTCCGTCGCCCAGGCCAGCGTCGAGCTGCCAGCCCACGCCGTCCGCTGAGCCGGCGTGATCTCGCTGGCCAGGCGGTCCGCGTAGACCCGCCAGCCGTCGGTGGGGATGGCATTTCGGAGGATCCCGCCATCCCACGCGCCGTGTAGGTGGCTCGACGGGATGGGTCCGCCACTCGCGACGGGGATCGCGTTGCCGCCGCGATCGTCGGCGAAGCTCACGTGTAACGGCTGGTGGATGTCTCCCACCCAATGTCCGACGAAGAAGAGCGCCTCGGCGCGCTCGGCGTCGGCGCTGGCCGCGGCGAGCAGCTCACCGTGGTGGGTGATGCCCGTCAGCACGCAATCGTCGTGGCAGTCTGCTTCCGTCACCCGATCGGCGCTGCGCGTCAGGTTCAGGAAATGCCAATGATCGAACGGCGCGAAGCGTTCCCAGCCGGGTTTACCATCGCGGGCTCTGGTACGCGCCGTATCCGCGAAGACGCAGCCATCGGAGAAGGAATGGAAGCCGTGTCCATCGGGATCGTGGAACGCGCTCGTCAGCCGGACGATCTCCTGGCGATGGGCGTCGTCGAGCACCTGGTATGCGATTCGGCACACCATGCGGTGCCCCTCGGGTCCCCAAGCCCGCGCGTCACCGATGGTCGTCCCAGCCAACCCGATCACCAGCACGGCGAGCCTCGCACCGCTTCGGCCCACGTCACACCTCCTCGGCTCGCGTTGCGGAACGGCAACGCCCGGTCGCCGCGAGCGGCTCAACGGTGCGCTCGTTCGAGCTCTGCGAGCCACGCAGCGAGATCGACGGCGGCTCGTGCGGCGGCGTGACGTGCACCCGCCTCGACGAGTCGGGCACGCAGCGGCGCGTCCGCCCACAGCGACACGATCGCCTGCGCCCAGCGCTCCGGATGATCGCCATCGACGAGCACGGCTGCACCTCCAGCGGTCTCGGGAAGCGCCGCGCTGGCACGGGCGATCACCGGCACGCGGTGGTGCATCGCCTCCAAGATCGGCAGCCCGCAACCCTCGTGCTCGCTGGCGAGCAAGAAGAGATCGGCGCTGTGATACCGAGCGGCGAGATCCCGGTCGTCGAGGACACCATCGAATCTCACGTTCGGCGCACCGACGTCGCGCACGAGCTGGCGCAAGGCCAGCGCGTAGCCCTCGGTCCCGCCATCGCCCCCGACCACGATGAGCTGCGCGTCGGGCAGCGCGCGGGTCACGAGGAAATGGGCCGTCACCAACACCTCGACACGTTTGTTGGGCGCGAGGCGACCGACGGTGAGCCAGCGCGGACCCGGCTCCGCGCTGAGCCGCGCGAGCTCTCGCTCCCGTGGCACCGCCGCCAGACGCCGCACGCTCGGCGAGAGCGGCCACACGCGCACGTCGCGGAATCCCGCAGCGCGCGCCTCGCTGGCGTCGAACTCGCTGACTCCCACGGCTCCGGACGTCACCGCGGCTAACGATCCGAGCTCCCGCTCGCCCGCGCGCGCGGCCGCCGCGAGGCTCGGGGACCACGCTTCGAAGTAGCGGGGCGGCGTCACCGAGTGGTGGACCACGACTCGCGGGCCCGGGAAGGTGCCTACCCAGTCCACCAGATCTGCGCCGATCGAATGGTGATAGAGAAGCAGTGCGCTGGCGTCGCAGAGCTGCTCGGCGCGAAAGCGAGAGAGCTCCGTCGCCTCGCCGACGCACGCCGGATGAACGCGGGCCGCGACGACTCGCGTCGCATGTCCGAGCCGTCGCGCCGCGAGCGCCAGGTCGCGCGCGAAGTCCGAGATCGCGTCGCCTGGGTTGAGCGCCGCGAGAAGCTGGACGATCGTGCGCGACGCCACCGCGGCCCCGCCTCAACGCGCCGTCGCGCGCGAGCCGTCGTCGGCGCCAGCTCGCGCCGCCTCCCGCTCGCCGCGGGCTGCGAGCTCGGCGAGGACTCGGATGAGCGACACATCGAGCTCGGCTTGCCGCTCCCGGGGTGCCCCAGTGCGACTCCACACGACGCGCCGCACGACTCGCTTCACCTGCTTCGCGAGCCCCGCGGCGAAG
>CAYVDO010000431.1:0-6576 GCA_964450125.1 uncultured bacterium
CATCTCGGCGCACTGGGAGACGCACGGCGTCGCGGTGACCGGTGCCGAGCACCCCGAGACGATCCACGACTTCTACGGCTTCCCGCGGGCGCTCTTCGAGGTGCGCTACCCCGCGCCGGGCGCGCCGGAGGTGGCGGCGGAGGTCGCGGACCTGCTGAGTGGCGTCGGCGTGCAGGTCGATCCCACGCGAGGGCTCGACCACGGCGTTTGGAGCGTGTTGATCGCGATGTTTCCGAACGCCGACGTCCCGGTCATCCAGCTCAGCCTCGATCGCGGACGCGCGCCGGCCCAGCACTACCAGCTCGCGCGACGACTGGCGCTGCTACGCGAGGCGAACGTCTTGGTTCTTGGAAGCGGCAATGTCGTGCACAACCTGTCGCTCGTCGACTTCGGCCGCGCGGGTGGCTACGACTGGGCCGAGCGATTCGACGCCGAAGTCGCCCGTCGCATCGAGGCACGCGATCACGAGCTGCTCGCCCATCCCGAGCGGATGGGTCGCGATGCCGCGCTCTCCATCCCCAGCACCGAGCACTACCTGCCGCTGCTCTACGTCCTGGCACTTCGGGGAGACGACGAGGGAGTCACGTTCTTCAACGAAAGTGTGACCCTCGGCGCGATCTCGATGCGGTCGCTGGTCGTCGGCGACTGAGCCCGCCGTCGGCCATCGAGCCGCTGCGGCGTTTCCAGGCTCACGCGGAGGCGGCGTCGGCTTCGAGGTCGACGTCGGGATCGAGCTCGCTCGCACCGTTCGCCGGCGCACGCACGCTCTCGTCGATCGGGCGCAGCATCGTGTCGAGCTTGATGACTCGCGCCGCCGCTACGTCGAGCCCCAGGAGCTCGAGGATCTCGCGCGGCTTGGCGGTACGGCCGTTCACGCAACGCGTGATGAAGTCGAGGTGCACGACACCGCGCTCGTCGCATCCGACGGCGAGCGATTCGATGGTGGCGCGGATGCAGAGCTTCACCCGCGCCTTCTGGCCGTTCGACTTGGCGAGGCGCTCGACCACCAGACTCGGTGCTGCGAGCAGCTCCGCCACGCGTGCTTCGAGCGCTGCGGCATCGCACGCGCCGAGCTCGATCCTGTAGATGAAACCGTCGACCTGCGCTTGCAGCGAGGGTGCGCGGCGCGGCATCTCGCGCGCGTCGAACACGCGGAATCCCGCAGGCAGCACCTCGCCGATCGTTGCGGGAAGCGCCGCGACGTCCACGGGCGCTGCCACCAGCACGTCGAGGTAGTCGCCACGCGATTCCTCACCGACCGGCGGCGCCGTCGAGAACGCCACCCGCGCGTGGGCGTGGAAGCCCTGCGAATACGCGAGCGGCAACCGCGCACGCCTGAGCGCCCGAATCCACACGTTCATGGTCTCGAGGTGGGAGAGGAAGCGCGCCTCGCCTTCACGGCCGATCCGCAGCCAGATGCGCTGGACCGGGTCCGGCTCCGCGGGCCGCGTGGTGGGGCGCGGCTTGGGCGTGAAGGTCTTTTCCTCCTTCGCCCCTTGGCGCGAATTGCGCAGCATCGAGAGGCAGAGGTCGCGCTCGCGGTCGATGACGCCGCATTGGTGGCATTTGGCCGATCGGCAATCACCTGCGTACGCCAGCTCTTGGGCGCGATTCCAATCTTCCTGGAACCACTCCTTCGGGATCAGCACGTCGATGTGGTCCCACGGAAGCCGTTCGTCGAGCGCACGCTCGCGCAGCGACTCGTTCGGGTCGTAGCCGGTCTCGGCGAGCGCTTCGCGCCACAGCGCGAAGTTCCGGAACTCGTCCCAGGCGTCGAAGCGGGCACCCTTCCGAAACGCGGCTTCGATGACGTCGGCAACGCGCCGGTCGGCGCGCGACACCAGGCCTTCGAGGAAGGTCTCCTCGGGGTTGTGGCGTCCGAACTTGACCGCCGGGTGCTGCCGGAAATGATCGTAGAGGCGGCGCTGCTTCTGCTCGCATTCGTCCATGCCGATCTGGCGCGCCCACTGGAAGGGCGTGAACGGCTTGGGCACGAAGGTCGAGACGCCGGTGTTGATCTTGGCCTTGCGATTGATCGAGCGACCGCGCTTGAGCGTGCGCACGGTGAGGTCGGCGATGGCGTCGACGTCCTCGTCGCGCTCGGTGGGCAGCCCGATCATGAAGTAGAGCTTCACGTGGTCCCAGCCCTTGTCGTAGACGGCCGCGGACATGGTGAGCAGGTCTTCGTCCGGGATCCACTTGTTGATGAGCGCGCGCAGGCGCGGGCTCGCGGCCTCGGGGGCGAAGGTGAGCCCGCTGCGGCGGAAGCCCGCCACGCGATCCGCCAGATCCACGGAGAACGAGTCGAGACGAAGCGAGGGCAGCGATACCGACACGTGGTCGCGCTCGCCGCGGATCGCCGCCTCTTCGACGAGAGTCCGGACCCGCGAGTAATCGCAGGTGGAGAGCGAGACCAGCGAAACCTCTTCGTAGCCGGTGGATGCGAGTGTGCGCTCCATCAGCTCGCCCACGTTCACGAGGCTCCGCTCGCGCACGGGACGGGTGGTCATCCCCGCCTGGCAGAAGCGGCATCCCTGGGTACAGCCGCGCAACACCTCCAGGCTCGCTCGGTCGTGAACCTGTTTGGTGAAAGGCACGATGTAGCGCGTGGGGAAGGTGGCGCCGTCGAGGCTCGCGACCGTGCGCTTCACGATCTTGGGGGCGTCGAGGCGCGGGACGATGCGGCCACCGTCGAGCGTTTCCATGGGATAGAGCGCCGGGACGTACACGCCCTGGATCCGGGCCAGCTCGACGAGCTTCGCCGCGCGGCTCAGGCCACGCACCCGGCGCAGCGTCTCCGCCACCTCGATCACCACGTCCTCGCCGTCGCCGATCACGAAGAAGTCCATGAACGGCGCGAGCGGCTCGGGATTGAAGACCGCGGGGCCGCCCGCGAACGTGAGCGGGTGCGCGTCGCTGCGATCCGCCGTGCGCAGCGGAATGCCGGCGAGATCGAGGATGTTCAGGATGTTGGTGTAGGTCAGCTCGGTCTGGAGGGTGAAGCCGATGCCGTCGAAGGCGCCCAGCTCATCCTTCGATTCCCACGCGAAAAGCGGCAATTCGCGGGTGCGCAGCTCGCGCTCCAGGTCGAGCGCCGGGGCGTAGGCACGCTCGGCCCAGCACCACGGCAGCTCGTTCAGGATGACGTACAAGATGTGGAGTCCGAGGTTGCCGAGACCCAGGTCGTAGAGATCGGGGAACACCAGCGCGATGCGCGCTTCGATCTCGCCGGTGGCGAGCGCCTCGTGTTTCTGCGCAGTGTTGAGCTCGTTGCCGAGGTAGCGCGACGGCTTCTCGATGTTGGGCAGGATCTCACGTTCGAGCGACTCGCGGAGATTTCGGATCTCTCGGTTGCGGATCATGCACGGTTCTCGGGGGTGGCCGGCGCACGCGCGTCCGGCGGATCGGGCGCCGAGACGAACCTTCTCCGTCGCTGCGCCGGGTACGACCTACTACCGCAAGCAATTCCCCGAGCCCACCGGAAACGCCCATTTCCAGCCGCTCGAAGTGCCCGCAACCTAACAGGCTCGTTGACCAGTCGCCACGGCACCCTCACGCAGTGGATGGCGGCTCTGCCGTCGCTCGGTCGCCACCCCGCAGACGGCTGCTCCAGCGGGAAGCTCGTGCGGATCCATGCACGACTCGCTGGAGGGCGGCCGGTCCCTCGGCCGCCGGGGTTGTGATCCCTGGCTGTCGACGGAGCGACGGCGCTCCAGCCGATCGGCGCCCTGGTCCGCCGCGTCTCGCGCCAGCGGTTCGGGTCGGCTCCCACGCGACCTCGCCGTTGGGCAGCGTGCGGGTGATGTGGTCGCGCGTTCAGGAGATTGTTACGATCGCCCCATGCCCGAAGCCGAGAACGACGTAGGTGGCGGTGAGTGGAGCTCGCTCGACGCCGTCATCGAATGCTACGAGCGCGACGTCGACCGTACGCTCATTCGCGATCGGTTGCGGCTGACGCCCGCCCAGCGGATTCGTGATCTCCAGGCGCTCTACGACTTCGCCGCCCGAACCCGCGGCACGGCCCAGACGGTCACCGCCACCGAGCGATGAACTTCGAAGCCCTGCTCGGGGCACTCGCGCACGGCGGGGTCGATTTCATCGTGGTGGGCGACCTCGACATGCTCATCCACGTCAAGCGTGCCGCTGGCCGTCCCAAGGACCTCGAAGCCATCGCGGAGATTCAAGCGATCCGCGCCGAACGCGGCTCGTGAGGCGAAGCTAGATCAGCTCACCTCGCCGGCGCGATCGCGGGTTGCGCAGCACGCGAATACCAAGCATCTGCTTCTGCCGTCCGCCGTCGGCGGCGGTCGTTGGCGTACGCAATCGCGGTGGTATCGTTGTCGAGTTTCCCGATGAGTCTCTCGGGTGTCGAACACGCAAGAATTGTCCGCGAGCGCAATGCCGAGACCCAGCATGGCCGCGCGTAGACCCGAGTCTCGCACCAACTTCGCGGTCCTTGCCGAACACGACGAGCAGCTCGTGCGGCTCGGCATGCTGGCCGAGCGGTACTTCGCCGACGACCCCAACACCACCATCCTCAAGCTGCGGCAGTTGACCGAGCTCCTGGCCCAGCTCGTCGCATCCAACGTCGGCCTGTACTCCTCTCCGGAAGAGGCTCAGTACGAACTGATCCGCCGGCTGCAGGACCAGGGGATTCTCCCCCGCGAAGTCGCCCAGCTGTTCGGTGAGGTCCGTCGTGCGGGCAACGCCGCGAGTCACGCCGTTGCGGGCGATCACCACAGTGCGCTCGCGACGCTCAAGGTCACCTGGCAGCTCGGCGTCTGGTACCACCGCACCTTCCGCGACCCTGGGTTCAAATCGGGCCCCTTCGTCCCCCCAACCCCGCCGAAGAACGAGAGCGAGGATCTTCGCGCGGAGCTAGAGGCGCTCCGAGCGGCACTGGCTGACCACCAGGCGGCGCACCAGGAGGCCAGTCAGCGCCTCGTCTCGCTCGAAGCCGAGTTGCGGGAGACCACCGACGAGCGGGCCTTCTGGGAGCAGATGGCCTCGGAGGTGGAGCGGGCGAAGGTTGCGCTCGAGAGGAAGCTGACGGCACAGCAAGCGAGCGCCCTGGATCAGCCGAAGACCATAGTGCCCGCCCTCGTTGCCGCTGCCGCCCAAGCGGCGACGGTGCTGGAGATCGACGAAGCCGAGACCCGCGACCTCATCGACGCGCAGCTACGCCAAGCCGGCTGGGTCGCGGACTCCCGAAATCTGCGATTCGGAAAGGGGGCGCGCCCTGAGAAAGGCAGGAACCTCGCGATCGCGGAGTGGCCGACCGCCAGCGGTCCGGCGGATTACGTGCTGTTCGTCGGCCTGGTCCCCGTCGCGACCGTCGAGGCCAAGCGTAGGAATATCGACGTTTCCGGTGCCCTGCTCCAGGCGAAGCGCTACAGCCGCGATTTCGAGACATGTGATGGCGTTAGCTCACCGGGCGGCCCATGGGGCGAATACCGCATCCCGTTTGCCTTCTCATCGAACGGCCGCCCGTACCTGCGTCAGCTCGCAACACGGAGCGGCACCTGGTTCTGCGATCTCCGAAGCTCCACGAACCTGGGGTATGCGCTCGACGGCTGGTACACGCCGGAGGGGCTCGCCGCGCTCCTCAAGCGAGACGAGCAGCACGCCAACGAGCAGCTCGTTCAGGAGCCGTTCGAGTACGGCTTTCGTCTGCGCCCGTACCAGCGCGAGGCCATCCAGGCCGTCGAAGACGGGATCCGTCAGGGCAAGCGCGAAATGCTGCTCGCGATGGCGACGGGCACCGGCAAGACGAAGACCTGCATCGCGCTCATCTATCGCCTCCTGAAGGCGAAGCGGTTTCGCCGCGTTCTGTTCCTCGTCGACCGCTCCGCCCTCGGCGAGCAGGCGGCCAACGCGTTCAAAGACACCCGGATGGAGAGCCTGCAGACGTTCGCCGACACCTTTGGCATCAAAGAGCTGGACGATCCGCAGCCGGACAGCGACACCGCGGTCCACATCGCCACGGTGCAAGGGCTCGTGAAGCGCATCCTCTATCCGGCCGAGGACACCGCCGCGCCACCCGTCGATCAGTACGACTGCATCGTGGTGGACGAGTGCCACCGAGGCTATCTGCTCGACCGTGAGCTCTCGGACGCCGAGCTCGGGTTCCGCAGCTTCGACGACTACATCTCGAAATACAGCCGCGTCCTCGACTACTTCGATGCCGTGAAGATCGGCCTCACCGCCACGCCCGCGCTCCACACGACGCAGCTCTTCGGCATCCCGATCTTCAGCTACGAGTACCGGCAAGCCGTGGTCGATGGGTATCTCGTCGATCACGAACCGCCGGTTCAGATCCGCACCAGCCTCTCGACCGATGGCATCGTCTGGCGCACAGGCGAGCAAGTCACCGTGTTTTACGCCCGTGAGAACCAGCTCGACCTCTTCACCGCACCCGATGAGATCCGGATCGACATCGACGGGTTCAACCGGCGCGTCATTACCGAGTCCTTCAACCGCGTGGTTTGCGAGTACCTCGCTGGCGAGCTGGATCCATCGTCAGAGAAATTATCAAATGTTGTGGATGAAGGCGTTGGTCAGGCGGCGCGTTTCTCC
>CAYVDO010000432.1:0-6531 GCA_964450125.1 uncultured bacterium
GCTAGGCCGGCGCGCAAGCGATCGCGGGCGCGCGCCGCCGATCCGACCGGCGCCGGTCCCTCGCCGTGAGCGCGTCACGCTCGCTCAGCGATCGAACCGCACGTAGATGGCGCGACCGGTGAGCTCGAGCGCGACCGCGCTCGCGACACCCGGCTCGCAAGCGGCGTCGCCGATGTCGGTGGTGCAGGTGTACGCCTGACGCCGGGGAGGGCTTTGCAGCTCGACCGGGGTGTTGCGATCGGGTACCGAGTCCCAACCGACGAACGTCACGTGGCCGTCGACGTCGTCGGCGAAAGCGAGCGCCACGGCTCCTTCGGGTAGAGCGAGTGCCGCACCGAGATCGGCGGCGAAGCGCGAGGTCGCGAGCAACCTGCCGAGGGTGGACGCCGCGCGAAACGCGGGCTTCTCGTGGGGTCCGTCGGCAGCACCCGACCACGTGAAGAGCCCGAAGTAGTCCTCGGTGGGTGGGAAGCTACCGCCTTCGCGGTCCCAGAACGTGTACCAGTCGAGGTCCTCGACGCCCGCGGCGATCGCCAAGAGCGCGCCGCGCGTGAAGAAGGCGGCCTGGTTCGCTTTGCCGATGATCAGCGACGGCCAGCCCCATTCGGTGAGCCAGATCGGCTTGCCGACGGCGCCGATTCGCTCGAGACGCTGGCGAGCGAGCGCGATCTGGCCCGGAATGTCGGGCCAGAGCTCCCGAGAGTCGCCCTGCCAAGACCACTCGGGGGGGGTGGTTTGCAGAAACGTGTACGGATGGATCGCGACGGCGTCGAAGTACTGGCCGATGTCCGGATGCGACGCGTGCATCGCCTCCAGGAAGTAGTAGAGCCCCGGGTCGAACGTGTACTGGTCGAAGCCCGAGAGGCCGCCGACGAGCACCCGTGCGGTGGGGCACGCCTGGTGGACGGCCGTGAACGTGGCCTTGAGGATCGCGCCGTAACGGTCGGGATCGGGCTCGGGCTTCCAGAAAATCTTGAGATTCTCTTCGTTCCAGAGCTCGTAGCTCTCGATCACACCGCAGAAATGGGCTGCCACGTGGGCGGCATAGTCGGCGAAGTCCTCGGGACGAATCGCCGAGTCGTCGCCGTCGGGGCGCGCCCAGTCGACGCCGTAGGACAGTCGCCCGTCCACCTGCAGCCCCGCGCTCGTGAGCAGCGAGATGAAGAGGTCGGTGTTGGTCCACTCGAACCGGTCTTGCGCGGGCTCCACCTTTGGCCAGTCGATCGAGATGCGGATGCGGCGCAGCCCCGACTCGAGGAGCTTGTCGATCTCGAAGTCGCGCTCCCAGCTCGGGTTCGGCCCCTCGTACATCTGGGTGGCCATTCCCAAGATCTGGCCCACCGCGAGGCCGCGAGGCTCGAGCCCAGCCCAGGGATCGTGGTCGCGATCGCCGCCGGAACCGCTGCAGCCCACGAGCGCCAGCGTCGCAGCGAGCACGAGGCGCCTTCGCGCACCCTCGCTGCGCGTCATCGGAGCGCGACCGACGCGAGCACACGCGCCATCTCACCGGGCGCCGTGATGGCGGGAACGTGGCCGGTCGGAAGGCGTATCACCGTGGGAGCGCGCGGCAGCCGGCGGATCATCTCCTCCTGCATCGCCGGCGAGACTGGCCGATCGCGCTCGGTGAGGACGTAGGTCACGGGCACGTGTGCGATCGTCGACCAGCGCACTGGCTGAAAGTAGTGGTGCACGGTGTCCTGGACACAGCGCACCGGATCCACGACGAAGGCGAGGGCGTCGTCATCGAGAGGATCGCCTCCGTACGCCGCTCGAAACGCTTCAGGGTCCTCCGGGGGGCCGGGCAGAGTGATCACGATGCCGGCTTCTCGCGCTTGCTCGACGGCCATCACCAAGCCCTCGCGGTGGTGGGGCTTCATGCAATCGATCCCCGAGCCACCCTCGGGCGGTACCAGCGCGGCGTTGAGAACCACGTGCGCGACGCGCGCGCCGAGCCGTGCCACCACGCCGGGCACCACCAAGCCGCCCGACGAGTGGGCGACGACGACGATCGGGCCGGTGAGCGCCGCTGCTTCCACGTCGGCAACCACGGACGCGACTTCGTCTTCGATCGAAAGCGTGCCGAGCTCTGCAGGACGGCCATTGCGACCCGGAAAATCGATCGCCAGCGCCGGACGATCGAGATGGGGAACGAGTCGGTCCCAAAATCGTCCGGTCGAGCCGCCCCCGTGGATCAAGAGATAGGTCACGGTGCGTCACTCACTGGGTCTCGAGCCGGCTCCAAACCGTCGCCAACGACTCGCGATCGTTGCCCACCGGAAGCGGAGCCAGCCGGGAGCGCCGGCTCGGCGCCGCGGCAGCCAGGGAGGCGCTCCGGGGTGAATCGCTGCCCCGGTGACGAGGGGGATCGCGTGAGCCTCGCCGTGCGGTGGGCGCTGGCCCATCCTATCGGCTCGTGCGTCGGCGAAGGCGCAGCTGCGCACCCGCAAATCGCCTCGAAACAGGTCGCGGATCCAGGACGCACAGCACAGCCGCTGCGCACGTACGCCCCAGTGGCAACGCGCGTCGTCGCTCGACGTTCCGCGAGCTGGCTTGCGTATCGCAGCCCGTGAGGGCTTTGCATGGGCTAGCGACGCCCGTGCCCGCCGATCAGCGCGCGTCGGACGGAGGTACCGAGGGCGTGGCCGGCTGCTCGGGCGTCGCAGGGGTGGCGGACGCTGGCGGCGTGGCGGCGACGCTCGGGCTCGGCTCGGCTGCAGGCGCGCCAGGTGCCGCCGCAGCGCCGGGCGCGGGCTCCGTCGGAACGGCGGGGATCTCCGCGGTGGGCGCGGGAGCCTTCTCGTCTACTGCCTTCGCGGGAGTTGCCGCCGGCTGTTCTTCGATCGGGATGAGGCTGTCGGAGGCGGTGGTACCCACGGCACCCATTCGTGCCAGGACCAGCGCGACGGCGAAGAACGCTGCCGCGAAACCGGCGGTGAGCTTGCCGAGGAAACCACCGGCGCCTGCGGCGCCGAACACCGTCTGGCTGGCGCCACCGAACGCCGCACCCATGTCGGCGCCGCGGCCCTGCTGAATCAGTACCAGCAGGATCAACAGAAGCGAGACGACCAACTGCACGACAACCAAAATCGTGTACCACATGATGAGGCTTTCTCCGCGTTGGTTGGGGCGACGCCAGGTCTGGGCGACTCAGCGAGCCGCGAGGACGATGGCCTCGAAGGAAGCGGCGTCCAAGCTGGCGCCGCCGACGAGCGCCCCGTCGATGTTGGGTTGAGAGAGCAGCGCTCTGGCGTTGTCCGCCTTCACGCTCCCGCCGTACTGGATCCGAGTTCGTTCGGCGCGCGTGGCACCGAGGATCTGTTCGAGCCACGTCCGGATCCTGGCATGGACTTCTTCGGCCTGCTCCGGTGTCGCCGTGCGGCCCGTGCCGATCGCCCACACCGGCTCGTACGCGATCACCAAGCTGGGCGCCTCGTCGGTGCCGAGCCCGGTGAGCGCGCCGCGGATCTGGCCTTCGATCACGGCCGCGGTGCGCTCCGCCTCGCGCTCGGCGAGGGTCTCGCCCACGCACACGATCGGGATGAGCCCTGCCGCCGCTGCGGCGCGGAGCTTCCTGGCGACTCCCCCATCGGTTTCGCCGAAGTACTGGCGCCGTTCCGAGTGGCCGATGATCACGAACTGGCAACCGGCGTCCACCAACATGCCGGCCGCGATCTCGCCCGTGAACGCACCCTTCGGCTCTTCGTGCAGGTTCTGACCCCCCAGCAGGATCTTGGTGCTGGCGATCTCGGCGCGCACCAGCTCGAGTGCCGTGAAGGGCGGTGCGATGCCGACGTCCACGCCAGCGACGGAGCCGAGCTTCGCACCGAGCGCCTGGGCCAACGACCGCGCCTCGGCGGCGCGGCCGTGCATCTTCCAGTTGCCGGCGATGAAGGGTTTCCGCGCCATGTGTCCCTCAGACCTTTCCCTCGCCCCGTGCTTCCAAGGCTGCGATGCCCGGCAGCTTGATGCCCGAGAGGAATTCCAGCGATGCGCCGCCACCCGTCGAGACGTGGCTGAGCCGCGACGTGTAACCGCCGCGCTCGAGTGCCGCCACCGAGTCGCCGCCGCCGGCGACCGTGAACGCCTTGGCCGTCGCCACGGCCTCGGCCACCGCGTACGTGCCCTTGGCGAACGCGGCGGTCTCGAAGACACCCATCGGGCCATTCCAGAATACGCTCTTCGCGCCTGCGATCACGCCAGCGTACGCGCTGGCGGTGGCGGGGCCGATGTCGACGCCGAGCTTGTCCGCGGGGATGCCGTCGCGACCCACCACCTCCGCGCTAGCGGCGTCCTCGATGCCCGCGGCGGCCACGTGGTCCGAGGGCAGGTGAATGGCGATGCGCTTCTGCGCCGCGTGCTCGAGCACGCCGCGGGCGAAGTCGAGCTTGTCTTCCTCGACCAGCGACTTGCCCACCGGCACGCCCTGGGCCTTGAGGAAGGTGTAGGCCATCGCCCCGCCGACGAGGAGCGCGTTCACCCGCTCGAGGAGCCTCTCGATGACCTGGACCTTGTCGGAGACCTTGGCCCCGCCGAGGATCGTGACGAACGGGCGGTCGAGGTCGCCGCTGAGCAAACGACCGAGCGACTCGATCTCCTTCTGCACCAGCAAGCCGGCTGCAGCGCAGTGGACCAGCGGCACCATCCCCGCCGTGGATGCATGCGCGCGGTGCATGGTGCCGAAGGCGTCGTTGACGTAGGCGTCGGCGAGCTTGGCGAGCGCGGCCACGAAGGTGGGCTCGTTCTTCTCCTCACCGGCGTGAAAGCGCAGGTTTTCGAGGAGCAAGCACTTGCCCGGAGCGAGTGATGCAACCTGCGCCTCCACCTCGCGCCCGATGCAATCGTGCGCGAGCGGAACGGGCGCGCCCAGGATCTCGCTCAGGCGAGCGGCCACGGGCGCGAGGGAGTACTTGGGTTCGGGCTTGCCCTTGGGGCGGCCGAGGTGGCTGGCGAGCACCACCCGCGCGCCGCCGTCGAGCAGCAGCTTGAGGGTCGGCAAGGTGGCGGAGAGGCGCGTGTCGTCCGTGACCTTGCCGTCCTTGATCGGTGCATTGAGGTCGGCGCGCAGGAACACACGTTGACCCCGAAGGTCGAGACCGCGAAGCGTGGGCAGTGCCATCGTTTTCTCCTCGGTCGAGACGTCGCCGCGAAGCGCGTCCGTCTCAGAGGCTCTTCGCGATGTAGCGCACGACGTCGATCATGCGGTTCGAGAACCCCATCTCGTTGTCGTACCAGCTCAGGATCTTGGCGAGCTTGCCGTCGATCACGCTGGTGGTGAGCGCATCGAAGCACGACGAGTGGGGGTCGCCGTTGAAATCGATCGACACCAGCGGCTCGTCCACGTAACGCAGCACGCCCTTGAGCGGGCCATCTGCGGCGGCCTTCACCGCGGCGTTGATGGCATCCTTGGAGGCGTCCTTCTCCAGCTCACAGGTGAGGTCCACCACCGAGACGTTGGGGGTAGGCACCCGGATCGCGAAGCCGTCGAGCTTGCCCTTGAGCGCCGGCAGCACCAGCGACACCGCCTTTGCTGCACCCGTGGTGGTGGGAATCATCGACAGCGCCGCAGCGCGCGCCCGTCGCAGATCCTTGTGCGGGAAGTCGAGGGTGACCTGGTCGTTGGTGTACGAGTGGACCGTGGTCATGAGGCCGCGGCGGATGCCGAAGCTCTCGTGGAGCACCTTCGCCACTGGCGCCAGACAGTTCGTGGTGCAAGAGGCGTTGGAGATGATGTGGTGCTTGGCCGGATCGTACGTCGTGTGATTGACGCCGTAGCAGAGCGTGACGTCCTCGTTCTTCGCTGGCGCCGAGATCAAGACCTTCTTGGCACCGGCGGCCATGTGCTTCGCGGCGCCGTCGCGATCGGTGAACTTACCGGTCGACTCGATCACGATGTCGACCTTCAATTCCTTCCACGGAAGTTGCGCCGGATCCTTCTGCGCCGTGACCTTGATCTCCTTGCCGTCGATCACGAGGCTTTCGTCACCGGCTTTCACCTCACCGGGATAGGTGCGGTGGATCGAGTCGTACTTGAAGAGGTGGGCCAGAGTCTTGGGATCGGTGAGATCGTTGACGGCCACGAACTCGATGTCTTTCGACCCGAGCCCTGTCCGCATCACCAGCCGACCGATCCGTCCAAAGCCATTCACTGCGACGCGAACGCTCATTCTCTAGCCTCCATCCCGAGCTGGGTCCGAGAGCTTCGACCTGACCCCACGAGCCAAAGCGCCCGGCCCGGCGATCCGTCGAACATGAACTTCGGTGCCGGCCCGCTCCGGCGCCGAAGCCCACGGAAACTCTCGAAAAGTATTCGTCTCCCGAATGACGCGTCAAACACCGGCGCCGGCCGCGCGCAGTGCTGCCAGGGCGATGGGCCGACGCGCGGAAGGGCCGGGGAATGGGTCGATGGAGCGAAGATCGTGCCGACGTGCCAGGAATCGGGTGCACAGTCGCGCGCCGCCACCTAGGAGCCTGTCGGAAAATGTGCCGCGCACGGCGACAGGCTCCTAGCTCGATGCCGCCTCGGGGGTCTCA